>CAZSRB010000046.1:12816-14371 GCA_964609065.1 uncultured Acidibacter sp. | reverse complement strand
GGCAAGCCACAGGCGCGTGCCGTGCGAATGAAGGGCTGATTCAAGATTTCAAGCAGGCTTCCTCGAGCGAGTCGCGCCACAATCGCTAGCTGCGGCAACACCAGCGCGGTCACTGGTAACACCATATGCCGCCAATCACCCTCCCCCCAGCCACCGACGGGAAGCCATTTAAGGATCACGCCAAATAAGAGTGTCAGCACCGGAGCGGTGATCAGGGTGGGCACAGCGATCCCCGTCATCGCCAAGGTGCTGATGGCGTAGTCGAGCGTACGGTTTTGGTTCAACGCCGCCACGACACCGAGCGCCGTGCCCAGCAGTGCCGCGAGGGTGAGCGCCGTGAGTCCGAGCTTTAAGCTGACCGGCAGGCCGATGGCGATGAGCTCCGAGACCGTGTAGTCCGGGTAACCAATGGATGGCCCCAGATCTCCTTGTAAGACACCCGAAATAAAAATGCCAAACTGTGACCACAACGGCTTATCGAGATCATAAGCGGCGCGAAGATTTTCAAGGACTTCCGGCGCGAGCTGTGCGTCCGCATCAAATGGCCCACCCGGTGCCGCGCGCATCAAAAAAAACGATAAGGTGACGATGATCAAAAACGTCGGCACCATCACCCCGATACGGGTGAGCAGATAGCGCGTCACACTTAGCTGCCTTTGAGCGCGAGATAACGCGTCAGATTCGCACCTCGGCTATTTTCGATCCAACCCTCGACCCGCGGACCCACCAGCTTTTGGCCCTCTGCAAAAAAAAGTGGAATTACAGGCATATCGCGCATCAAGATGGTTTCAGCGGCAGCCAAGGATTTGCTGCGTGCCGCAGGATCTGCCTGCCGATTGGCAGCGCGTACTGCTGCATCGTAGTCGCTATTCGAGTAGCCGGTGATTGAGCGGCGTTCTTTGGTCATCAATAAATCAAGGAACGTTCCTGGGTCGTCAAACGACGAGTACCACGCATAAAGTGAAACCTCGTAGTTCAAGGACTGTACCGAAGAGATAATCGCGCCGAGATCCTTGTTGATAAGCTCGCAATTGACGCCGACTGCTCGCCACATCGATACCATAGCGACCGCTAACGTGCGGGTTTTACTTTCAGTGTAATACTGCATGGTAAATTTGAGTGGCTTGCCAGGCCCATATCCTGCTTGTGCTAGCAAGGCCTTGGCTTCTTGTTGTCGCGCTGACAAAGGCTTCTTTGACCAGTCTGGAATATCGCTTTGATAGTTGCTGATACTGGTGGGTACTAAAGAGTAAGCTGGCTCAGCCGAACCCCGTAGGATTCTTTGAGTTAGCACATCGCGATCAAGCGCAAGCGCAAGCGCCTTACGGACGCGGGGATCATCAAACGGCGCGCGCTTGGTATTTAAAGCGAGCATCGTACTGCCGCGCCCGGGTGATACCCGAAGTGCTGGAGATTTGGCCTTACGTAGGCGATCGAGTTGCGCTGGCGGAAATCTTTGGGTGACATCTAGTTCGCCGGATTGAAAGCGCTTTAGACTCGCATTGTCATCTTCTAAGGGGACGTAGGTGACTTCGCTAACCTTGACTTGATTCAG
>CAZSRB010000046.1:3299-12716 GCA_964609065.1 uncultured Acidibacter sp. | reverse complement strand
TAACGCGCCGCGGTCTGCGGCATCAATAACCGACGCATGGAATAGACAAAGTCTTCAGCCGTCAAGGCTGTGCCATCTGACCATTTCAAACCAGGACGAAGCTTGAAGGTGTATACCGAGCGATCTGCATTGGTCGTCCATGACTCAGCCGCGCCCGGCGCAACTTCGCCGCGTGCATCGACAGTCACGAGACCCTCAAACAAGTCGTATGTGATGACTGAGGCCGACGTGCCGACGGCCTTGTGAGGATCAAAGCTCTCAGGTTCGCTACCGATACCGCGAACCAACACGGAGGCCTGGCTGATCTCGCCAGCGAAACCCGTGAGGAGCAAAACAAGGGCTAAAACATATTTCAGTGAACGCATGCGACCGTACCTAGAACTCATGAATAAAGCTTGCGCAGCGAAGGCGAAAAATTGTTATATCGATAATACAAAGGCGCTGCAAGTGCCATGTGTGATGCGAACGGGGAAGTCATGACCACAAGAACCCTATCAATGAGTCGTTGGCATCAGCCGCCATGGATCGGTCTTTTGGCCTTGTTGGTGGCATTTTTGGGGACACCGCTCACTCATAGTTTGAGCGTGGGCGCATATCGTGTACTGGGCCGTGAGCAGGCGTTTATGGGCTTACTCCCTCTGGGCCTTTTCTCGTTGGTGCTACTGTGGATGGCCGTACGTCATCCACGAGAAAGTGGCGCGACGCTACTCGGCTATTTATCGGCTCTATTGATGTGGACCGGTTGGGCGGCATATGCCTTTAAGTTCAATGAAATCTCGTTGAATTTGCCGATGGCCGATATCGAAGGCGCGCGCCGGCCGATGAATCTACTGTTCATACAAGGTTCGGTCGGCATATGCGTTGCGATATTGGTTTACTTCGTATTGGACCGTGATACGCGCTGTAACGCATTTCGCTGGCTTCAAAGACGCTTACACCTGAATCTCGGTAAGCCGCAGCAGGCGGCGGCGATCGATCGGAACTACGGTCGTATTACCTTCATGGAAACCTTGACGGTCCTTTGGTTTTGCTACGCCGCTTCATTATTCATGGGCGATGCCCGTTATTTGGGTTACCAACACCCCGTGACGTATGGCTTATTAGTTCTATTGCTGGTGTGGGGTGGTTACCTACTCTACCGATTGTTTCATTTCACTCGCGTGATGGCCGCGATTCGCTACGCCATTCCCACTAAAGCGATTTTATGGATTCCGCTGGGTGAATTTTTTCCACGTTACGGATTTTACGAGGAGATCTGGCTGGAGCCTTGGAATTACCCCGGTGCGATGCTGGGCGTGCTGTTAGTCTTTTTACTCTTTGGCGTCCTTGCCATGTGGATTCCACAACGGCGTGCGTCGGCGGTGTCGACCGATACCCAACTTGCACCCTGAGCCGTTCATCTCATGTCAGCTATTCCAAAAAAATCTCGTCGGTCGATCTCTAGGGTTCCGCTCAAGCCATTTGTTAGCGACACGCGTGGCCCTCGATATCTCTACATTCATGCGGTCTTACGCGACTGGATTTTTCAAGGTCGCTATCGGGCAGGCAGTCAATTACCGACGGAAGAGGCGCTTGGCGCTTTATTCAAAGTATCGCGGATCACGACACGAAAGGCGTTGTCGCTCTTAGAAAATGAGCGCTTGATTTATCGTAGCCCTGGGCGTGGCACCTTCGTCACCGAAGATTTGGCCGACGCACCGGTTCAGGGTGACATGGAACAGTTACTGCGTAAGGTGCGACGACTAGGCGCGAATACGCGATTACGTGATGCGACGGTCGAGTGGCTACGGGCGGATATCGAAACGGCTCGGGATCTGCGGCTGCCAGAGGGCGCATCGGTACAGCGCGCCGCGCACGTACGCTTACTGGATGGGCGACCGATTGGCTTCATCGAAACCTTTATTCCAGGGAATCTGAAAATTCGCTTTGCTGCCTCGGAGCTCAATACTCATCCGATGCTCACTCTGCTGGAACGCAAGGGGGTGGATATCGCTTGGGCAGATCAGCTAATTGGCGCGACGCTCGCCGATGCGCAATCGGCGCGTCTATTAGATGTGCCGGTCGGCTCCCCATTGGTTCGTATCCGTCTTGTGGTGTTTGATAGTCGACAGCGGCCTGTCGAGCGTTTGATCGCCTATTACCGCGGTGATCATTACGACCATCACATCCGTTTGACGCGCACGCGTGGCGGCCGAGCGCGAGTTTGAGTCTGAATCAATGTATTATTTGTCATATAAAGGATTTATAGCGTGCCCGTCGTCGGGTACGCAGACACCCCGGAGGTCGAAATGCTGATCAATAATTGGTACGTCGCGGCTTTGTCGTCCGAAGTCGTGGCAGATAAGCCTTTCGGCACCCGAATGCTCGGTTGCGATTTTGTACTGTTCCGAGATTCAGCGGGTCAGGCTGTTTGCCTAGCGAATACCTGTTGTCATCGTGGTGCGGCGTTGTGCAATGGCACAACAGAGGGCGATCACATTGCCTGCCCGTACCACGGCTGGGAATTCAATGCCTCGGGACGCTGCGTGAAAATCCCCGCCTTAGGCGAGGATGCGGAAATTCCCAAGCGTGTGCGCATTGACTCTTACCCCACCCAAGAAAAATATGGCTGGGTATGGGTCTTTTTGGGCGACCTGCCCGAATCAGAGCGCCCCGCCATCCCCGATTTACTCCCAGAGTTCGATGATCCTGAACACTGGCGGTTAATTCCTTATCGCGCGGAGGCCAATGTCAATTGGCAGCGCTTTGAAGAAAATTCTTTGGATACGGCGCATATCAATTTTGTACATCCGACCTTTGGTACGCGCCGCTCGCCTAAGGTGATGGTGGTTCCCATCCAGCCGACTGAGCACGGCGGTCGCGTTGAGCGTCGTCGGCCAGCCCCGAAAGTCGAACAAAAAACGGGTGAGATGGCCAAGGTGCTCAATCCCGATCGAGGGTTCACCAGCGTATCACTAGAGTTCAGCCTGGTCGGTGTCTGTCATCGCATTCAGCCAGTATTTCAGGAAGGCATGTCGATCATCACTTTTTCGGTGAAAGTGCCGATTGATGCTTTTCGTACGCGGACCTTTGGCGTGCAGGCGCGCAACTTCTTGATGGATCCTGCACAAGACGAAGAGCGTCTGGCCAGCATTATGAAAGCTGTCAAAGAAGACACCGATGTGGTCGAAGCTATTCGGCCTGTGTTTCCGCCAGCTTCGGCGAGCGAAGAGTTTTTGACCGAGACGGATGGGATGGAGTTTCAGTTTCGCAGTAAGGTGCGAGAGTGGGCGTCGAGAGGCTGGGAAATCGACGTTGAAAAAATGCTTGCTGAGCAGTCCCGTCGAATTATGGTGATTCCATCCCCAGCGCGGCGAGAAGACCCCAATAATTGGGTGCATAAAGCGGTCCCATTACGTAGTGCGCAGAGCTAACCCACCGCAGTGAGCGAGTGGTATGTCGAGCGCTAGCGGCGAGATACCGTCATATCGGCTAAGGATGGCCGTGCTATTTGGGGTCGTGTTTGTTGACCTCCTTGGGCTAGGTATTCTGATGCCGTTGATCCCGTTCTACGGTGTGCGACTCGGGATTTCTACGGGTTGGCTGACCTTGGTTATCTCGCTGCATGCACTGTTCCAATTTGTGGGGGCGGCGTTATTAGGTCGTTGGAGTGATCGGGTCGGCCGCCGACCGGTGCTCATGCTAAGCATGGCGGGCCATGCACTGGCATACGTCTTATTGGCGCTTTCCGGGTCCGTCTGGGTGCTAGTGCTGTCACGCATCCTGTCAGGATTCACCTCTGGAAATTTATCTGCGGCCTACGCGTATGTGTCGGACATCGCTCCGGCCAAAGATCGGACTCGGTCATTAGCGAGCATTTCCGCAGCGTTTGCATTGGGTTTAACGTTCGGTCCACTCATTGGCGGTATCTTGGCCGGCCCGGGCGATCCTGCGACGGCTAATTTGGTCGCGCCCGCCTTGGCCGCGGCCACTTTGTCCACCATTTCTTTGGTATCAATTTACCTATGGTTACCTGAGAGTCGATCTGATGCTCATCGGTCCAAGCAAAGCGCCGCATCATCAACAGTACGCGCGAGCGTCGCACCGTTTGTATGGTGGTCTGAACGGTGGGTGCAATGTATTTTGATACTGGCTTGGTGGGTCATCGCATTTTCAGCGATGCGTGAGACCCTATTCGCATTATGGTTATTCGATAAGTTTGCGGCCGATAGTCGTGACATCGGCTTACTCATCGGCTTTCATGGTTTATTGATCGCGATCATGCAATTACAGGTGACGGGTCGTTTGGCGACTCGTTGGGGTGAGTCGCGGCTCGTGGGTGTAGCCGTACTGGGATTCGCTGCGAGCTGGATGGGTCTTGCTTGGAGCGACTCCATCATGAATGTCTGGGGGGCCATGGCGGTATCCGCTTTTGCGACCGCCTTATTCATGACAAGTTTGCAATCTTTGCTCGCTGAGCGGGCGCCCGCCCATGCACGGGGAATGCTGCTCGGCACCTTGCAGTCATCGACCAGCTTGGCTCGGTTTATGGGTGGCGCTTTGTCCGGCTTGATCTATGCCGGTTGGGGGTTAGATGCGCCCTTTTTATTGGCGGCGCTGGCAATGCTGCCCGCGTTAGCGTTGGTGTGGGTCTTGCGAGGTCAAATGTTAGCGGTACAGGTTGAATCGTGAGCTTACTCGAGTGCCGAAACCTCTCCGTCCGTTATCGCACGCCACGCGGCGAACTGCGCGCGGTCGATGAGGTGTCATTTACATTGGATCGCGGGCAATGTCTCGGCTTAGTGGGTGAATCCGGCTCGGGTAAGACACAGACCTGCTTAGCACTCGCTGGACTCCTGAGCGATTCAGCCATCGTTGAAGGCAGTATCCGTTTCGAGGGCGAAGAGTTGCTCGGTACCGGCCGTCAGGCTTGGAACAGATTGCGCGGTCGGCGGATCGCCATGATTTTCCAAGATCCGATGACCGCGCTGACGCCCCATCTCACCGTCGGCAGTCAGCTGTGTGAGCTCCTACGCGTTCATGAGCAGCAAGATCAGATTGCGGCTCGGCGGCGAGCGCTCGAAATCATGGAGCGGGTACGGATCGCCGATCCGGAGCGACGTTTTTCCATGTATCCCTTTGAGCTCTCTGGCGGGATGCGTCAAAGGATCATGATCGCACTCGCCCTCATTTTGAAACCCGCGCTCGTCCTCGCAGATGAACCGACGACTGCGCTCGATGTCACCGTACAAGCCGACGTACTCGGCATTTTCCGAGCAGTCATTGAGCACACCGGTACCGCGATGCTGCTAGTGACGCATGATTTGGGTGTGGTGGCAGGTACCTGCGATCAGGTCATGGTGATGTACGCGGGCCGCACCGTAGAGTCAGCCCCAGTCGAATCTTTGTTTGCATCACCTCGCCACCCGTACAGCCGGGCTCTCCTCGATTGTCTGCCGCGTTCAGATCAGCGCCGCGCTTTGACGATGCCCGCAATAGAAGGTCAACCGCCTGATCTTGTTGCTTTGCCGCCCGGTTGCGCATTTGCGCCCCGCTGTGCTCACGCACAAGCTAATTGTGTCAGCGAGTATCCACCCCTGATATCTTTGGACTCCGCGCGAGTCGCCTGCTGGCATCCACTTTCTGGGTATGACCCCGGGCGTGATCAAGGAGATCCCGCCTGATGTCCTCCTCTACTCCTCTCTTGCAGCTCAATGATATTCGCGTCCATTTCCCGGTGCGCGGTGAAGCGCGTAGGCAGGGACTTAGTGTCAAAGCGGTTGATGGGGTCAGCTGTCAACTACAGCCAGGTCAGACGCTCGGCGTGGTGGGGGAGTCCGGCTGTGGTAAGTCAACCTTAGCGCGTACCGTACTTAAGCTTGTACCCCTCACTTCGGGCCGAATTCTTTGGCAGGGTAAAGATGTCAACACGTTTACAGCCCACGAGATGCAGGCTCTGAGACGTGACGTGCGGATGGTCTTTCAAGACCCTTACGCTAGTCTCAATCCGCGTATGACAGTGGGTGAGCAAATCGGTGAGCCATTGGCGCTCTTTCACCCCGAATGGAGCTCAGCGACGCGTCAGACGCAGGTCGCTGAGATCATGCGGCGTGTCGGATTACGCCCGGAATTAGCGAATCGTTATCCCCATGAGTTTTCGGGTGGACAATGTCAGCGCGCTAACATTGCCCGCGCGCTCATCGGCCAACCCAAGTTATTGATTTGTGACGAGTCGGTCAGCGCCTTGGATGTATCGATCCGCGCGCAGATACTCAATTTATTGTCCGAGTTGCAGCGAGAGCTGGGTATCGCGTGTTTATTTATCAGCCATGACTTATCCGTCATCCGTCATGTGAGCGATCAAGTGCTCGTGCTGTATCTCGGTAAGACCATGGAATACCGAACTGCAGACGCGTTATTTTCTGATGCGCGCCATCCTTATACCCGCGCACTACTTGATGCAGCGCCCGTGCCGGATCCCGCAACTGAGCGGTCGCGCCCTCGAACGGTATTACAGGGGGAATTGCCATCACCGCTACAACCCCCTTCTGGTTGCGTGTTTCGAACGCGATGCCCCCAGGCGACAGTGCGCTGTGGCGTCCGAGTTCCCGATTTCCATTCTGTTGAGGGTGGTGTGACCGCATGCCACCTCTTGGAGTCCTCCCCATGAGCTTTGTCGAAGGCGATATTTTTTTGGCGGCGACCGATGTTGATGATCAGAATGTTGATCTACGTCGTCATAGCGGCCCAGGTCGCATTCTCCACTATGATCATGACCTCGTTCTCAAAGGTGAATTACGCACTGGCAACGTGGGCTTGGTCATTGGACTCGCGTTTGATCATCGCCACCAAGAGCTTTGGGCAGCCGATCCCAGCGCGCATGATGTGACGCGCTTTGCCGCAGATGGTCAACGTCTGCCGAGCTTTGAGTTTCTACCCAAGGCACGTATCGGTTCGATTCAGTTTCTACCCGATGGGCGCTTCGTTGCAGGAGTTCATAGTACCCATGGGGAGGATCCCGCCCAGCCGAAGCCTAAGGCCTATCTTTGTTCGCGCGATGAGGCGACAGCCGAGCCGCTCGCCGTCAGCATTGATGGTGGTAAGTTTCGCTTTCATGGCGTGACACATATGAGCCTCGCACCCGACGGCCGGACTCTCGTCTATGTTTCAGAGACGGGCCGACGAGTGATGCGTTTTGATCTGCAGCGCCGAGAACAATTGGCCGACTGGCTGTGCTTACCTGACGATACGACCGACGGTACGTACGGACTCACCTGCTTGCCCGATGGACGCTTATTGATGGCAACGGGTATGGGCGCGGCTATGTTTGATTCAGCCGGACAATTGATACGGCGCTATGACATACCAGAGCGTAAAGGCTGGTCGCGTCTACAAGCATCAGCAGAGTCCGGGAAGTTCTGGCTCAGTAATTTCTTTGATGGCATCTTGCAACAAAGAGATATTGAGACGGGTGAACTCATCCGCGAGCACGACATCGCACGCAAGTATTCGCTATGTGGCCTCGCCGAGTGTTACCAGTAGTGCTGCCATTTTGCGCGTGACACGAAGTGTTTGAACGCTTCGCGTTTATCTTTAGGTAGATAATCTAGGTAGCCATTCGGGGCATATCGTTCAACATACTGATCGAAGATGGGTTTGTAGAGCGTTAGATGCAGGTCCGGAATCCGATGTTTCGTACGGAATTCGGCAATCGGAATACGCGCCGCTTCGCGTGTTTCGAACGCACCTGCTTTGGCAAGCACTACCCCACGTGGACCGAAAATAGAAGATCGACCGGGTCCACCATAGCCGGTGTCCTCAAAAAATCCAGGGTTGCGCTCATGAGTCGCAACCGAATTATTGGCCACCAGAGTGTAGAGACTATTGTGGTAGGACGTTAATCGCATATCGTCCCATTCGAATCCACCGGTGGCGACACGACAGATAATCTCAGCACCTTTGAATGCCATGCAGCGAAACAGCTCTGGTTCAAATTGCACCGCTGACATCGCAATGTTGCCAATGTCGGTACGCTCAACGGGCACGACCGCATCGAGCCCGTACATCTCGACAAAGCGATCATAAACATCATAGATCACTGAGGTGTATTGCTCAGAGCCGGGGAACATGCCGCGTACGTTGCGCTGCTTCCAGTGTGACACCACACTGCCGTCCGGCTTACACATCACCATCAGATGTAAGATATGCCCTGGCCAATTCACAGGATCTTTGGCGTAAGTTCCAAAGATAATGTAGCAATTATATTGCTGTGCCTTCTTCGATACCTCGGCGACTTCTGGACCTGGCACTTCAATCGATAAATTATAGTGCTGATCACGAGTCCAATTAGTGAACCCGGTGATGGGAAATTCGTGAAATAGCAATAAATCGCAGCGCCCACCATAACCTTGAGCGATATCGATCGATTCCAAAAAATAATCGAGATTACGACGAATACCCGGTGCAGGGTTCTCACCCTCTACACCCGTCACGCGGGTTTGTACAACGGCTGCCGTGATCGCATCTTGACGCAGCGCTTCGGTGGGATAGGTGCCGTCTGCTCTTACTTGGGTATCTGTAGTCATGTTGTGAGCCCCCGCAAATGCCCGCCCCGCTGGGACGGTGATGTTCTAACTGAATAATAGGCTCAACATACCAATGAATACGACGACCGCACAGCCAAGTCGTTCAACGACCGTTCCGCGGTAGTTACACGTCGTGAGCGGATTAAGCGGTACGGCTTTGGGGCGCGTCGAGCCGGGTGCGATCGGACTTTTTGAGATGAATTAAGAGTACCGAAACGGCAGCGGGGGTAATCCCGGGTAGTCGCGATGCTTGTCCGAGCGTATCGGGTCTCGATTCGCTTAATCGCTGCTTAACCTCATTCGATAAGCCCGCCACCCGCTCGTAATCCAGATCAGGAGGCAAGTTGAGCGACTCGTGACGACGGGTTCGTTCGATTTCTTCGGTTTGGCGATCAATGTAGCCTGCGTACTTGGCGCGCACCTCTACTTGCAAACGGACTGCAGCAGGGAGTCGGCTATCGAGTGCTGCCAGTGAGGGCATCGGGTCATCGGTTGCTAGACCTTCACAGTCTTGCGCCAAGTCCTGCAGTTGCGGGTAAGACACTTCTGGTCGACGCAACAAATCAAACGCAGAGACTTCGCGTGAGAGCGCGGGCAACTCATGCCGTTCAGACCAGGGTAAGGCTACCGCAGGTTTGACGCAGACTCGTTGTAAGCGTGCGACTTCGCGGTCAGCGGCTTCCCGTTTGCGCTCAAAGAATGCCCAGCGTTCTTCATCAATTAAGCCGAGTTCGTGCGCAAAGGGTGTAAGTCTTAGGTCCGCATTATCCTCGCGCAGGAGCAGGCGATGTTCTGCCCGACTTGTGAACATTCGGTAAGGCTCACTCGCACCCCGAGTGATGAGATCGTCAAT
>CAZSRB010000046.1:0-3199 GCA_964609065.1 uncultured Acidibacter sp. | reverse complement strand
CTACTTGTACGTCGTACGGTAGGCTGGTGGAAATACCGTTGGGATAAATCTCATGAGTGTTCAGCCCCTCGGGCTCCACAAAGATTTGGTGGGATGATTTATCCGCAAAGCGATGAATCTTGTCCTCGACGGATGGGCAGTAACGCGGTCCTGTCCCCTCGATTCGACCTGTGAACATCGGTGAGCGATCACACCCGCCACGGATAATGTCGTGGGTACGTTCGTTGGTGTACGTAATAAAGCAGGGTAGTTGGCGCGGATGCTGCTCGGCGCGGCCTAAAAAGGAAAAGACCGGCAGGGGATCGTCGGAGTACTGGGCGGCCATGACGCTGTAGTCGATGCTGCGACCGTCAATTCTGGGCGGGGTACCGGTTTTCAGTCGACCCACCCGTAGCGGAAGTTCTCGTAGCCGCGCCGCCAGGCGATTGGAGGCAGGATCACCGGCCCTTCCGCCTGATTGCTGTTCGAGACCCACATGCATGCGGCCGCCCAGAAAAGTGCCGACCGTCAAAATGACGGTGGGGGCATGAAAGGTAATGCCGCTTGCGGTGACAACCCCGTTGACTTGCTCACCCGTGACGATGAGATCGGCGACTTCCTGCTGAAACAGGGACAAGCCGGGTTGGTTTTCCAACCGATGTCGCATGGCTTGTTTATACAGTTGACGGTCAGCTTGGGCGCGGGTCGCGCGTACCGCAGGGCCTTTGCTTGCATTTAAAGTGCGAAATTGGATTCCTGCGAGATCGACCGCTTGAGCCATCGCCCCGCCGAGCGCATCGATTTCGCGGACTAAGTGGCCTTTACCGATGCCACCAAAGGCAGGGTTGCAACTCATTTGCCCAAGCGTTTCGATGCTTTGCGTCAGTAGTAGCGTGCGAGCGCCCATACGCGCAGCCGCCAACGCCGCTTCCGCGCCGGCGTGACCACCGCCGATCACAATGACATCAAATTGAGCATTCTGGGCCATTGGCGCGGATTCTAGCGCCCGACTCGTCATACCCCAACACCCCCGACAGCCCATGCTTAGACTTGGAACGCACTTGACGCGACGGATTCATGCTCTACCGTGAGCGGATGTTGCGATTGCTGGGGCTACAACAGCCCGTGACCACTCATAATCCTCGGCGATGGTTGAATGTGTTCGGCGCGATGCTGATCTCCATTGGCATACCGACGCATACCCTTGCTGCTAGCGACGAAGTCTCTCGCTCGGAGACGCTCAACGTAGAGGCGCTCGGTACGGCTGCGCAGCTGCAAGCTCGCGCTGTCGGCGATTTTGTGCCCTGCCAACTGACGCATGCTGATGAAATTCAAAGTTTTGCGGCAGAGTGTCTGGAGATCGAGCTCGCTGAACGGGTGGGAGCCCCTCGACGAATTCGTCTCTCGCTGGTGAGGTTGCCAGCTGTCAGTCGACGAGAGCATTCCGATCCGATTGTGCTGCTTGCCGGCGGACCCGGCGGCGATGCCCAATCGATGTATACACAAGTGGCCAGCGTCTTTGCCCGCATCGGTCGCACCCGCGACATTTTGTTACTTGATCAGCGTGGGACCGGTCGCTCAACACCTTTACGTTGCGCGGCCGATGAGTTGGACGAGCTCGCCGGTTTATCGATGGAGCAGGAGCTCACACGGTTTCTGGACCAAAGTGAGCAGTGCCGTGATGCACTCGCTCTTGAGCATGATTTGAGTGCCTACACCACGAGTCATGCCGTCCGCGACTTAGAAGCGGTACGTGCACTTTTAGGCTACGAGACCTTCAATATCTATGCGGTTTCGTACGGCACGCGAGTCGCACAACATTTTGCTCGTCGTTACCCAGAGCGCGTACGGAGCATGGTGCTGGATGGCGTCGTGGCACCTGAGACAATACTAGGACCCGAGTTGGCACTACATGCGCAAGCGGCACTAGATGGTATCTTTGAGCGCTGTCGACTGGATCCTGATTGCGATTCGGCTTTTCCTGATATCGGGTCGCAAACGCGCCTGCTTCTGAAAAAACTAACCCAGCGAGCTGAGCTTTTGAGCCTCGCCCATCCACGAACGGGAGAGCCCCTACAGCTCGAGTTTGGTGCGGCTCAACTCAAACTCGTGCTGCGCCTCGTTAGCTACCAGTCGCAGCAAGCCGCACTGCTGCCGTTAGCGATCAACCAGGCTATCAATGGTCAATATCAATCACTCGCGGTTCTATATGTGCTCACCGCGGAATCTTTGAGTCGCTCGCTGGCAAGTGGAATGCATAACACAGTGATGTGCAGCGAAGATTTGTCGCGCATTGATCCCAAGACGATTAATGACGCAGCTTTGCAAGCCACCTACCTTGGTCGCGATATGCTCGATTTTCTACAGCCGCTTTGTCGTATCTGGCCAAAGGGCCCCGTGGATACGGATTTCCATGAACCTTTGACGAGCTCTATCCCCACTCTGCTGTTATCTGGGACGCTGGATCCGGTCACTCCCCCAGCAGATGCCGCCAAAGTCACCCGTACACTGGCAAACGCCCGTCACCTGATTTTGCCCGGTGAGGGACACGGACAACTTGGAATCCGTTGTATGGATCGCGTGCTCGCGGATTTTTTTGAGACCGCCGATAGTCTTTCGATGGATACTCGTTGTCTTGAGAATAAACGGCTGCCCCCTTTCTGGTTATCGTTAGCGGGGCCTGCGCCATGATCCGTGTCAGTGATCTACGCAAGTGCTTTGCAGAGCTTGAAGCGGTCGCTGCGGTGAGTTTTGCCGCTGAGAATGGTGAGATCACCGGTCTGTTGGGGCCGAACGGAGCGGGTAAATCGACTACGTTACGAATGATTGCAAGTTTGCTCAAAGCCGACGATGGCCGAATCTTGATTGACGACGTCGATATTGCCAAGGACCCTATCGAAGCGCGACGGCGCATTGGTGTTTTATCCCATGCCAGTGGGCTCTATCCTCATCTGACCGCACGAGAAAATATCCGTTATTTTGCGGCGCTACATGGGATGTCTCGACCACAGACAGACCGGCGTTGTGATGAGTTGCAATCTTTACTGGATATGCACGACATCATGGATCGAAAGGCGAAAGGGTTTTCTCAAGGACAAAGATTAAAAACCGCCTTGGCCCGCGCACTTGTTCATGCGCCTAAAAATCTTATTTTAGATGAGCCGACTAATGGTCTTGATGTCATGGCGGTACGCGCTTTAAGAGAGTTACTTTCTGCGTT
>CAZSRB010000045.1:0-15035 GCA_964609065.1 uncultured Acidibacter sp. | reverse complement strand
GAAGCGCTCATCCGTTCAGGCGCTCATGCGATCGCCTATGAAACCGTTGAGGGACTCCTCGGGACTCTTCCCTTACTGACACCGATGAGCGAAGTAGCAGGTCGCATGTCGGTACAAGTGGGAGCAAGCCTACTGCAAAGAAATATGGGCGGATCAGGAGTCTTGCTCGGCGGTGTACCGGGAACCCCTTCGGGGCGTGTATTGATTTTAGGTGGTGGCGTCTCGGGAACAGCAGCCGCAGAAATCGCTGTGGGCATGCGCGCGGACGTGACCATCATTGATAAATCGTTACCCAGGTTGCGCGAATTGGATGCAAGATTTGCAGGCCACATACGCACCCTTGCCGCATCTCTGGATGTGATCGAAAAAGAAATTCGTGATGCGGATCTCGTGATCGGCGCGGTGCTAATCCCGGGCGCGGCGGCGCCAAAATTAGTCAGTGAAACCATGGTGGCGTCAATGAGACCTGGCTCCGTACTGATCGATATCGCAATTGATCAGGGTGGCTGCTTTGCAACCAGTCGACCCACTTCACACGAGGCGCCGACGTATCAAGTTCATGGCATCACCCACTATTGCGTGACCAATATGCCGGGTGCCGTACCCCGAACGTCCACTCTCGCGTTGAATGCGGCGACTCTTCCCTATGTTCAGCGATTAGCGAACCTCGGTCTCGATGCTGCACTCGAGGCCGATCCGGGCCTTCGCGCCGGACTTAACGTCAGTGCAGGCGAGGTAGTGTCCCGCCCCGTCGCGCAAGCACTCGGGCTATGAGTCGCTGCCACACAGGCGCTTACGAAGTCACTTCCTGTAATTGACCTGTATCAACATCATAAATAAACCCACGCACCGAGACCGCATCATCACCCTCGATCGGAATCCAAGGGTGATGACGTATGGACGATATTGCCCGCCGCACACTCGTCACGAGACGCTCGTGATTGAGCGCGTCGGGTGGCGAATCAAGCGGTTCAGGCGTGCCGCGGAAAGCGTGAAAAGCGGCAGGACTACTGGAAGCTACTGAGCGACAAACAAATTGACGCGCGGTCGCCTGCGATACGATCGCCCCTGCTTCTTTATCGCCCTCTAAAGCTGATCGCAGCAAGTCATCCGTGAATGCCAACATCCCGCAGCGCGTATGCTGAATCACGATAATTTCTTTGGTGTCCAGTAAATGATGCGAAATGATTAAGCTACGAATCGCATCCTCGCTGGCAACACCACCTGCGTTACGAATGATATGCGCCTCGCCAGTTTGCAAGCCAAGTAGATCTTCGATATCCAACCGGGCATCCATGCACCCCAACACCACCACCTGACGGGATGGCTTAATGGGTAAGGCACCAGGGTGTTGAGCCGTGTGAAGGGCTTCCCCCGCTACATAACGACTATTGTTGATGAGTAACTGATCTGTCACAGAAGTTGACATGAGGTCTCCAAAGAATCGCTGGTAAAAAATTGATTCAGTACGATCATTTTGTGATTACCCGTCCGACTACGCTGCCCGACTAATCCAGCGGTGGACAATCTCATTAAAGCGCGACTGCTCCGCTAAGAACGCATCGTGGCCATACAGGCTACTTAAGCGCTCGAAATGAGTAACAACTCCAGCCTCGCGTAGCGTATGCGCGATCCGGGCTTGCTCATCGATGGTGAAGAGCCAGTCCTCCTCCACGCCGATTACCAAGGCGGAGAGTAGTTTCGCCTCGCGAAACACCTTTACTGGAGGTCCGTGTTCACTGAGATCAAAGAGATCAATTGCCCGCGAAAGTCGTCGATAGCTCAGCGGATCAAATGTACTGACAAACTTATCCGCTTGCTGCGTCAAATAATCCTCAACCGCAAAGTCGCGGCCCGTAACCGACCGTTGCCGATTAAAACGCTGAGTGAATTCTTGCGCCGAACGATAAGTGATCGTACCGAGCTTACGCGCGAGACGTAGACCCTCGACAGAGTCATGCGCGACCGCTTCACGTTGAATACTACGCACCGCAATGGCATGCGCTGATGCTGCCATGGTGCCTGAAATACTGACTAACCGACGTGCCCGCAAGGGATGACTCACAACAAATGCGAGTACGACTGATCCGCCCAAAGAGGCACCGACCACCGCTTGTGCGCACGCAATACCAAGATGGTCTAATACCGCACACCCACCGCTTGCAATATCTTCTACGGTAACCTCGGGGAAAGTCTCGGCGTAAGGCGCTCCTGTTGATGGATCAACGGATGATGGGCCGGTTGAACCGAAGCAACTTCCCAAAGAATTAACACAAATCACAAAAAAACGATCTGTATCGAGCGCCGCTCCCGAGCCAATCAGCTCTTGCCACCATCCTGGCTCTGGATTCTCTGGCGAGCTTGCAGCGTGAGCAGAGGGTGAAAGACCGGTAAAGAGCAGAATCGCGTTGTCTTTGTTAGGCGAGAGCGTGCCCCATGTCTCATACCTGATAGCGCCACCTATCAACTCATTGCCTCGATAAAGCCGCAACGGCGAAGGCAGTGGTGCCAAGCCGTTCATTACTCAGGTTCCGGGTCACTGCCTTCCGGCAAGTCAGCAAATAGCGCGGTCGATAAGTATCGCTCGCCGGTGTCAGGCAACATCGCCAAAATCACAGCGCCTTCTCGCGCCTCTCGAGCAACCTTCAAGGCCGCAGCAAAGGTCCCCCCGCAAGAGATGCCGCAAAAAATTCCCTCAGATCTCGCTAACTCGCGTGCAGCAAGGAGCGCCTCTTCATCGGTCACCGGAACGATGCGATCGGCGACCGTCCGATCAAGCACCTCGGGGATAAAATCCGGCGTCCAACCCTGAATTTTGTGGGGAGAGAACGCTTGACCTGATAAAAGCGCAGCGGTCGCAGGTTCGGTCGCAACGATTTCGACGTCGGGTCTAGCCAGCTTGATTACCTGACCTGCGCCCGTCAACGTACCCCCTGTCCCCCAGCCAGAGACAAAATGGTCGAGTCGTCTCCCGGCGAAGTCACGAACAATTTCGGGGCCGGTTGTACTACGGTGATAAGCGGGATTCGCCTCGTTCGCAAATTGATTCGCTAGAAACCAACCGTGCTTGAGAGCCAGCTCTTTGGCTTTGCGAACCATTCCTGTTCCCCGCTCAGAAGCAGGCGTGAGTATCACTTTGGCGCCCAGCGCACGCATGATCTTGCGACGCTCGACAGAAAACGTCTCGACCATGACGGCTACAAAAGGATAACCCTTCGCCGCGCACACCATCGCCAGCGCAATCCCCGTATTGCCCGAAGTCGCTTCGATGACCGTCTGCCCGGGCGATAAGACGCCCCGGCGTTCAGCATCCTCGATAATGCCGATCGCCAGTCGATCTTTGACTGAATGCAGCGGGTTAAAGAACTCACATTTGACGTACATCGTCACATGCGCCGGTGCCAGTCGATTGATCCGCACTATCGGAGTGTTACCGATCGTGCCGAGTATGCTGTCGTAAATCATGGCGCGCATGCTCGACGAAAATACGAATATCACCAACACCGAAACGGCATAGCGGGATAACCGATGCTTATATGCGCCTCATGACTCCAACCAACACTCATGCCGAGATTGGCCCAATTTACCGAGCCTACGAGGTCACATCAGCCACGATTTTAATAGAGTCAAAGATTATTGGTAATGGCGCCATTCATCCGTCGCCGCTCCGGCGTGGAAAGCCCTCAGCACGCACCCGTGGATAGTGGCCGTGTTTTTCTAATCCACCTTGGATAGAATTTTCCCTATGACTACAGGATCCAACCTGAAATTCCGCCGCCGAGTTCACGAACTCCTTGAGCCCGCCAAAGGCGATGATCATGCGAGCCGGATCGTCGACACCGTCATCGGTCTCATGATTGGCTTGGCTGTGTTGTCGATATGCCTTGAGTCCGTGCCGGAATTGGGTAGGGCTTACCGCTCGCAGTTCCTCGTGATCGAAACGGTCACAGTCATTTTTTTTACCATTGAATACGGACTTCGAATTTGGTCAGCACCGGGTGGCTCACATTTATCGCCGTGGATATTACGACGCCGCTATGTGTTCAGCTTCTATGGCATTGTCGATATTCTTTCGATCATCCCCTATTACCTGCCCTTCATTCTGCCTGGGATTGATCTGCGTTTTCTAAGGGTGTTGCGCATGCTGCGCATCCTTAAGGTCTCGCACTACAACTCCGCACTCGAAGATCTAGTTAAAGCCATCTATGACGAGCGTAAATCATTCTTCTCTGCGGCTTATATTCTTGCGGTCGCTATCCTACTGAGCTCATCACTGGCTTACTACGCCGAGCACACCGCTCAGCCAGAAGCGTTTCGCTCGATTCCGCATGCAATTTGGTGGTCTATTATCACGCTCACCACCGTCGGGTATGGCGATGTGTCGCCCGTCACGTTGTTTGGCAAAATCATTGGGGTCTTCACGGCGCTAGCCGGTGTCTGTACCGTCGCGTTGCTGACCGGCATCGTCGCTAATTCCTTTGCAGCTCAGATGGCGCGCAAGCGAGCTCTGTTTGAAGCCGCAGTGCTCAAAGCCTTGCAAGATGGCGAAATCACTGCTGCCGAGACATCAACCCTGCATCGGTTGAGCGACGAATTCAACATGACCCCCGAGCATGCTCACGCTATTCTAGCTCGAGCTAAACAGGAACTATTTGACCTCGAGCACATCCCCAAAAATAAAAAAACATGAACAGGGAAAGTCTTTCGCAGCGGCCCTCTGGAGGCGCCTTTGCATTAGCACTCGCGCAAGCGCTGGCACTATGGTTACTTCATCAAGCGACTCGTCTTATGGTCTTTGCGATATCAAAAAATGCTTTGCTCGACGACAGTGGTCATCCGGATCATTGCGCTAACGACTGACCGGCGGAAGTGTCAGGTCGAGGATTAGGACGACTACTCGAAGCCCTATTGTCGTGATAGCACAGGCTATCAGTGCCCACCACGACGAGTCAGAGTTAGTGGCCACCAAACAATAAGCAACTCCGCCTGCTGCTGCACACAGGGCGTAGGGTCGGTGATCTTTAAACAGCGCGGGGATCTCGTTACATACAAGATCCCTAAGAACGCCGCCGAAGGTTGCGGTAATGACACCCATCATGACCACGACGACAGGTGGTTGCCCCATAAGCCATGAGAGATGAGCCCCAGACGCACTAAATAACCCGAGGCCCACTGCATCTGGAACTTGTAGCCAGCGCTGGCCCTTTTCAAGCCGAGGCAGACTAATCACGAATGCGCAACCGACACAAATCGCTAGCACGGCTATCAGGGTAAGGTCATGGTCAACCCAAAAGAACGGGCGTCGATCGAGAAGTACGTCACGTAAAGTCCCCCCACCGAAAGCAGCGAGAAAACCGCAAACGCAAATCCCAATAATATCCATCTGCTTTCTGAGAGCACTCAGCACCCCAGATACAGCAAATGCAATACTGGCAAAGAATTCGAGTAAAAAAATGGGCTCTACGGAGAATATTGATGTTGGCATGTGACCGCTCGGTATCAAATTAGTATGACATCAAGCTTTTAGTTATAAGCGCCTAGATACAGGATGTTTACCCAAAGCCGATCGCTCCCATTCCGCTCGAACATCCCTCCGGCTGCTGATGAAATACGCTACGAAATTTTAGAGATAAAGGAACGCCCAATTGTCAGTCAATTTGTATGACGATCAGCCGACCAAACAATCGGAAATAGCTCGTCAGGCGGGGGTTCACCGACCCGCATGAGCCCAGTCGATTCGATGGATGGAATGCTGATACTGAGTGTGTTGGGCTGCCAGATCACATCGTCCCCTAGCCAGCGCGTCGTGAGCGCTACACGGCGGCCTGCATAATTCGCGGTGCGCGGTAGAGAGGCATGGATCGTTTTAGGGTGAATCAGCAAGATATCGCCCTTAGCGCACGGCCAAACTTTTCGCTTTGCATTGGGATCAGAGACTCGCCTCTCGAGATGGCTCCACGGGATGTGCTCTGTCTCAAAAGCGTCAGGGTTCGACATCGGGGATTGGTAGCGCCAAGGGTCACGATTTGAACCAGCCAGAGTGACGAGTGGCGCGTTCTCCATCGGCACGTCAGTCAGCGCAACCCAAAACGAGGGCATCATTTCCCCTCGGAACGGAAACGTACACTCATCATTGTGCCAAGGTGTTGCGGACTCAGCACTCGATCCTTCTTTGATAAACGAAGCGTCCATCCAGAAGCGCAAGTGACACGCGCCCAGCAAGCGAGAAACAAGCTCTGCAGCAATACTTTCCCATAGCCATTCACGAAGTATTGGAATGTGCTGAGCGAAGTTGCGTAACTGCACCTGTCCATCGCCACGATGTATGGAAGGTGGGTTTTGATGGTTTGAAGCGTCGGGCGCTGCCCACAACTGACCCGTATCGAAAGCGCCGGCCGCCTCATCGAGTGCGGCAGCGAGCCGCGCGCAGGTGGCGCCATCAAAGACGCCCTCCACTCTCACGCAACCCTCTGCATCGTAACTGGTACGGTGCTCGGCGGTGATTAACCGGTCAACGATAGACATCATGAGTCCAGCGGATCATGCGCACCACGTGTCAACACTCGTGGATCGTGCAGCGAGGGGAAGGTTGCGGAGCGCGGATGATAATCCCAACGTAGGGTGCGTGGAATATTTGTGAAATGTACGCCTATGTTGATGACCCAAAGCACGAAAAGTGCCACGTACGTCATACTCGCGAGGCTGGAATTGGCGACACCTGGTAGCGTCCATCCCCAGTAGATTTGCCAAAGTCGCCATCCGAGGTACAAACAAGGCACGACCACCCAGATTGGGCTACGCCAGCGCTTCCATACAAAGATTTCAGTCGCGACTTGCGCAAAGAACATTAAGAGATATGCCCCAAGACCAATACGCACCTCTTGTATACCGTCAATAAAACCCACGCTCACAAGCGTATACAGCGGCAACAGGAGACCCACTAGCCAGATCACGACCAACCAAATCTTAAACCACTGCGACGGTGGCCTAGGACCTGGAAATAAAGCCGTATCTCGGGTGCGCATCGCTCCAATCCACACATATACACCAGCGATGATGAAGAACGCGCTATTCTGAGCAATAGCAAAGAGCAATGGATTATCTGTCATGGCCAAAGATTCCATTCCAAAAGGATACACCCAAACACGCCACGGGCAGGTTCATTATCGGCGAATGGGCAGCGGTGAGCGCCGGCTCCTACTGCTTCATTGGCTACCGCTATCATCGCGAATGTACCAGTACGCGATGCCCATTATCGCTGCGCAAGGCGTTGACGTGCTCGCGATCGATCTACTTGGCTACGGTCGCTCCGATCCGCGACCCAGCGACTGGTCGATGGCCGAGTGGGGTGCCAATGTCGCCGAAGTGATCGAATCACTGGGATTCACAGATTGCAAAGTGATCGCGGGCCATTCAGCCAGCTGCGTTGCCGTCGAACTTGCCATCAGTTTCCCGCAACACGTCAATGAGGTTGTCTTAGATGGCTGCCCACTGCTGACCCCGCAACTGCGATCTACGTTCAAGGCGATGCAGCAAGCGAGCCGACCCGCACCCGATCCCACCGGCGCGCACGAGACGCTCGTGTATCGCACGGTGCGTACGACCTACGAGCATTACCTGCCGGGGTTTACTGAGTCACCGGAGAGTCTGGAATTACTCTGGCCAGCCATGATCGATTATCTGGAAACCGACTTTGTCTCATCCGCACCGATTTCAGCTGAGTACGACATTGAGCAGCGCTTACCACTCGTTCGCCAACCACTCACCTTATTAACTGCCGAAACTGACACCCTTGCCGGCTCGTTTGATCGCGTGTGTGCGCTTCGACCTGATGCCACACGGCATAGGTTCGGTGGCCACCATCCCCTGCACGTACCTGAACGCACGACAGAATATGTAGAGGTGATCCTTGGCTGATACACCAAGCCAATGACCATCGATTTGACTTTGGCAGTTTTAGCTTTATGCCCGGCGAGTTCTAGCTGATGTCAAAAATAAATTCGCTTAATTTTGTTGGCTCTAAACCCAGAGACTTCTCACGATGAGCAGTAAGGACATCACTGTCAGCAAAATCAGTGTCCCGAGCGCGCCGTAGAACCGGCCAGTTGATCGACCTGTTGTGCTCGACAACCCCTGCGCATGAGCAAGACGGGCAACGATAAATGCCATACCCAGAGCATGGACAACTATTACGCTCAATCCGGTCTGTTCGATGAGATAAAGCAAGATAAGAGCGATTGGCGCCGACTCAACTAAATTACCATGCGCTCTAACTCTCTTCTCGAGTTCCTCGTCACCCCCCGACCCAAACGCGATCTTCGCCGTCATACGGCGCTGAACAATCCGGACATACAACACGACAATGAGCAGCCCACATATTCCTGCGTACAGTCCCGTGATCATAACTTTCTCCAAGGCTTAGATTTTTTGGCCGACTGAGCGCGCGCAAACACCTAATGATCTTTGATTACTGACTCAGTGTAAGCGCACAGAAGAGGGCGTTGGCGGCCCTCGAGCTTATCGACTGATTTGCCATAAATTACGCCAATAAATTCACGCAGAGCAGAAAACCTCGCGTGAGCCGGTAATCCCCCCATTTCTGGTGGGACTGATAAGTAGACATCATGCGGCCATGGCCAACCGCTGTTTTGGGGTAATCCCGCCCAAGGCCATGTTTGGGCGTTGATGATTGTACGACCACATCCAACGGGTTGCGAACTCTCGGACTGCCTCGAGAGAATCAAACACGTACTGGGCTAACCATTCGTATCGAATCGTGACGTTGAACAGACGAAACGCCCTGCCGTCAGCTAGTTGATCGTGCATGAAATCGATCGACCATACTTTGTCGATGGACGTTGGCACAGACAGCGGCGTTGGCTTCGCTCGGTTCATACGCTTCTTTGGCTTGATCCGCAGATTCATCTGTAATTCCCAATAGATCCGATACGCCCGTTTGTGGTTTTAGCAAGCATCTTTGACGTTACGCAAATACAGGAAGAAAAGGCCAAAGCTCCAGTTACGCCGAGTCTCCGTCGACCCCAGCAGCCACTCGGTAATCGGTGCGTTCTCGGTGTTGCGCTTGAGCTGATAACAGTATCCGCTGTCGCTTAAACCAAATGCCTCGCACGCCAGACGAATACTCAGACCTTTCTCCTCGACTGTCCATCTGGCCGCCTCGCGCCGGCGAGATAGCCTCCGAGTTTTTTTGCGAGCGCCGCCGCGACAATGTCGGCCTTGAATCTGTGCTTCGATATAAAGCTTCTTGAGACCTCGGTGCTCCTCCTAGAGCTCCTTCATCCGCGTCATTAGCGACACGTCCATGCCGCCGTACTTTCTACGCCACTTGTAAAACGTCGCCGTACTGATCCCATGCTCTCGGCACAGATCCGGCACCGCCGTTCCAGCCTCAACCTGCTTAAGCAATGCCAAGATCTGGCTGTCTGTAAATCTCGATCGCTGCATGTAGAACTTCCTCTAATGAGAAAAGTCTACTTATCAGACAATCACTTCAGTGAGGGGATTACCAGATGATTTACTAACCACCGTCATGTTCTAAGTGCCTACAAACATTCCCACAAGAACCGTAATTTATAGACACAAACTTAGACATGAAGTAGTCAGTAAAAAAATAGCTGAGTTTTTCTTTGAAATAAAAAACTTTTTACTCATACACTTGATACATACTCGAGTAACATAGAGCGCGCAAAGCTCCTCCGACCTTGCGTCGTTGCTGCAACGCAATTGTGTTTTACGCGTCGCGTGACGATTGAGCACTTTTGTGCTAAATCGCACATAACAAAAAAATAAATTCAGCAAGATCAAGCGATGTCAGCCCCAGCAGCTTTAGATCGCCATAAAGACAAAAACTCAATTACCCGTCGACTATCAAGCGTAGATTGGGAGGGTTGGAGTCGCCATTGCAAGCTAGAGAAGTTTGAATCTCATTCTCCGAGCAGCGTTGCTCGATTCAGCTCTTCAAAGGTTATTTTCCCGACGTCGGCTATATTTTCGATCGCGGGCGAGTCTCTGTGTAATGGAGTAGCCGAGTCAAGCATGATAGGAAATGAAAGTATGATAGGCGTCTGGAATCTTTTGGAGGACGCTCCTTACAGAATTAGTTATTTTGTACAAACTGCCGGCTTTGGAATCGTTATGCCTGCCGCCTTCCTAAGGCTTGAATTTACTCGCTCATCGGTTTTTAGGTGCTTGATTTTAGACAACACAGTCGGTCTCGTACACTATGCAACTCAAACTTGTGCCTGCTACCGGCATCATTCTCCCCAGCAACAAATAGCTAAGACTTTATTATTGACCGCTCGCCGTATCGGCGGACGAAGAATAGCAATGACTCATCAAAGAATTGCCACAATCCTTGGGTTGCGAAGAGAGGCCGTTTCCTTGGCGATAAGCGATCTTGCTCGTTCACATCTTGTGCGACAAGAAAGAGGGTGTACAGTTATAACTGATTTTTCAGGCTTAAAACAGAAATCCTGCGAATGTTACGATAGTCTTGTCAAACTCTTGGACTTTAGATCCCAACCGTCAACGAGCAAGAGAGCGTAGAAGTCGCTATGGCAACCACTCTTAATGATATAAAAGCTGAATTGGATCTTTTGAGAGACGACGTTGCGAAGCTGCGTGAGCGACAAGTAGTCACTGATCAACGCTATTCCGACACACTCGCCTCTCTTAAGGTTTTGACATCCCAGGCGACAGAAGCGGCAAAGAAGGCTTGCAGGGCGGCAGAATTGGCTGCGGAGGCAACTCGCAGATCCGCGGAGATCGCAGCGCTATCGGACGAGGCAACGATGATTGTAGCGGCCGAGTCGGCGGCGGAAGCTGCTTCAATGTCGGCGCAGAGCGCTATTGAAGCGGCAGCGGCTGCCTCCGCAGCGTCTGCGGCAGCAGCGGCAGCAGCGGCACGACAGGCGGAGGATATTGCACTACACGCGGCGTCGGAGGCGGCAGAAGCAACGCGCAGAGCAACGGTGGCCGCCGCGGATGCCGTCAAGATGGCTTCGCTCGCGGCGAGTGCTATAAAAAAAGCGAAAGCGCAAAAAGAGTCTTAGCGTGGACTTCGGGTATTGACTGCAAAAGTCACACCGTTTTCGTGGCAGCGTCAATTTTCAAGGCTGGGGGCACTGCGTTCATCGAAGCACAAGCTTCGCAACCACCGGGGGTCTCGGCGCCAAACCGAACTAACCCATTCACCTTTTACGTCTTGAGTTTGCCGGGTTTGCGTTACTCCAACCCGGTTTGGCGCCTTTTTTGCTGAATCCTGAGGGTATCGGCATTCCGAGGGCGATGTGCCGCTCACGATCAATACGAACGTTGGCGCTTTACAGGCGCAGCGTGCCACAACCGGAGCTGGACGCGGACAAGAAGTCGCGATGCAGCGCCTGGCGACGGGGGTACGCCTCAATAGTGCGGCGGATGACGCGGCAGGGATCGCCGTGGCTGCGCGTATGAGTAACCAGATCCGTGGGCTCGACATGGCGCTACGTAACGCGCAGGACGGATTCTCGCTTGCCCGAACTGCAGAAAACGCGATCGAGGAGATGCAGCAGATCCTGCAGCGCATGCGAGAACTCGCTGTCCAATCGGCTAACGGCAGCTATACGGATACCGAGCGTATCGCGCTCAATGCCGAGTCAGCCGCTCTCCTTTCAGAAATCCGTCGAATCTCTACCCACACCCACTGGGATCGCGAGCTAAATTTATTTGATGGCAGCCAGACCCAAATTGCGGTGCAAGCGGGGATGCAATCAGGAGATACAGTCGTCATTCCACTTGAATCTCTCACACCCCTCGCGCTTGGACTCACTGGCATTGAAGGTCTCTCGCCCACGCGACCGATCAATACCTTTGATGACGGGCATGACGGAATATTTGAGGTCACCACCTTTGCAGCGCCGCGCTATGACGGAGACTTCAGCCTGACTGTCGGAGATCGTACCCTCAGCGTGAACGGCGCGAACCCGCTAGATGACATCGTCAATGGTTTACGCTCCGCGGCCACTGCCGCCGGGTATGACAACACCTTTCAGATCACCCAGGATACAACGCGCATTAAGCTCACGTGGGTCGATCGAAAAGGACCTCAGGTCCGAGGGGTGCTAACACGTACTGGCGAACTTTCCTACGCGGGCGCCAATACACTGGGTACGACTGCGACGCAGCAGCTCCAAACTTTTCCCGTTCTGGCCAATCGCAATTATCGGTTGAGCGTTGGTAACGTTGACGTGACAAGCGCTGGGGCGACAGACCTACCGAGCTTAGTGCAAAGTCTGTCAACTCAATTACCGCCGGACGCTGAGTTTACGCTCGGCGAAGAGAATGGAAATTTAAAGCTTATCTGGAATAGTACTGGCCCCCAAAATACCGCGACTTTGATTGATCAAACCACTCAAACATCCACTAGCGGCACTATCATAAAAGGCATCACCGGCCAGCAAGTCCAAGTCTTCGACACGGTTTATTTCACGGGAGACTATTCGCTCACGATAGACGGCAATACTTATCAAGTCACGGGAGCGACGAGTCGAGATGATGTCGTTACAAAGTTTCAAAACTTACCGGGCTATGTCGATCTTGACTTTGAGATTCTCTCGAACTCTCCTCGTGGCTTCAAATTAGTGTGGAAAACGGATGGTCCTCAAGTACTCGGCACTCTGATTCGTAATGGCCCTTACCCCTATCAAGCCCAACCCTCTCCGGCAGGCCATTATGAGGAAACTGCAGTACAAACCCTTGATCCTGGCGTGTACTCGGGCGATTTCACGCTCGTCGTAAGCTCAAACGACCCGCGATTTACGAATTATCAACGCACTCTCGCCGTCACTCAGGTCACCGACCGAGCGGACCTCGTCGCTAAGCTCAATGCAGCAAATTTGCCTGCGGGGGGAGATCCGCTTTTTTCTTTGACAAACACACCACCCTCAATCACGCTTACGTGGAACACCATCGGCTTTCGCCTGCAAGCTGTTCTAACTCGCGATGGTGAAACACGATCGACGGGACATAATCAGTACACGGGCAATGACACACCGTGGGCAATTCAAAAATTTGATATTTCTCCTAGCGCCTATGGATTAGGCCAAGATATCGAACTAACTGCGGGCGGAAAGACTATTTTCATTGAGGATGCAACCAGTCTTGATGATCTGGCGAGGCGTCTGAACGATCCGGAATTAATAAAGGACTTGCCGACTGGGATCGAGTTTTACACAGATGAGTCTCGCCTTGTTGTGGCTTGGGATGACGTCACAAATCAAGGGGAAATTGATCTCAAAATCAATGGCGATACCTTGAGACTTTTAACCGTTAGGGAAGCTCTAACCGCACTCTCACTCATTGATACTGCAGCCGAAAAAGTAGTCGGTGTTCGCGCGCGCCTGGGTGCAGCAAGTAACCGTATCGAATATTTGACAGGTAATTTGCTCAATGTCAGTCAAAATACCCGTGCGGCCCGATCTACACTCGAGGATACTGATTACGCAGCAGAGTCCGCGCGACTTGCATCTGCACAGATCTTGAGCGAGGCAAGTACCGCCATGCTGGTACAAGCCAACCAATCTCAACAGTATGTATTGAGTCTTTTATCACCTCGCTAAAAAATCGTTGTTAGTGGGTTGGCGTGCTATAGGAACCGAAGGGGATCCTGCCCTCATCAATCGTGCGCCCGCCCTCCAGTAGACGCTAACCCAACAAGGAATCTGCGCGGAGGAGTTCCGTGCGTGACTGATCCTTGACCGCATAATCAAACCCAGAGCGTAGGGCGTAAGCGCCAATATCACCGTTCTTGTTCAAGGCGATGAATCCAATCTGGGTATCCGACCAGTCCTTCGCCCGGCGCCGAAAAAAGCGGGCAATCGCCTCGACCGCAGCCTCGCATGCCGCCTGCGGGGACAGACCGAGTGACATACCCTGCACTACGCGAAACGCGCCGACGGTTCGCATGACCTCTTCGCCATGGCCTGTCGCCGTACAGGCACCCACTTCACCATCCACGTAAAGTCCAGCGCCGATGATCGGGCTGTCTCCCACCCGCCCATGCATCTTGAACGCCATGCCCGAGGTCGAGCAACCACCAGCGAGCCGACCGTCGGCATCTAGGCCGAGCATGCCGATGGTGTCATGGTTTTCGATGTTGGCGATCGGTCGATAGCGAGCCTCCTTCAGCCAATCCTGCCACTCCCGTTGACTGTCCTCGACCAGTAGGTCCTGTGATGCAAAGCCTTGCTCGAGAGCGAATCGCCTCGCCCCGTCACCGGCCAGCATGATATGGGGCGTCTTTTCCATCACGGCGCGCGCGACCGAGATCGGGGTTGCTATCCCCTCCATCGCGCAAACCGACCCCGCATTGCCAAGATGGTCCATGATGCAGGCGTCCAAAGTAACAATGCCATCTCTGTCAGGGCGTCCTCCCAGGCCAACGCTCCGCTCCGCCGGATCAAGTTCGCAGTTACGAATACCTTGCTCGATGGCGTCGAGCAAACTGCCGCCAGAATCCAGCGTTCGCCAAGCCGCCTCGTTGGAGGTCAAGCCGAAGCGCCAAGTGGTGAGGAATAATCCCTGGCCACGGTAGGGTCTAACCATTGGCGCGGCACTTAGGGTATCCGAGGCTACGGTCAGCCCCATCGCTGGTAAGAGTTTCAGGAGGGATCTTCTGACAATTTTCAAAACCTTGTCCTCGGCCACCTCTCCAACATGAGACGCTGGATGCTACACCGAATTTGAGCCTAGTCGCCTTCTTGTTATACAGCGCAGATCAAAGCTCGATATTGCCGAAAATACCAATAAATTTCTGGCTGCTTCCTGGGCTTAACAAAGATAAGCCCACTGTACGTCGGCTTTACTTCGCTCTACATTTTTCTCGCAGCAGGATCGATCCAAGCGCCTACGTTATATAACGCAAACTTACTCTTGATTTGACACGTCGCGTTGCGCAGCAGGTGTCTGCTCAGTCGGTACAAAGGTATAGCCAAGCTGCCGATATTGACTAATGACGTCAGAATTACCCCAGCGCTCGA
>CAZSRB010000044.1:0-15823 GCA_964609065.1 uncultured Acidibacter sp. | reverse complement strand
TTCATGTTCCAACCCGCTGAGGAAGGTGCGCCTGAAGGTGAGGAAGGCGGCGCATCACTGATGGTCAAAGAAGAGGTGCTGGAGCGTTATAAGCCTGAGGCCGTATTTGGATTACATGTCTTTGCGAATATGCTCACGGGTATGATCGGCTATCGCGGTGGCCCGTTGATGGCGGCGTTCGATTCCTATCGGATTGTCGTTCGAGGCCGACAGACGCACGGCGCGCGTTCATGGGGTGGAATTGACCCGATCGTTGTCTCGGCGCAAATCGTTAATGCACTGCAAACCATCGTCAGTCGGCAGACGGATATCACTGCTAATCCTGCAGTCGTTACCGTAGGGGCTTTTAAGGGGGGTATCCGTCACAACATTGCCCCTGATGAAGTGGAGTTGATCGGTACGGTTCGGATCTTTGAGGCTTTGCAACGAGCCGATATCTTGAAAAGTATGGAGCGCATTGTGCTCAACATTGCTGAGGCAAATGGCGCGACCGCGGCTTTTGAGGTCAACCCTGGCAATAACCCGGTAGTACGCAATGATCCAGATTTGACCCGGCAGGTCGTACCGACGTTGATGCGCGTTACGGGTGAGAATAATGTGCGTACGGTGCCGCCAGTGACAGGCGCGGAAGATTTTGCCTATTACGCAGAGAAGGTTCCGAGCTTCTTTTATTTGTGGGTATTACACCTCGGGATCAAAATCCACTGACCGTCGCCCCCAATCATTCGCCACTTTTTTATGTTGACGAAGCGGGTATTCCAGTCGCAGCTTGATCGCTAGCGAATGTAGCCATCGATTATCTGCAGCAGGGCGTGGCGACCGAGCGCGGGACCCAGTAGCGTCCATTTCCATCTCGGGCTTATCTAGGCTCTGATAGGATTGATAGGTAGTCGTCGAATTCTTTGTCCGGTAGCTGTGAAGAGCGCATTGCATACAGCTGCGGCGATAGGGGGTGTACCCGGCTCCCCAATGCCTCCCATTTTGGCGCCGCTATTGAGGATAAATACCTCAATAGCGGGTGCCTCTGCCTGACGCAAGACGCGATAGCTATCAAAGTTTCCCTGCACAGCAGCGCCGCCTTCGATCGAGATTTCGCCGTAGAGCGCAGCCGATAGGCCGTAGATAATGCCGCTTTGCATTTGCGCGACGACTTGATCTGGGTTGACAGCAAAGCCGCAGTCGACCGCGCAAAACACGCGCTCGACTCGAAGCTGTTCTTGATCAAAAGAGATTTCAGCGACCTGTGCTACGATGCTGCCAAAGCTCTCGTGTAAAGCGATGCCACGATAACGACCTTTAGGCAGAGGAGCTTCCCAGTTCGACTCAATCGCGACCCGCTCAAGTACCGCTAAATGTCGAGGCTTATCGGCAAGAAGCCGACGTCGGTATTCGTAAGGGTCTTGGTTAGCAAGCGCCGCTAGTTCGTCGATCCCGGAATTAAGTATAAAGCCGTTGATAGAGTGCCCCACTGATCGCCACCAAAGATTGGTGATCGCTTCATTGGTGTTGTGGATCTCTATCCGTAAATTTGGCATCGCGTATGGCATGTCATGGATACCTTCCATGGTGGAAGGGTCGAGTCCATTTGGCGCCACAGCAAACTTGCCGAGAGTGGTGTTTGCCAGAACGGGTTTACTGGCGGTGACATAGTGAAAGGCGCTTGGAAGCCCGTCTTTGCCGAGCGCAGCACGCACTCTCGATAGGCTGTAGGGGCGATAGTAGCCGCCACGCATATCATCTTCGCGAGTCCAAAGAACTTTCACAGGCCGACCTACGCCCTGTGCGACATAAGCGGCTTCAACCGCAAAGTCGGAAACGCCACTCGCTCGTCGGCCGAAGCCACCTCCGAGAAATTGTGTGTGTACTTTTACCGACGTAGGCGGCAGGCCGAGCGCAGCAGCGACGAGTTGTGCATCCTGCGATTGGTTTTGAGTGCCAAGCCAAAGATCACAACCATCATCACGCACTTCGGCCACCGCGTTCAGCGGCTCCATGCAGGCATGCGCGAGATAAGGCAGTTCATACTCAACATCGATTTTTTGCTCGGCGCGCGCCCACACAGCCGGTGCATTACCTCGGTCATCGCCGACAAGGCCCGGTTTTTTGAGTAAGGCCCGCCAGGTTTGGCGTAATGAGTCACTTGATGTGGCGGCATGCTCGCCAAGATCCCATTCGAGCTTTAGGCGCTCACGCCCCTTCATCGCAGCCCAGGAGTGTTCAGCGAGCACCGCGACCCCGCTCGGGACCGTTTTGACGGAATGCACGCCGGGTACCTGAAGGGCCTCTGCTGCATCGACACTTTTCAGCGAAGCACCAAAGACGGGCGCGCGAGCGACCACAGCCGTCAGCATTTGCGGACGTATGACATCGATCCCGAAAGTGGCTTTCCCCGTGACCTTGGCAAGACCATCAAGTCGAGCCTGGGGCTTACCCAAGTAGCGAAATTGAGCCGGATCTTTGAGTACAACATCGGCTTTGTCAGGTACGGGTAAGTCTGCCGCGATTTCCGCTAGCGCGCCGTAGGGAAGCTTACGACCTTGCTGATCAACGACGAAGCCATCATCAGTGGTGAGTCCGTCGACGGAAACTTGCCAGCGTTGGGCTGCAGCCAACATGAGCATCCGGCGTGCCATTGCACCCACTTCGCGTAACGACTGATAGGTCGTGTTGGTACTCATACTGCCACCGGTGAATTGGGCCGGTAGGAAGGGATGATTGAAGACTGGGTCGACGCCCGCGAACTCCACGCGTATTCGCTGCGGATCGAAGTCGAGCTCTTCAGCCACGACCATCGGTAGGCCGGTATAGACGCCCTGCCCCATTTCACTCTTGCCAATGATGACAGTTACCGCGCCATCACTACTGATGCGTAAGAACCCATGCGGCTGAAATTCCACTGGGCTTGGACTACGTCCTGAGAGAATGCTCGGCATCCAGCCAATACCGGCTGCGGTACCGACCGCCACGACGCCCGTACCCAATAAAAAATGCCGACGACTCAGCGAAGAGGATGTTCCATCGGGGCTCATGCTGCCCCCTGCCCGCGCTTGATCTCAGCCGCGCGCTTCACTGCAGCGCGAATACGCGGATAGGTTCCACATCGGCAGATATTTCCATTCATCGCCGAATCGATATCGGCATCGCTCGGGTTGTCATTGCGCTCAAGTAGTGCTGTGGCCGCCATGATCTGACCCGACTGACAGTAGCCGCACTGCACCACATCAAGCTCCATCCAGGCCTGTTGCACGGGGTGGGAGCCATCCGTCGAGAGACTCTCTATGGTTTGAATGTCCGCCTCGGCGACCGCCGCGACGGGCGTGATACAGGAGCGGATGGGCTGCCCATCCAGATGAACCGTGCAGGCGCCGCACTGAGCGATGCCGCAACCGTATTTGGTGCCGGTCAGCTGTAGGACATCACGTAACACCCATAACAGGGGCATATCGGCTGGCACATCCACTTCGCGGGTCTGTCCGTTGACTTTGAGCGTGATCACCATCGAACTCCAGCATTGAGCAAATTGAGGATCGTCACAATATACCCAAACTTCTCCTGTGATAGGGCTCTCGGGTAAGCAGATCCGCGTATCCACGAAATGGACACGACTTTGGGGGCGATTTTCCATCGGTTCAGGCTAAGCTTGCGCGCAAAACCGCTGCATCGTCGCGAGGTTTGTGTGAGGGAGCGTGTGATGTCGGAGTCAAAAGGCTGATGAATCATCAATTCAATATGCAACAGCAGCTACAGCGATTCGCGCGCGTTGAGCCCAAAGAAACCGCAGCAGTCGTCGCCGCCTTCTTTCTATTTTTCTTTGTATTAGGCAGCTACTTTGCTGTCCGGCCGGTTCGTGAGACCGTTGCAACCGTGCTGGGGCGCGATCAAGTTGCTGATTTGTGGCTTTTCACGGCATCCTTCTCCATTGCGATCGTACCTTTATATGGTTGGCTGATCGCCAGAGTACGTCGACGCGTACTGCTGCCATGGATCTATGGCTCGGTGGCTATCACATTAGCTGTTGTGGGCACCTTTATTGAGTTGGACGCCAATAATTTACAAGTCGGTAAATTCTTTTATGTATGGATTAGCGTCCTCAATCTGATGCTCGTTTCGGTGTTCTGGAGTTTTCTACTCGAGATGTTCTCCGCTGAGCAGTCCAAGCGTCTCTTTGGGTTCATTGCTGCAGGGGGGACGCTAGGGGCGTTGATCGGTCCGTTGACAGCTCGTCTCAGTGTGGAGTGGATTGGTAACGCCGGCGTCTTGTATCTCGGCGCGCTGGGGTTTTTGGGGGCCATCGTTTGTCAACGGATTCTGCTCGGCATCTGGGCTCAGCCACGCGAAGGCCAAGTGGGCACTAATGAGGATGTTGGTGTCGGTGGTAACCCGTTTGCGGGCATCTTTATCGTTTTACGATCGCCCTACCTGCTCGGTATCGCCTCATTTGTGGTTTTACTGTCTGCTGTGAATACCTTCATTTATTTTGAGCAGTTACGATTAGTTACGGAAACTTTTGAAGATATTACGAGTCGTACAGAGGTATTTGCCACCATAGACTTTGTCGTGCAGTCGCTTACTATTCTCTCGCAGGTGTTTTTGACAGGGCGTATCGCATCGAGATTTGGTGTACGTACTTTGCTGACATTTATCCCGGTCTTGATGATTTGTGGGTTTTTGCTGTTATCGGTCTTCAATGCTTTCATCATGATTGCGATGCTGATTGTTCTGCGTCGTTGGGGTGAATATGCGTTCATTCGCCCAGGTCGAGAAATGCTTTGGGGTTCACTCGACACCGAATCCAAATACAAAGCCAAAGGATTTGTGGATGTACCGGTCTATCGAGCAGCAGATTACGTGGGAGCGCAGGCCAAAAATGCACTCGATGCGATCGGTACTTCGCCTTCAGTCGCGGCGAGCTTGGCGGCTGCGTTAGCGGGCTGTTGGGCCATCAACGGCTGGTTGCTTGGGCGTAAGCGCGATCGGGATGGTGAGTTGGAGTCATCGGGCGGAAAGTAGATGCGGGGCGTTTATAGCAAGCTTAAATATGGGCTAATTACCTCGCTCATGATCGCTGCGGTCGTGTGGCAAGGCGTTGCACATGCCGATAGTGTGAGTCGTGCTCAGCGGCAGGCTGCTGCGGAATATTTGACTGCCGTCGCATCCGGCAGCGGGCAATCCGTCGCTTTTGCGGTACATCCTGATGAGCTCGTTCGACTCCGAGATTCGCTACTTCTTAAATTACGTGAGGAGGGCGTGCGAGCAGAATCGACTCAGCGTCAAAAATTATTTGGCGAAGCGATGTCTTTGACGCAGATTGAAAAACTCACGCCCGTCGATTTTTTTACCGAACTATGGCGTAAGGTCGCTTGGTCTGGCCGGCTTTACGATGAGTTAAATGGATTGGTTGGTGTGAAAGATGGCCGATTCACCCAAGTGTTGGTCAAAGGGCGCCAACCGCGCGAGCGGGGGCAAACCCGAGTCCCAGAGGTGGTCACCCTGCTGCCGTATGGCAAGGAGTGGAAAGCGGCCTTACCTGCTGAGTTTGAGGCGCGGATCGAAGATCTGCTGCTTGCGAGGGCGGTAGTTGAGTCGTCGGCGTCGGATCGTTCGGCAAGGCAATCAGCCACGGCGTCCCCCACGACGGAATCTGTCAGTGAGACACCGCCTGCCATTCTCGCCATGCTTGACCAGGCGGAGCGCACCTTGGTTGAGGGTGACTGCAAAGGTTATTACCGAGATTTTCTCAGTCCAGCCCTTCAGCGTTCACTGGCGGGGCCTAGCTTGCAGGCCTTGATCCGCAGTTGTGAGCGTGGATTGGCGAGTCGGGAGCTGCTGATCGCGGCGTTGCGCATTGTGCGGCGTAGCGCACCGCAAATTGACTCTTCTGGGGGCCAGGCGGTTTACGATGTGTCGGGGAAAGGCCTGCCTTATGACCGATTTGTACTGGTGAAGCAGGGCGGTCAGTGGTTTATCGCTGAGTGAGGAGTACGCAATGATGTCGAATCAATTGATGCGCAAAGGTGTATTGGGGTCTTTGCTGTTAGCGGTAGCCGGTTTGGTCGGCTGTGGAGTTAATCCTCAAAAAGTAACGGTACCGGTCGTGGAGTCGGTTGATCTGCAGCGTTTCATGGGACCTTGGTATGTCATCGGTGTGATTCCCACCTTCATCGAAAAAGACATCTATAACGCGATCGAAAGCTATGAGCTGCAGCCTGACGGTACGATCCTCACGACCTTTACCTTTAACAAAGGTGCGTTTGACGGGCCCGCCAAAGAAATGAACCCAAAGGGGTTTGTCATTCCAGGGACTAATAACGCTATTTGGGGGATGCAATTTATTTGGCCGATCAAGGCGGAGTATGTGATTTCTCATCTTGATGCGGATTACACCGAGACCATCATTGCTCGCAGTCAACGAGATTACGTGTGGATCATGGCGCGTACGCCGACGATTAGCGATGAGCGTTATGAGCGCATGAAGGCTAAAGTCGTCGAGATGGGCTATGACGTGAGTAAGCTGGTGAAAGTCCCGCAGACCCCGGCTACGAAGCAGGCTACGCCTGCGACTGCCCCAACCGCGAGCGCAGATCGCGCGCAAGTGGACAAGATCCTAGCGTCTGTCGATGCGGTTAGCCCTGCGCAATTACGTGCGCGTTTACAGTCGAGCGAGACCTCGGCTGCCTTGGTGGTACTCGATGTTCGGACGGCCGAGGAGTTCGGTGCCGGGCACGTTACTAGCGCACGCAATATTCCCCATGCCGAGATTCTCGCCAACCCGCAGGCTGCACTCGCGGGGATCGATCCTGCTAGCGAGCTCGTGCTGTACTGCGGATCGGGTCGCCGGGCCTCCATGGCGATCGAGGCCATGCGTGCGGCAGGCTTTACCCGCCTTGCGCACATGAGCGGGGATTACCCGGCTTGGGTCGCCTCAGAGGGGCAGTGACGACAACCTGATGGTCGGTCTATGCGGGAGGGGCATGGATCAGGGTTCATCAAGCTCGCAGGCGCTTTAACCCCTTGCTAGACTGAGGAATTTGCACGCTCCAGACAGGCTGGAGCGGGTTGATTCTGGCGGATTTAGCATGGCGAAAGCGGACACATTGCGGTCAGACTCCTTGGGGGTCTGGGAAGAAGCGGCGACCAAAGCCACCCGTGGCAAAGGCTCCGAGTCATTGACTTGGAATACCCCCGAGGGCCTCAAGGTCAAGCCGCTCTACACGCAGGCGGATCTCGAGGGTCTGCCCCACCTCGATACCCTCCCCGGCTTTGCGCCTTTCATTCGAGGGCCGCAGGCAACGATGTATGCCGGACGCCCATGGACGATCCGTCAATATGCGGGTTTCTCGACCGCGGAAGAGTCCAATGCGTTCTACCGCAAAGCCTTAGCTTCTGGGGCTCAAGGCGTCTCGGTGGCCTTTGATCTGGCGACCCATCGGGGCTATGACAGTGACCATCCGCGCGTCACAGGTGATGTCGGTAAGGCAGGGGTCGCAATCGATTCTGTGCTGGACATGAAAGTCCTTTTCGATGGGATCCCACTCGATACCGTGTCGGTATCGATGACCATGAACGGTGCGGTGCTGCCGGTGTTAGCCGCTTACGTGATCGCCGCTGAGGAACAGGGTGTCACTCAAGAGCAGCTTTCGGGCACGATTCAGAACGACATTCTCAAAGAATTCATGGTGCGCAATACCTATATTTATCCGCCGGAGCCATCCATGCGGATTGTGGGCGACATCATCGAATATACCGCCCGACACATGCCAAAGTTCAATTCCATTTCGATCTCTGGCTACCACATGCAGGAGGCGGGTGCGAATCAGGCGCTAGAGTTAGCTTTCACCTTGGCCGATGGCAAAGAATATGTGAAAACAGCCATCGCCAAAGGTTTAGATGTCGATGACTTTGCCGGGAGATTGAGTTTTTTCTGGGGCATCGGCATGAACTTCTACCTAGAGATCGCCAAGATGAGAGCGGCGCGTCTTTTGTGGTGGAAGATCATGGATAGTTTCGGGGCAAAGAAACCGAAGAGTCTAATGCTGCGCACCCATTGCCAGACTTCAGGTTGGAGTCTGACCGAACAAGACCCCTACAACAACATCGTACGGACAACGGTTGAGGCGATGGCGGCGGTGTTTGGTGGGACACAAAGCTTACACACGAATTCTTTTGACGAGGCGATTGCGCTGCCGACGGAATTCAGTGCGCGGATCGCGCGTAATACGCAGCTCATTTTGCAGGAAGAAACTCAAATCACTCGTGTCGTTGACCCGTGGGCGGGTAGCTACATGATGGAGAAGCTGACGCAGGATATGGCGGATGCCGCTTGGGCCATCATTGAAGAAGTCGATGCCATGGGTGGCATGACTCGGGCGGTTGATAGCGGCTGGGCAAAACTGCGTATCGAAGCGAGTGCCGCTGAAAAGCAGGCTCGAATTGACTCGGGTAAGGACGTCATTGTTGGAGTCAATAAATTCAAGCTCGATCACGAAGACCCGGTTGAGATCCTGCAGATCGACAACATGTTGGTACGTGATCGGCAATTACAGCGTTTGCGTGATCTGCGTGAAAACCGGGATGAGGCGCGCGTGCAAGAGACGCTTAAGGCCTTGACTGCCGCCGCTCAGTCTAACGAAGGGAATTTATTGGCTCTGGCCATTGATGCCATGCGCGCTCGTGCGACGGTGGGTGAAGTGAGTGATGCGCTGGAACAAGTTTGGGGGCGTCACCGTGCCCAATCCCAGGAGGTAAGCGGCGTGTATGCGGGAGCCTATGAAAGTGGCGAAGACTGGGCTGCTTTGCAAAATGACATTAGCGCGTTCGCTGAACGACACGGCCGACGGCCTCGTGTGATGATCGCTAAGCTTGGGCAAGATGGCCATGATCGGGGTGCCAAGGTGGTGGCCAGCGCTTTTGCCGACCTTGGTTTTGATGTGGATGTCGGTCCGCTATTCCAAACGCCCGAGGAATGCGCACGACAGGCTATCGAAAACGACGTGCACGCCGTGGGGGTTAGCACTTTAGCGGCCGGGCACAAAACCCTAGTGCCTGCCATTATCCAGGCGCTACGGGCGCAAGGCGCTGATGACATCATCGTATTCGTGGGCGGTGTCGTGCCGCAGCAGGATTACGCGTTCTTGCACGAGGCGGGTGTGAAAGGTATTTACGGTCCCGGCACTCCGATTCCTCAAAGTGCTCGTGATGTCCTTAACCATATTCAGCGTGCTTGTGGCGAATCTTGATGACGATCAAAGTTTGATTGCAGCGTTGCGCGCGGGAGATCGCCGCGCCCTCGCCAAAGCGATCACTTTGTTGGAGTCCACGCTCCCGGAGCATCGACGTCGCGCGGATGCGTTACTCGATTCGGTGCTGCCCGCTACCGGACAGTCTTTACGTCTTGGCATTTCAGGCGTACCTGGGGTGGGCAAGTCCACCTTCATTGAAGCGCTCGGTATGTTTTTACTTGAGGCGGGGCATCGCGTCGCCGTGCTGGCGGTTGACCCCTCTTCCGGTATTTCCGGTGGATCTATTTTGGGCGATAAGACTCGCATGGAGCGTTTATCGGTACAGCCACAGGCCTATATTCGACCCAGCCCCTCTTCAGGCACTTTAGGGGGTGTCGCGGAAAAAACGCGCGAGGCGCTATTGGTATGCGAAGCGGCAGGCTATGACATCGTCATCGTTGAGACCGTCGGTGTCGGCCAATCGGAAACCACGGTGGCAGGGATGACTGACATGTTCATTCTGCTACAACTGCCTAACGCGGGTGATGATCTGCAGGCGATGAAAAAAGGCATCATGGAACTCGCGGATCTGGTCGTCATCAACAAAACCGATTTGGACCCGGATGCAGCCTTGCGTGCAGAAGCGCAGATTACTGGTGCGCTACGGGTATTGCGATTTACCGGTGCGCCTAGTGCCCAGCATTCAGGCTGGCAAACCCGCGTCATGCGAGCGAGCGCGCTAAAGTCCGCAGGATTAGATGCATTCTGGGACAATGTCAAAGAATTCAAAGTTTGCCGCGAACAAAGTGGTGAGTTTTCTGAACGCCGACGCAAGCAGGCGTTAACGTGGATGTGGGATCAGATCAACACGCGACTCGTCGCTGATTTTCGCGCAAGTGCTGCGATCAAATCCGCTCTGCCACAAGTAATACAGGAAGTGGAGACATCAAAAGTCGCTCCCTCCTCGGCCGCTCGTCGGCTACTCGATATTTTTGCTTCTCAGGGGACTTAAAGTCCGAGGAAAAGACTCATGCATGACATCATCCAAGAACTCGAACAAAAGCGTGCACAGGCTCGCGAAGGCGGTGGCGCGCAGCGCGTGGCCGCTCAGCATGGCAAGGGTAAGCTAACCGCCCGTGAGCGTATTGATCTCTTGCTTGACGAAGGGACGTTCGAAGAATGGGATATGTTCGTCGAGCATCGTTGCACGGACTTCGGTATGCAGGATCAAAAAATTCCTGGCGATGGTGTCGTAACAGGAAATGGCTTTATTAATGGCCGCCTGGTTTTTGTCTTCAGCCAGGACTTCACCGTGTTCGGCGGCTCTTTAAGTGAATCTCACGCCCAAAAGATTTGCAAAATCATGGATGCCGCGATGAAAGTCGGCGCCCCTGTAATTGGTATCAATGATTCGGGTGGCGCCCGAATTCAGGAGGGCGTTGCCTCATTGGGTGGCTATGCAGAAGTTTTTCAACGCAACGTCACTGCATCGGGTGTGGTTCCGCAGATTAGCCTTGTGATGGGTCCTTGTGCGGGCGGCGCGGTCTATAGCCCTGCGCTGACCGATTTCATTTTCATGGTGAAAGATAGCTCATACATGTTCGTCACCGGTCCCGATGTGGTCAAAACCGTGACTCATGAAGAAGTGACCGCAGAGGATCTTGGGGGGGCGATCACCCACACCACCCGTAGTGGTGTTGCAGATCTCGCCTTTGAGAATGACGTCGAAGCGTTGCTGATGGCACGTCGATTTTTTAACTACTTGCCTTCTAATAATCGAGAAAAGCCACCTGTACGCGAAGCGGGAGACCCGGCAGAACGAGACGATTACTCTCTGGATACCTTGGTTCCCGATAACCCAAACAAACCTTATGACATGAAGGAACTTGTCACCAAGGTGGTAGACGATGGCGAATTCTTTGAGCTCCAGCCAGACTACGCAAAAAATATCCTCATCGGATTTGCACGAATGGATGGGCAGGTAGTTGGTATCGTCGCTAACCAGCCGCTCGTGTTAGCGGGTTGCCTAGATATCAAAAGCAGTATTAAGGCAGCACGCTTTGTGCGTTTCTGTGACGCCTTCAGTATCCCAGTAATCACCTTTGTCGATGTCCCGGGCTTCATGCCAGGTACTTCGCAAGAATATGGCGGCATCATTAAGCATGGCGCCAAATTGCTATATGCCTATGCGGAATGCACCGTTCCCAAAGTCACGGTGATCACTCGTAAAGCCTACGGCGGTGCCTACGACGTGATGGCCTCTAAACATTTACGCGGCGATGTGAACTTCGCGTGGCCTAATGCCGAAATCGCGGTCATGGGGGCAAAAGGTGCCGTTGAGATTATTTTTCGTAACGAGAAATCGGACCCCGAAAAGCTTGCAGCACGTGAAGCGGAATACAAACGCAAGTTTGCAAATCCGTTCATCGCCGGTGCGCGGGGCTATATCGACGATGTGATCATGCCGCACGGTACACGGCGAAGAATTTGCCGGGCATTAACGGTATTACGTGATAAGAAAATTGAAGAGCCGTGGCGCAAGCACGGAAACACACCCCTTTGAGCCACCGACCGGAGTCAGACGATATGTTTAAGAAAATTTTGGTGGCTAATCGCGGTGAAATCGCTTGTCGCGTCATCAAGACAGCTCGACGAATGGGCATCGCGACTGTGGCGGTCTACTCGGAGGCGGATAAGGATGCGCGGCATGTTGAGTTAGCCGATGAGGCAATATTACTCGGGCCAGCAGCGTCGCGAGAGTCCTATCTCGTTGCCGATAAAATCATCGCTGCCTGTAAAGAAACGGGTGCCGAGGCGGTCCATCCGGGATACGGATTTCTGTCTGAAAACGCGGAATTTAGCCGACGAGTTGAAGAAGAAGGTATCGTATTCATTGGTCCTAAGCATGCGTCGATCGCGGCAATGGGCGATAAGATTGCATCCAAAGAATTAGCCGCTAAAGCCAAAGTCAATACCATCCCTGGGCATAATCATCCCATTGGGTCTGCCGATGAAGCGGTCAAGATCGCGCAGGGCATTGGTTACCCAGTGATGATCAAAGCCAGTGCTGGCGGTGGTGGTAAGGGCCTTCGCGTCGCTTTTGATGATAAGCAGGCCCATGAGGGCTTTGAGTCTTGCCGGAATGAAGCTCGTAATAGTTTCGGTGATGATCGAGTATTCATTGAAAAGTTTGTCGAAGAGCCGCGTCACATCGAAATCCAGGTGTTAGGTGATGCTCACGGAAACTGCGTGTATTTATGGGAGCGTGAGTGTTCAATTCAGCGTCGACATCAAAAGGTGATCGAAGAGGCGCCCAGCCCATTCTTAGATGACAAAACTCGCAAAGCTATGGGCGAGCAGGCGGTCGCGCTGGCGAAGGCGGTTGATTATCAAAGCGCGGGAACCGTTGAGTTTGTGGTAGGCAAAGACAAGGGGTTTTATTTCCTTGAGATGAACACCCGTCTGCAGGTTGAGCACCCCGTGACCGAATGTATTACGGGTCTCGATCTAGTCGAACAAATGATACGTGTCGCGGCAGGCGAGAAACTCACCTTCAAGCAAAAAGATATCGCACGCAATGGTTGGGCTATTGAGTGCCGGATCAACGCTGAAGACCCGTTCCGGAATTTCTTGCCGTCGACAGGTCGACTCGTCAAATACCGACCACCGACGCAAAATCTCGAGGCGGCTCAGCCAGGCCTGATCGAGGGCGGTGTGCGTGTCGATACGGGCGTGTACGAGGGTGGCGAAATCCCCATGTACTACGACTCCATGATCGCCAAGCTCATCACGCACGGTCGTGATCGCGCGGACGCGATCGCCAAAATGCGCGAGGCATTAAACGCGTTCGTGATTCGCGGCATTTCCAGCAACATCCCCTTTCAGGCGGCGCTATTAGCGCATCCTAAGTTCGTGGCTGGTGACTTCAGCACGGGCTTCATCGCTGAACAGTTTCCGCAAGGCTTTTCCTCAAGTGCCGTCGCGCATGATCAGCCGGATTTCTTGCTGGCCCTAGCGGCTGCCTCGCATCGTCGCTCGCGTGAGCGCGCGGCGACCCTAACGGGGCAGCGTCGAGGTCGGGAAGTACGGATTCGTGAAGAATTCGTCATCGTCTTGATGGATGAATCAGGTCGACGCGATCAAATTCCGGTGACGATCCGCGACTCCGAAAGTGCGTTACATGTCACTTTGGCGGGGCAGACCCATGAGGTCGCTTTCGAAGATAACCTGCGTGACATCGCGGTGCACGGTACGTTCGATGGCCTGCCTTTCTGTGCGCAAATTGAACGCGTCGGCTTGGGCTATCGCATTCAGCATAATGGTGCGGCACTCTTTGCTCGCGTCTTTACGCCGCGACAAGCTGAACTCGAATCTTTGATGCCATTCAAGGCACCACCAGATTTATCGAAAGTCTTGTTGTCACCCATGCCAGGTTTGTTGGTCGATATTTCGGTGTCGAAAGGTCAAAGCGTTCGTGCGGGCGAGCGCTTGGCGGTGATCGAGGCCATGAAAATGGAGAATATTCTGTTTGCTACGCAGGATTGTGTGGTTGAGGAAGTCGTCGCTAACAAAGGCGCGAGTCTCGCAGTAGACGAAGTCATTCTTCGTTTTGAGTAATATTTTTTAGGGCATTGAGCATGACCACAGCAGATCGGCCATTTCGTATTTTAGGTATCCAACAAGTTGCGATTGGCGCGAGTGACAAGCAGCGGCTGCGTCATCTTTGGGTGAACTTGCTCGGATTGCGGCTAACCGGAAATTATGTGAGTGAGCGCGAAAACGTAGACGAAGATATCTGTGCGATGGGTGTAGGTGCCGCAAAAGTGGAAGTAGACCTGATGCAGCCGCTCGATCCTGAGAAAAAGCCCGCAGTGCATACCACCCCGCTTAACCATATCGGGTTATGGGTGGATGATCTGCCAAAGGCAGTGGAATGGCTGTCTGCACAAGGCTTGCGCTTTGCGCCTGGCGGTATTCGCAAAGGTGCTGCGGGATACGATATTTGCTTCATTCATCCCAAGGCGAGTGATGACTTTCCTTTTGCTGGCGAAGGTGTGCTGATCGAACTCGTGCAAGCCCCCGATGAGGTGATTCAAGCACACGCTTGAATCTCGGTAGATCGACCTAAGTCGCGCGGACTTTTTGTACCGCGATGATTAACGTGCCCGGCCCGCCATGGACGCCGATCGCTGAGCCGACATCGGTGACCTCGCAAAGATCGATCCGATGGGCCGCAAATGAATCCTGCAGACGAATTTTGAGCTCTTGCGCTTGTTCGGGTACCGAGGCGTGAGCAATTAAGATCCGTAGCGATTCGTCGGCTCTCAGCGAGGTTCGCTTGCGTACAAAGCGAACGAACCGCGCGAGTAATGCGTAATCGCCAAAGAGTCCCCCGCCGGCGGCAATACGACCGCTTGGTGAGGTTCGCAGGATGACATTCAGGCGTAGCCACTTGGCGAGGCGACCCACACTCGCGGGCACCCGTCCGCCACGGACTGCATAACGAATATCGCGAATCAGCGCGAATGTCTCTGTCTGCTCAACCGCTTCGCGTGCGGTGGTCATCACGGATTCAAAACTAGCGCCCGACGCAGCCGCTTCAGCGGCTGAAATCACGACGAGTCCTTGGCCGATCGATGCGCTGCGACTATCGATCACGGCGATCGGTCGCTCAGTCGTGCTCATTCTTTGTGCCGCCATCAAGGCGGCGTTATAGGTGCCGCTTTGCACAGACGTAAGATTGATGCTGATCACTGCCGGAAAATGCGAACTCAAAAACTCAAACATCCGCCGGAAGTCTCCTGGCGGAGGCTGGGATGTCTTGGGGTGTTCGGCGTCTGTCAGAATCTTTTGATAGAACTCGTTAGGCGTGAGTCCCACCTTATCTAAATAGGATTGATTGCCAAAATGCACTCGAACTGGCACCACATGAATGCCAAGCCGCTCGCTGATTGACTCAGGAATATCCGCGCCCGAGTCAGTCATCACTACCACGTGTTGTTTGTGAGAATGATGCGCAGCCACTTGTTGTTGATGCATGTCATCGGCTTTTTGGCCGCTGACTTCACCAAAAGTTTGCGCGAGCCGAAAAACCGTCTGCGGATCATCCACATGAATATGAATTTTGGCTTTGCGTTTGCTGCCACCTAGAACCAAGCTTGCGCCCAGCGTACCGAGTTGCTCGCGTAGCTGTCGCAAGTCAATATCGGCGTGATCCGTCGCCTTAATCAAACACTCTGTACAGTAACGATACTCGCTAGCGGCTGTTACCGCTGGGCCGGCCATTAACTCATCGCCACTATGCACCGGCAGCGCGACGGCTTCCATTTTCCCAGTGCCCAAGAATTCTGTCATACCTTCAAGTAGTACAACGAAGCCAAGCGCACCGGCATCGACTACATCGGCGACGCGCAACTCCTCAAGTTGACTACGAGTCGCATCGAGACTTCGTCGTACATCCTGCAAGGTTTGTGAGAAGAGCGCCGTGAAGTCTTGGGTCTTTGATACCTGTGCCTCTGTGGAAGTCGCGAATTCGCCGAGCACCGTTAAGATCGTGCCTTCCTTGGGCTGAGAAAGAGCGTCTCTGGCATAGAGTGCGCCTTGCC
>CAZSRB010000043.1:0-15877 GCA_964609065.1 uncultured Acidibacter sp. | reverse complement strand
CATGCCAGCCAGTCATATTTACAAAGTCATTTTCGCGAACCAGGGCAAGGTCTACGAGGTCTATGCCCGCAAGGTGAGTCACGGTGGTCTCTTTGGTTTCGTTGAGATTGAAGAACTCGTCTTCGGCGAACGGTCGACGGTGGTGCTGGACCCCTCAGAAGAGCGCATCAAGTCCGAGTTCGAAGGGGTGAAACGTAGTTATCTGCCGATGCACTCAGTGCTGCGTATCGATGAGGTTAAGAAACAGGGCGTGAGTAAAATCAGCACCTTTGAGGGCTCTAACGTCGCCCAATTCCCGATGCCGATGTACTCGCCGCCTGCGGGCGACGGCGGCAAGAAGTAAGGCGGGCGCCGCGCATGCGTCGCGGACAGGCCGCGCTCTCGGACTTTCGTATTGCTAAGTTACTTGCTCGCCTGCGCGCTTGCGCCCCGGGCGTGCAGAGCGTGTCAACGCATTATCAATATTTGTTAGATGTCACTACGCCATTGTCGGAGGCCCAGTCGCAGCGGCTAGACGCCTTGCTGCAGGTGTCCACGTCGGATGGCGCCCACGCGATTGATCCTATCGATAGCACGCATCACTGGCGAGTATTGGTCGTTCCTCGGCCGGGGACCATTTCTCCGTGGTCGAGTAAGGCTACCGATATCGCTCACGCTTGCGGTTTTTCTGAGGTGCGGCGCGTCGAGCGAGGCGTCGAATATCGCATCCAAAGTGAGAAGCTGCTGAGTGAGGTCGAGCGAGAAGCGCTCAAGCCTCTTTTATTTGATCGAATGATCGAAGCTGCCCTCGACCCTGCGTTGGCGGAGAAGGCGATTTTTCGCGAGGAAGCTCCACGGCCTCTACGGATCATTTCATTGAAGGCAGGGCGACAAGCGCTGGTTGAGGCTGATCGTGAGCTCGGTTTAGCGCTTTCGACGGACGAGATCGATTACTTACTCGAGGCCTTTACTCGACTGGGGCGCGACCCGAGTGATGTGGAACTCATGATGTTCGCGCAAGCCAATAGCGAGCATTGTCGTCACAAAATATTCAATGCCGACTGGGTCATTGATGGCGTGGCGCAAGACAAATCACTTTTCTCGATGATCCGTAATACGCACGCGCACGCCCCTCAGGGCGTACTCAGTGCCTATCGCGATAACGCGGCGGTGATCGAGGGGACGGCGGCAGGCCAGCGCTGGTTCGTGGATCCTGCGACGGGTGTCTATGCATCGAAAGCGGAACCCATCGATATTTTGATGAAGGTCGAGACGCATAATCACCCGACCGCCATTTCACCGTTCCCCGGCGCCTCGACAGGCTCGGGGGGCGAAATCCGTGATGAGGGCGCGACGGGGATCGGTGCGAAACCTAAGGCGGGCCTCGTCGGCTTTTCGGTCTCGCATTTGCGAATACCGCATTTTGAGCAGCCTTGGGAGCGTAGCGTCGGCAAGCCTGAGCGTATCGCTTCAGCGCTTGAGATTATGTTGGACGGGCCACTCGGGGCTGCCGCTTTCAATAATGAATTTGGTCGGCCTTCGATCTGTGGCTACTTTCGGAGTTTTGAGCTCGCGCTGCCGGGCGACCCTCCGGGCCGTGCATGGGGTTACCACAAACCGATCATGATTGCAGGCGGGCTTGGCAATATTCGCCGCCCGCATGTGGAAAAGCACGACTGTCCAGCGGGTGCCAAGCTCGTCGTGCTGGGCGGCCCGTCGATGTTAATCGGTCTCGGTGGTGGTGCGGCCTCATCGGTCGCGGCAGGCGCTTCGACCGCCGAGCTTGATTTTGCCTCCGTGCAGCGCGGCAATCCTGAGATGCAGCGTCGTGCCCAAGAGGTGATTGATCGCTGCTGGGCGCTGGGTGATGCGAATCCGATTTTTTTGATCCACGATGTCGGGGCAGGTGGTCTGTCCAATGCAGTGCCGGAGGCGGTCGCGCACAGTGGTCGCGGAGCGCGAGTGGATTTGCGTGCCATTCCGAGCGACGAGCCCGGGATGTCGCCGATGGAGCTTTGGTGCAACGAATCCCAGGAGCGCTATGTGCTCGTCGTGGCCGCCGAGCAGATCGATCTTTTTACTGAGCTCTGCACGCGTGAGCGTTGCCCGCATGCGGTGATCGGTACCCTGACGGATGACGGGGTACTACAGGTTAACGATTCGCTACTTGAGCAAACGCCAGTAGAGATGCCGCTCGAGGTTCTGCTCGGAAAAGCGCCGCGTATGCGGCGTGACGTCACGACTGTGGCTTCGCCGGAGCAAATCTTTGGGTTAACGATGTTGGATCCGCGCGAGGCGCTGCGTCGCGTGTTGCGCTTCCCAGCGGTCGCCGATAAGACCTTCTTGATTACGATCGGCGATCGTACGGTGGGAGGTTTAATTTCCCGTGATCAGATGGTCGGTCCCTGGCAGGTCCCCGTCGCCGACTGTGGTGTGACGCTCGCCGATTACTTTGGTCAGGCGGGCGAGGCCATGGCGATGGGAGAGCGCACGCCGGTCGCGGTGCTGGACGCCGCTGCTGCCGCACGTTTGGCAGTGGGTGAAGCGATCACCAATATCTTGGCCGCTGATGTGGAAGATGTATCGCAGATCCGGCTATCAGCCAATTGGATGGCCGCTTGCGGTGAGCCCGGTGAGGATGCTGCGCTCTATTCGGCGGTCAAGGCGGTCGGCGAAGAGCTTTGTCCCAAACTCGGTATTGCGATCCCGGTCGGCAAAGATTCTTTGAGTATGCGTACGGGTTGGCAGGATGCGGGTGTTGATAAATCCGTCATTTCGCCTGTGTCGCTCATTGTGTCGGCGTTCGCCCCGGTGGCTGATGTGCGTCGCTGTGTAACGCCGCAATTACGGCTCGATCATGGCCCCACATCTTTGATCTGTGTGGATTTGGGGGGTCGTAAAAATCGTCTGGGCGGATCGGTTTTGACCCAGGTCTTTGGGGCGATCGGTCACGAGCCACCGGATGTGGATGAGCCGGAATTATTGAAAGGTTTGGCGACTGCGCTGCATTCGCTACGCGTACAAGGCCGATTGCTCGCCTATCACGACCGATCTGACGGTGGACTCATCGTGACCCTCATCGAGATGGCCTTTGCGAGTCATTGTGGTCTCGAAGTGAATCTTGCCAAATTCGATGGCGAAAATCGTTTTGCGCAGAAAGAAGCAGCGCTCGCTGCGCTTTTTGCCGAGGAGCTCGGCGTCGTGCTGCAAGTGCGACTTGAGGATGCGGGCGATGTGCTCAGTCTTTTATTTGCACACGGTTTGGGGCATTGCAGTGCCATCATTGGTCATGTGGAGCCGAAGTCCGATCGGATTCGTATTGTTGCTGGCTCGGTCACCCTCGATGAATCTTGGGAAGATTTGAAGCGCGAGTGGTCGGCGACCTCTCACGCGATGCGCGCTTTGCGAGATGATCCGACCTGCGCCGAAGAAGAGTATGCGGCCTCGACTCGCTTTGACTTGCCGCCGCTTCAATCGACGCTGTCATTTGATAGTGATGAAGATGTCGCAGCACCCTTTGTCATGCAGGGCGCTCGTCCGAAAGTCGCGATCCTGCGCGAACAGGGTGTCAACAGCCAATCGGAAATGGCGGCAGCATTTCATTTAGCGGGTTTTGAATCCCATGATGTCCACATGAGTGATTTGTTGGCCGGCCGTCATTCGCTCGAGGTATTCAAAGGCTTGGTCGTCTGCGGTGGTTTTTCCTATGGCGATGTGCTTGGCGCAGGCCAGGGGTGGGCGAAGTCGATTTTGTTTAATGAGTCGCTCGCCGAAATGTTTGCTCAATTCTTTGAGAGAGAAGATTCATTTTCGCTCGGCGTCTGTAATGGCTGCCAGATGCTCTCGCAGTTAGCGCCGATTATCCCGGGCGCGAGTCATTGGCCGCGTTTTGAGCGCAATCGGGTCGAGCAGTTCGAGGCACGGCTGTCTTTGGTCGAGATTCGACGCAGTCCCTCGATTTTGTTGACCGGCATGACAGGGTCGATCCTGCCAATCGCCGTGTCGCACGGTGAGGGGCGGGCGGTTTTTGCGGACGCTGCGCAGCAAGCGGCTTGTTTGGCGAGCGGTACGGTGGGTGTGCGCTATGTGGCGGCGCCCGGTCAGCTCGCGCGCGAGTATCCCGCGAACCCCAACGGGTCTCCTGAGGGACTCGCTGCGGTCTGCTCAGTAGATGGGCGAGTAACCATCATGATGCCGCACCCGGAGCGCGTATTTCGCAGTGCGCAGATGTCCTGGCGGCCACCTTTATCGGGTGAGTATTCAGGCTGGATGCGCCTATTCCGTAATGCTCGCGTCTGGGTGGGGTGAGATGCGTAAACCCTAAGGAGTGCTAGCGGTTCTTCCAAGTCAGCTCCAAAGCCCAGGCGGAGTTTAGAAACGTCGGTAATGGGAGCATGGATGAGAAGGTATGAGTACCCCCGTTAAGGGCGTTGGTTAAAAACAACAAAAAGAGGTCTATTGTTCATTTCGGGGAGTACTTCGAGCGACTTATGCATAGGCCCGACTGCAGATCAACAGTGGTTAGCGCATTCAGTTTTTTCGGATAGCGCTGCTGTACTCGAACTAGGGCAGCAGATAAAATTCAATTAAAACAGATACATATGCATCACTCAGGTAGCCCGAAAAAGTTAGGAATATCGCCCAGTCGACATCAAAAGCATGTCAATGAACGTCAATGTTCTGAACGGAGCGTGGGGGGGTTGATCGGAAGCTGCCGCGTAAAAATTTTGTTGTAACTTCGCATTGCTTCGAAGATACTAATGAGCTATGAGAAGTTCGTTGCAGTCGAAACTCGTTAAGCAATAAAAAATTCATATTTTCGATTTCATAGCGTATTCAAGGAGATAGTGTATGAGTAACCCGTTTGCTCGGAATGCGGTGAGTGCCGCTGTCGCATGTGCGATAGGCATCACATCGTTCGGCATGAATAATCAGGCCTTTGCTCAGCAGGCCGGTGACGGTGAGCTTGCTCAGGTAGTCGTCACGGGCTCTCGCATTGTCAGAGACGCGAACGTCGAGTCGCCCACCGCGGTGACGACGATTGATGCTACGGCGATTGAAGAATCTGGGTTGATCAACGTCGCGCAGGTGTTGCGTACGCTCCCGAGCTTTGGTGTCTCAGGAATCACGTCCTCGAACTCTAACTTTTCGACTTCAGGCGGCGGATTGAATACGCTCCAGCTGCGTAATTTGGGTGAAGATCGAACTCTAGTTTTGGTGAATGGAAGACGTTATGTCTCGGGTTTGGCCGGGTCGTCGGCGGTCGATTTCAATACCATTCCCACCGAGCTCGTAGAGCGGATTGAGGTGATCACGGGTGGTGCATCCGCGGTATACGGATCAGACGCACTCGCCGGCGTCATCAACGTCATTTTGAAGAAGGATTTTGATGGCGCAGCGGTCAGCTATCAGTTTGGAGAGGCTGACAAGGGTGGCGATATCGAAAGCCGATATAACTTGTTGCTCGGCGGTGAATTTGCTGAAGGCCGCGGTAACGCGGTGATTTCGGCTACCTATTCCGAGAATAAGGGTACGTTTTCCCGCCAGAGATCCAACACGGAGGTTGATGACCTCGCCGGATGTTATTTTGGTGACCCTTGCACGACGTCGGTGACGCCGTTTTTCTCCAGCTTCTCTGAGTCGGGTCGTTTCTTTGTCCCCTCAACGGGGCAAAGCTTCTCCGTGGATGACTCTGGGCAGGTTCAACCGTGGTCCAGTGCTGTTTTTGGTTTTAACCGGCAGGCTTTCCGTCGGTACACCATTCCGACAGACCGTTACCTGGTCTCGACATTGGTTGATTATGAGATTACCAGTGGCGTGAATGCGTACGCCGAGGCGATGTTTGCACAAACGCGTACTGAAACTGAGTTAGAGCCATTTCCGCACTCCAATAGCGACTTGAATATTGGCGGTATTCCGGTGGATAACCCGTTTGTTCCAACTGCGATTCGCGACGCTGTGTTAGCGGCGGGCGACGATGTGGTTGAGTACTTCCGGCGTATGACTGAGGTGGGGCAGCGCGGCAGCTCTGCCACACGTACCACTTACCGGTTCGCTTTCGGACTGGAAGGCGAGATGGACAATGGCTGGCGCTGGGATAGCTTTATGACGTTTGGGCGCATGGATGACGCTCAGCAAGGCGGTGGCCAGATCAACGTCGCTTCCATGAGAAATGCGTTGGACGTGGTGGATGGCGATGGCAACGCAACGACCTTCGATCCCGTTTGCCGCAGCTCTGCAGCCCGCGCTGAAGGATGCGTGCCCATCAATATTTTTGGTAAGGGCTCAATTTCAGACGCCGCTGCGCGATACGTTCGCGCTCCGACCTCGCGTCAGCAGCTGACCGAGCAACAGGTGTTTGGAGCGTCCATTGCCGGTCCGATTTGGTCACTTTCATCGGGAGACATCAGCCTCGCACTGGGTGCGGAGTATCGGACCGAGCGAGCTGAAGACGTTCCGGATGTGTTGACTCAAGGTGGATTGAACGCCGGAAATGCTGAGGCGCCAACATTCGGTGAGTATGACGTCCGCGAGGCGTTTGCCGAAATTGAGGTCCCCATTACAGAGTCCTTGAGTCTCGGTGGCGCATTCCGCTACTCAGACTATTCGACGGTGGGTGAGACAGAAGCGTACGCGGGTCGTTTAGCGTGGTCGCCGGTAGAGTCCGTTCGGTTCCGGTTCCAAGCGGCTAGAGCCGTTCGTGCGCCGAATATCTCTGAACTGTACGCGCCGGGTGGTGAGAACTTTGCCCCAGTTGCTGATCCGTGTAACAACGTGACAGCCGCCTCTACGGGTAACGTTGCTGTCAACTGTCGCTCAATAGCCTCGATCGCAGCGCGCATTGCGGCAACGGGTTCATTTACGTTGACGCAGACTGAGATTCAGGGCACCGGTGGCTTTACTAGCAAAGGTAACCTGCTTCTGGAGCCTGAGACGGCAGATACCATCTCCGTTGGCGTGGTTTGGGATGGCGACTTGGGTCAGTACGGAAACCTGACGGCGTCGGTTGACTACTTCGATATCAAGATCGAGCAGGCAATCGATACCGTAGATCGCCAGGCTGCCGTGAGCCTTTGCTACAACGCAGACCCAGCCAATTTCCCGAACCAGTTCTGTTCACTCATCGTCCGTGATGGTTCGGGTGCCGCTTTCCAGTTGGGTGAGATTCGGGAAGTGAATTCCGGCTTCATCAACGAAGGCACGTCCAACACTGAGGGCGTCGACTTGGCGGTCTCGTGGATCAAAGATCTCGCCGATTTGGGACGAGTATCGGTCCGGGCGAACTACACGCACCTGTTGGAGCTTGGCGGAACGTCCTTTGGGCAGCGAGGCGACTCAGTGGGTACCGTGGGTGCGTCAGAGGACAAAGTGCAAGCAGGCGTGACTTATAGCCTGGGTGCGTGGACTGCCAATTGGGAGTGGACATTCCTGTCGGATGCGAAGCCATCGGAAAGTAGCCCTTTCGATTACAAGGTTGGCTCCTACAGCGTTCACGATCTGCGCCTTGTGTTCGACCTCGGTAAGACCGCAGCACTCGCCGACTCGGGAATGGCTGGTATGCAAATCTACGCGGGTGCTAACAACATCCTCGACGAAGATGCGCCAATCATTTTAAGCGGTGTGCCAGGTAACACCACGGGCACTGACACGAACGCGAGTGTCTACAACCCGTTGGGACGTACATGGTATGTCGGTGTTCGTCACAAGTTCTAAAATCGCTTAAACCAAAATTAAAGGCGGGCGTTTGCCCGCCTTTTTTTTATGCAGTCCTATATCAACAAGGGGTACGCTTTTTTCGCCGAAGGTAAATATGCGGCGGCAGCTGATTGCGCCCAAAAGATTTTGGCAAGTAGTCCGACTGACCCGTCGGGGTTACTCCTAGCTGCTCGCTCCGCACGGATGTTAGGTGAGCCCAATTTGGCTAACCAGATTCTTGATCCCCTCGTTTCCCGATTCCCAAACCTAAAATCGTTACGTACCGATCTCGCGCTTGCCTTAAGGGATCTTGCTCAACCCCAAGCCGCGCTCGAGGCACTGAATTCCTTGGATGGAGCGCAAGAGAATCTGCTACGAGGCGAAATATACCTTTCCATTAATGATCTAGAGGCTGCAGCCAAAAGCTTCGAGATGGTGTTAGAGAAGGATCAGACCGCCGCTGATGCGTACCGAGGGCTCGCCTTGTGTGGAAATATTGCTTTGGGCGATAACCATCACAAGGCTTTGGTCGCTGCTACGACTGACGGTGTATTCACGGCAGCAGATCAGTACAAGGCCTTGTACACGCTTTCTCATGTTGCTCGACAATATGGCGATTCTCAAGGTTTTATTCGTTATCTCAACCAAGCGAACTTGAGCCAACGGACGCTTCTGAAAGGTTCTCAAATTGACTATCAAAAAATATTTGACGCCTCCATTGTCGCAGCCAAATATCGGCGATCAGAAGTACACGATGACACGAATGAGTCGGGAAAAATTAAACCGATTTTTATTCTAGGGATGCCTCGATCGGGCACATCTTTGGTTGAATCAGTCATTGCGAGTAGCCCAGTAGTATTCGCCGGTGGCGAGATAAATTTTTTTAATCGATCCCTGGCTGCCAGCATTTCTGGTCTATTTCGAGACGGATTCCCGCTAGGATTCGCGCACACGACTTTGGAATATCGGCAGGATTGGTCGAAACGCTTTCAAGATTTGATTGAGGCTATGGCGGGGAAGGGTCGCTTTGTTACTGATAAGACGCCAGGTAACTTTCATATCATTGGGGTGATTAAGACGCTGTTTCCCAACAGCAAGATCATTCACGTCCGCCGAGATCCAATCGATACCTGTTTCTCGATTCTTCAGTATCCCTTTGCTGGGAACGTACCTCATACCTGTGACATGGTTCTGCTTGGGTACTATTACTCGCGGTATCTCGAACTGATGGAGGCATGGCGACATGCCTACCGCGATGAAATATTAGAAGTGAACTATGAAGAGATGGTTAGAAATCCAAAGCAACTCAGTCAGGCGATATTTAACTACTGTGGGTTGGAGTGGGACGATACGCTGTTAGAGAGTCGGAGTCGGGGGGGCGCTGTTCGAACATTTAGCAGCCAACAAGTAAGAAAAGGTGTTTACACGACCAGCATTGGTGCTTCCGCTGAGTTTGAGGATTTCTTATCACCCTTGCGACAGTCTTTAGAGGATCACGGGGTCGCATTAGGTCAGTCAAGTTAGCAGCCTCAGCGCGTCAAAGGCTTGTAGCGAATACGATGCGGCTGGTTGGCATCCTCACCGCGACGCTTGCGGTAGTCTTCCACATATTCCTGATAATTGCCTTCGAACCACACCACTTCCGAGTTACCTTCAAAGGCAAGGATGTGCGTGGCGATACGATCCAAGAACCAGCGATCATGCGAGATCACGACGGCGCAGCCAGGGTAAGCAAGTAGGCCTTCTTCAAGCGCACGCAAGGTCTCGACATCGAGATCGTTGGTCGGTTCGTCAAGTAGCAGTACGTTGCCACCGGATTTCAGCACTTTGGCTAAATGCACACGATTGCGCTCACCACCTGAGAGCTCGCCAATCGATTGTTGCTGCTGAGAGCCTTTGAAGTTAAAGCGTCCGACATACCCTCGCGAAGAGGTCTCGTAGTTACCGACCTTCACCATGTCGAGTCCGTCAGAGATTTCTTGCCAGACTGAGTTTTTATCGTTGAGCGCTTGGCGCGATTGATCCACGTAGGCAAGCTTCACGGTCGGCCCAAAACGAATCTCACCGGCATCCGGCTGCTCAACACCCGTCAGCATACGAAAGAGCGTGGTCTTGCCCGCGCCATTCGGGCCAATGATGCCGACGATTCCGCCCGGTGGCAGGCTGAAATTGAGGTTATCGATCAGCAGTCGATCGCCAAATGATTTACGCAAGCCCGACACTTCAATGACGAGATCACCCAATCGCTCGCCGGGTGGGATGTAAATTTCATTGGTCTCGTTACGCTCTTGGAATTCGCGTGAGGCGAGTTCCTCGTAGCGCTGCATACGTGCCTTACTTTTCGCTTGCCGGGCTTTTGGGTTTTGGCGCACCCATTCCAGTTCGCGCTCTAATGTTTTGCGCAGGGTCTCGCGCTCGCGCTCTTCTTGGGCAAGACGCTTTTCTTTCTGCTCGAGCCAAGTCGAATAGTTACCTTGGTAGGGGATACCGTGCCCGCGATCGAGTTCTAGGATCCACTCGGCAACGTTATCGAGAAAGTAGCGATCATGGGTCACCGCGATAACGGTCGAGGGATATTGCTCCAAATATTTCTCAAGCCACGCAATGGATTCAGCATCCAAATGGTTGGTCGGTTCATCCAGGAGCAGCATGTCGGGCGCGGAGAGCAAGAGGCGACAGAGTGCGACGCGACGCTTTTCACCGCCCGATAGTTTTTCAATCTTTGAGTCCCAAGGCGGCAGACGCAGCGCATCGGCTGCGATCTCAAGCTTACGATCGAGCTCCCAGCCGCCAGCCGCATCGATGTCATCCTGTAGCTTGGCCTGCTCTTCGAGCAGCTTATTCATTTGCTCATCGGACATGGGTTCGGCGAAGGCTTCGCTGATTTCATTGAAGCGTTGCAGTTTGGCAAACATGCCGCCGATGCCCTGTACAACTTCTTCGCGCACGGTTTTGGCGGGATCGAGCTCGGGCTCCTGCGGTAAGTAACCCACTTGAATACCGGCTTGAGGGCGCGCTTCACCCTCGATCTGGCTATCGAGTCCCGCCATGATTTTCAGCAGGGTCGACTTACCCGAACCGTTAAGACCGAGCACGCCGATCTTGGCGCCCGGAAAAAAAGACAGACTGATGTCGCGCAAGATATGCCGCTTGGGTGGCACGACCTTGCCGACGCGATTCATCGTGTAAATGTATTGAGCCATGGGGTAATTATCGCTTGTGCTAGGCTCGGCTGCACCTTCGAGGGAGCGAAATGAACGACGTGCTGGTCATTGCCGGTGAGCGACTCGCCCGCTACGGGTTCGGCGCTGCGCATCCCTTCGGGCTCGATCGCCACGAGGCGTTCTATCGCGAGTTCGAGCGGCGGGGTCTGGAGCGCCGTACCTGGGTGGAAGAGACCGAGCGGGCGAGCGATGCAGAGATCCTGAGTTTTCACACTGAGGCGTATCTCGCGCGCTTGCAGGAGCGCTCTGCGCGGGGGCAGGGGTATCTGGATGGCGGCGATACGCCCGCTGTGGCGGGCATTTACGAAGCCGCAGCAGATGTCGTCGGCGGGACGCTCAAGGCAGCGCGGTTACTGATGGAGGGTCGCGCGCGCCGCGCCTTCATCCCGATCGCCGGTCTTCACCACGCCGCACGCGACGGGGCGGCAGGCTTTTGCGCGCTCAATGACTGCGCCATCGCGATCGAGTGGCTGCGGCGTGAGCACGGCCTCTCACGCATCGCCTATGTGGATATCGATGCCCATCATGGGGATGGGCTGTATTACGGGTTCGAGCGTGACCCCGGGGTGATTTTTGCGGACCTGCATGAGGACGGGCGTTATTTGTACCCGGGTACCGGCAACGCTGAGGAGGTAGGTCTCGGCGCAGCGCGCGGTACCAAGCTCAATATCCCGCTACCGCCCGGTGCCGATGATGCGGCCTTTGCCGCGGTCTGGCCGCGGGTGATGGCGCATCTTGAGGCGGCTGCCCCCGAGTTCATTATTTTGCAATGCGGTGCTGACAGCGTGGCCGGCGATCCGCTCACGCATATGGCCTTTACGCCGGCCGTACACGCGCAAGTGACGCGTGATTTGGTCCAACTGGCTGAGCGTTTAGGTCACGGGCGGGTCTTGGCGACCGGCGGCGGGGGGTATCACCGACCCAATATTGCTGCGGCGTGGAATGCGGTGGTGGAATCTTTGTGCGACGACTCGAAGTAATCGATATCGCCAGTGCTCAGCTAGGTAGGTCATTTTTTGAAGCTGTCTCATCGGATAAATGAGACGAGATATCCATCGCGCTGTGTAATACGCGGATTATTCTCACCTCGTCATTTTTCGGGATGAAAAAAATCAAATAGTTCCCATAACTACAGGATCGGATACCGTCGCCTAACTCAGGCCGCATTCGGTATCCATGAGGTGCGACTAATATTCTTTGGCATTGATGGCGGAGTTCTCGGACGAAGCTGAGTGCGCGCTCGGGATTATCTTTGGCGATATAGTCGCCAATCGCTTCAAGATCCCGCTCTGCTGCGGGCTGAAGCCATAATTGCATCAGTCTTTTTTCTCAGCTACTGCGAGATATCGGGCCTCAAGACGGTCGAAGACCGCCTGCTCGGGAATGCCGGGCCCACTATTCAGTCCCATTGTCATGGCGTCGCGTAAGACCTGTAGCTTCGCGGATTGCTCGGCCTCCCGTTCCTCAAGGAGACGCAGTCCTGCGCGGATCACTTCGCTCACGTTATTGAAGCGACCCGAGGCAACCTGTTGACGAATAAAACGTTCGAAATGTGGGCTTAGCGCGATACTGGTTGGCATTTACCCGTCTCCTTAAAATGATCGAAAGTAGTATTAGTTATTAATATTCCGATAAGGTATCGGCGTCAAGCGCCAGCTTAATTATCACGTTGCCGAGCGTTGACTACGGTCAAGTGACAGGCCAGCTTCGTTTAGAATGCGCGGGTTTTACCGATACACAGAACGTTTTGGGGCATTACGCATGTTTTCGAAAGAGATGACGATCGCGGGGTTTGATCCTGCACTGGCTGCGGCCATGGACGCCGAGACCATCAGGCAGGAGGAGCATATCGAGCTCATCGCCTCTGAAAACTATGCGAGTCCTCGTGTGCTCGAAGCACAAGGGTCCGTGCTGACCAATAAATACGCCGAAGGGTACCCAGGTAAGCGCTACTACGGCGGCTGCGAACATGTGGATGTGGCGGAGCAGCTCGCCATTGATCGCGCCAAAGAATTATTCGGGGCGGATTATGCCAATGTGCAGCCGCACTCGGGCTCGCAGGCCAATGCGGCGGTGTATCTCGCGCTCCTACAGGCGGGAGATCGCATCCTCGGTATGAGCCTTGATCATGGTGGGCATTTGACCCACGGTGCCAAGGTGAATTTCTCCGGTAAATTATTCGCCGCCTCGCAGTACGGTATTCGTCCGGATAACGGTGAGATTGATTACGACGCGCTTGAGCGTCAGGCGCTCGAAGTGCAGCCCAAGCTGATTATTGCAGGCTTCTCGGCGTACTCGCGCTTACTCGACTTTGCTCGGTTCCGCGAGATCGCTGATAAGGTCGGTGCGTACCTTCATGTGGATATGGCCCACGTCGCAGGCTTAGTCGCAGCGGGCGTCTATCCCAACCCGGTGCCTTACGCCGATGTGGTGACCACCACCACGCATAAGACCTTGCGGGGTCCGCGAGGGGGTTTGATTCTCGCGCGCAAGAACGATGAGCTCACCAAAAAATTTAATTCGCTCGTGTTTCCAGGGACGCAGGGCGGTCCTCTGATGCATGTCATTGCCGCCAAAGCAGTGGCTTTCCTTGAGGCACTACAGCCTGAGTTCAAAGGCTATCAGAGCCAAGTGGTCGCGAACGCTCGGGCGATGTGCGCACGATTGCAAGCACGTGGCTATCGCATTGTGTCAGGCGGTACGGACAATCATCTCTTTTTGATTGATCTATCCGACAAGAACATCACCGGTAAAGAGGCTGATGCGGCGCTCGGTGCGGCGCATATCACGGTCAATAAAAATGCCGTCCCGAATGATCCGCGTCCACCGATGGTCACGAGTGGTATTCGTATCGGTACTCCCGCCGTCACGACTCGTGGCTTTAAAGAAAAAGAAGTGGAAGAGGTTGCTGATCTGATCGCCGAAGTGCTCGACGCTGAAGGATCCCCCGAGGCGATCGCCCGCGTGCGCGAGAAAGCGACGGCGCTCTGTCGACGGTTTCCGGTTTATACCGGCTGAGGACACATGTTCTGCCCCTTTTGCGGTCACGAAGAAACAAAGGTCAATGACTCGCGATTGGCCGCAGAGGGTCGTCAAATTCGTCGTCGACGCGAATGTCTCGAATGCGGCGAACGATTCACGACTTTTGAGAGCGCTGAGCTCGTCATGCCCTGGATCGTCAAAAGTCATGGTAGTCGCGAGCCTTTCGATGAGCAGAAATTGCTCTCGGGGATGATCAAAGCACTCGAGAAGCGCCCGGTCGCCCAAGAGAAAATCGATGCGGCGGTGGCGCGCATTAGCTATCGCTTGCGTAATCTCGGCGAGCGCGAAGTGCCTGCTCGGCAGGTCGGCGAATTTGTCATGGAAGAATTGCGCCACCTCGATGAAGTGGCGTATGTACGCTTTGCGTCGGTGTATCGGAGCTTCCAAGATGTCGAGGCCTTTCGCGAAGAGGTCGATAAGCTACGCACCAAAAAAAGACGCGAGCCATTGGAAGGTCAGTTATCTTTGCTCGCTGTCGAGGATGCCGGTAGCCAGCGAACGGGCGGACGTAGCACGGATCACGAAGAGTCTGACGGGCTCAATAAAATCAGCGTCCTGAGACCGCGTAAGAAACCCCGATGACCGAGTCCCGATGACTGAGTTCGATCGACTGGCGATGACCCGGGCCTTTGAGTTGGCTGCGCGAGGGGCTCGCACCACCCAGCCTAATCCCCGAGTGGGATGCGTCATCGCGCGTGACGGAGAGATCATCGGCGAGGGTTGGCATCAACGCGCGGGCGAAGCGCACGCGGAAGTTTTTGCACTACGCGAAGCGGGTGACCGTGCGCGCGGCGCGACCGCGTATGTGACGCTTGAGCCCTGTAACCATCACGGTCGGACGCCACCCTGTACCGAAGCATTGATCGCCGCAGGGATCGCGGAAGTCGTCTTTGCGTCAGGAGACCCGAACCCCGAGGTGGATGGACGCGGACGAGCGCGCTTGCATGAGGCGGGTATTCGCGTTCGTCAGGGTGTGATGCAAGACGAGGGTGAGCGACTGAACCGGGGTTTCTTTGCTCGGATGCGTCGTGGACGACCTTGGCTGCGGCTAAAAATGGCGGCGAGCCTTGATGGACGAACTGCACTGGCGAACGGTGAGAGTCAATGGATCACCTCAGCCGATGCGCGCGCGGATGTGCAGCAGTTCCGTGCCGAGAGTGCCGCGATCTTATCGACGGCCAACACGGTACTGGCAGATGATCCGCGCCTCGATGTGCGCTTGCCCGAGACGGAGCGTCAACCGCTACGAGTCCTACTGGATTCACGTGGACGTCTAAGTGGTCGCGAGCGCGTGTTTGCGCCACCAGGGGAGGTGCTACATCTCACGGGCGAACACAACTTAGGCGAGTGTCTCGCGCAACTCGCGCAGGTGCACCAAATCAATGAGATTTGGACCGAGGCGGGTCCGACCTTGGCGGGTGCTTTACTCGCGGGTGGTTGGGTGGATGAGCTTGTCCTGTATCTTGCGCCCTGCCTACTCGGTCCCGATGCGCGACCGTTAGCCCACTGGCCGCAGCTTGCGCATTTGGCGGACGCTAAGCGCTGGCAGGTCGAAGATCTACGGCAGATCGGGCCTGATATCCGTATCATTCTGACATGTTCACCGGGATCATCCAGGACGTAGGCACGGTGCTCGCACTCGAGCGTCGGCAAGGCGATGTGCGCCTGCACGTCGGCGTCGAGCGCATTTCTTTGGCGACGACGGCAGAGGGAGACAGTATCGCCGTCAGCGGCGTCTGTCTGACCGCGCTTGATATTGCCGCGGATGGACCCACCCCACAATTTGTAGCGGACGTATCCAATGAAACGCTCGCGCTGACGACGCTTGGGACTTTAACCGTCGGTAGCCGAGTGAACCTAGAGCCTGCGCTTCGTGCGGGTGATCCGCTCGGGGGCCATCTCGTTTCCGGACATGTGGACGGTCTTGCCAAAGTCGT
>CAZSRB010000042.1:3856-15937 GCA_964609065.1 uncultured Acidibacter sp. | reverse complement strand
CGGTAACCGAGAGCTTGGCGCATGATCTACGGACGCCACTCATGCGCGTACAGCGAGAAATCAATGCTGCGCGTCAGTCAACTGACAGCCAAGACCGCGAGGGTCATTTAGGGAACGCGGAGCAAGAGTCACAGCGGGCATTGCAAACCTTTAATGCATTAGTTGATCTGGCGCGCGCTGAGGCCGGTTTTTCTCGAGACGCTATGGAGAATATCGATCTGGCGGAGCTTGTACGGAATCTTGTGGAATTATTTGCGCCTCTCGCGGAGGAGCGTGGTCAAAGACTTTCCGTGAAAATTTCTTCAATCATGGTCATGGGTCATCGGCAGATTCTGTCTCAAGCGCTGGGTAACTTATTGGAGAATGCGATCAAATATTCTCCAGCAGGTAGCGATTTACAAGTCATCGCTCGCTGGAATTGTGACGACGGCTTACCTGAGGTGGTGGTGCAGGATTCGGGTCCGGGAATTCCTGCGCGGGCCCGTGAACAAGTCTTGCGACCTTTTGTACGTCTCGGTAATGCTGGCGAGCCCGGCTCTGGGATGGGCTTGGCGATTGCCGCGGCGGTCGCAAGGTTGCATCGCGGTAAATTATTGCTCGAAGATGCGGCGCCGGGGCTACGTGTGCGGCTACAGTTTGGTCTCGGGTAAGCACGGCCAGCGCAATTCCATTTGCACACCGCTCGGCCCATCGTCGGTGGCGGGGATGTTATGTGCGTAAATAGAGCCGCCATGCGCACGTATAGCTCTTGAGGCGATAGCGAGACCTAAACCGACTCCACCAGAGTCGCGAGCGCGATCTGGTTCGAGCCGAAAAAAAGGCTCAAAAATCTTTGATAGTTGATCCTCTGGGATATTTGTCCCGGGATTGAAGACCTGTAGCAGGTATTCACCATCAATTTGTGAAAAGCGGGCACGGACTGTTCCAGTAGGCGGGGTATGTCGTATCGCGTTCCGAAGCACATTCTCAATCGCTGCTGCGAGCCAGTCACCGGGCGCTCGCACCCGGATCGCTGTAGTAGGTAGCTCAAATTCAAAATGTTTCTGAGATTGCCGAGACTCGAATTTCGCGTCCTCAAACATGCGCTCAAGCGTTGGTAGAAGGTCCACCGGTTCCGAGGGGCTATCCGCGCGGCCTGCGTTCTCAACCTCGTTAGCCGGTTTTTCAAGACGAATTTGTTCCAGCCGAGAAAGATTTAGGATGTCGCCAATGAGTTCGTCTAGGCGGGCAATCTCACGCTCAATCCGCGCAAGATAGATATGATCAGTCTCGGCTTGCTGATGGGATTGCTCAAGCAAACCGGTCGCAAGACGCATACGAGCCAAGGGCGAGCGTAGCTCATGCGAGATATCGCGAAGAAGGCGCTCACGATCAGCGATGAGCTGCTGTAATTGCTGAGTCATCTCGTCGAGGGAGCGGCCAAGCTCGCCGAGCTCATCTTTTCGCTTGGCGGTACGCGGTGGCACACGACTACTCAGCTCGCCCGCTGCCAATTGGCGCATCGTTGAGCCTAAATCGATGATCGGTCGGGTTAGAAATCGCGATAGTAAAAGACTGATGAAGAAAGTCAGGGCGAGTAAAGCTGACCACAGCATAAGATTGAAGTCACGCTGCAGTCGCTGCAGCCAACCTGAGTTGGCGCGTGGGACAGGCAGTAGTTGATAGCGCTCACCAAACTCATTGATGAGAACAGGGGTTTCTCTGCCCAAGTCGATGGTAATCGATGGAGTATCGAGCCATGGCGACAACGGGAAACTGGGTAGGGTGGATGATGACACTAAGGTTGCGGGCGCTGGCAGTGAGCGCCCAAGAATTTCTTCTCCCCATTCATCAAAGATTAAAATAGTCCAATCGTCCGGGCTCTCCTCTTGGGTTCGCGCCCAATCCAATAGACCTCCAGAACCTTGCTCAGCGAGCGCCAGAGCCGCAGAGCCTGCATGTCGACGAATTTCTTGAGCAACGGCTTGTTCTTGTTGTTTAAGGGACCAAGAGGCCATCGCCGTTGATGTGATGGCCATCAAGATGAGCGAAAGAAAGAAAGCGAGGAAGATTTGTAACGCAATCCGACTCATAAATAACGTGGCCGAGTGGTCATGATGCTCGTTCCATGATCTCGTAACCCGCGCTCCGCACAGATTGAATGACGATATCTTTGGCATCCGCCCGGTCGAGTTTGCGCCTTAAATTACTCACGTGAGTGTCGATACTGCGATCGTACAGCGTGAGTTTTCTGCCGAGTGCATATTCAGTTAGTTCATCGCGCGCGACGGCTTTTCCGCGCGATTGAATCAAACGATAAAGCACGCGAAACTCGGCAGCGGTCAAGCTTAACTTTTGATCACGAACTCGCGCCTGTTTGTGGGTAAAGTCTAGCTGCAGACTGCCGAATTCTACGGAGGCATCGCGATCTTCATTTTCCGCCGCGTTTTCGCGGCGGCGAAGAACCGCTCGAATACGTGCCGATAATTCACGTGGGTCAAAAGGTTTCGGGAGATAGTCATCCGCGCCGAGCTCCAGTCCGACAATGCGGTCAATCGCATCGCCTCGGGCCGTTAGCATGATGATTCCAAGTGCTGGATAGTCAGGAACGAGTTGACGCAACAGATGTAAGCCGCTTCGGCCGGGCAGCATGACATCGAGAATCGTTAAATCGATCGGGTGACTCGCTAACTCGACGAGTGCTTGATCGGCATCATGGCAGGATCTAACGGCAAAACCATCACGCTGCAGGTACTCACTGAGCATGTGCACCAGTTCTACATCATCATCCACGATCAGAATGCAGGATGGCCTTAAATCGCTTGAGCCCATGCCGACATGTTGCGCGCTAGGTCACGGAATTTCACCTCAGCAGAGAGTAGCTTGACATAACTTTGCATGAACTTTGCGCGCGCTTTGCGTTGACGAGGCGCGAGTTATCGCACAATCGATTCACTGCCGAATGGGCACTACAGGAGCACGATGGAATGAAACATAAGCATTACGCTGTCCTATGTTTGGCAGCGTTAGCCGGTAGCACGGGATTCGCATGGGCTCAGAACTCTGCGCCCATTCCGCCTCCGCCCCCTGGCGCCGAAGAGATAGAAGTTGAAGTTCTGGAGCGGGATTTTGAATTTATGGGCCCACGAGGCGGCGGCCATGAAATGCGGATCGATAGTTGGGAAATCTCACCGCGCATGCTGACGCGTATGGCCGATGAGCTGCAGTTAACACCCGCGCAGCAAGGCAAGATCACCGAAATCATGGCAACGCAACGGCCTGCGATGCGTAAATTGCGCGAAGAGTTACGCGTGGAGTCTCGCCAGCTCAGAGACATCGGACCACAGGATCGTGATTTCGATACGCGTAGCAAGGCGGCTGCGGCTCGCATTGGCTCTTTGTCAACCGAGATGGTCCAGCAGGGCGCCAGTTTGCGAAAGCAAGTTTGGGCGGTGCTGACACCGGAGCAACGCGGCAAGCTGCAAGCGCGTCAACAACAGATGCGCGATCGTATGCAGCACCGTCGTGATCGAATGCATGATCGACGGGAGCACGGCGGCGGTCGAGGTTGGGAGATTCGTCGTGGGATGGGCGAGGGTGGTGAAGGTAAACGCCGCGTCATCATTCGCGAGCGTCGCGTCGAGACACCTGACGATCAGTCATAGTCGCTCAAGCTTAATTGATCAGCTCTAAGCTACATCAAGCCTAGTTGATTAGGCATAAAAAAAGCCCGGGACATCGCTGCCCCGGGCTTTTTTCTCCGATAAACGGATCTTAGTTCACCATACCCTTGAGGTTCTTCAGGGGCATCACGCGAACTTTCTTCGAGGCGGGCTTCGCCTTGAAGGTCATCTTCTCGCCGGTGAACGGGTTGACACCTTCGCGGGCCTTGGTGGCCGGCTTCTTTACAACCTTCATTTTGGCCAGACCCGGCAACGTGAACAAGCCGTGCGCACGCAGGCTCTTCTTGATGATGCCGTTCAGCGAATCGAACACTTCCGAGACGTTCTTGCGTGACAGTTCGGTGTCCTTCGCGATTTGGTTGAGAATATCAGACTTGGTCGGAGGACCGGCCTTCTTCGCCATCGTGGAAATCTCCTAATTTTATAGTGTTTCGCGGGCATTCCGCGTGTCTTGAGACGGATCGAAACATAGCACAAGCGATTTGCTTAGAAAACCAGTTTGAGGCGTTTCACCCTTAAAAAAACGGGTTTTTTTACATCGCGGACGTTAAAGCACAGTGTCGAGGCGAAATACGGCCCCGCAAGGCTCAACGCAGCAGGATCAGTAGCACTTGGATAATGATGCCTGCCCACATCGGCGAGAGGTCGAGTCCACCGATCGGCGGTACTGCGCTACGAATACGTTGTAATACCGGCTCGCAAATGGACTCGAGTAAGTCGGCGAGTGGCGAGCGGATTCCCGGTGCAATCATTGAAATCAAGGCGTAGACAAAGATACCCCAAAAATACATCCACAACAGAGAGCGTAATAACTCAATACCCGCGGCACTCAACCAGCCGATCGCCGGCGGTATTTGCGCAAACATGATCAGGTTGAAGGCTGCGATTTTGATCAGTGTGACCGCATACGCGCCGACCAAAGAAGCCGTATCAACCCGGCCAAGTGCGGGTAGGACACGACGCAGTGGAATTACCAGCCAGTTTGAAAACTTAAGCAAGGCTTGCGCAAAGGGATTGCGGAAGTTTCCGCGCGCCCAGTGCAGCATGAGACGTAATAAAAATACGTATAAAAGCAGCGAAAGTGCGGTATCCACCAAAAAAAGTAGTGCTTGCGACATTTACGCATCTCCGCTGGTTTGTTGGGAGAGAGCTTGCCCTCTAAGAATAGCTGCTTGCATCGCTTCCGCGACGAGTTCCTTAAGGTTTGCTTGCTCAAATTGTGCCAGCGCTGCAGCGGTCGTTCCGCCTTTCGATGTTACAGATTGACGTAAAGTCGCTAAGTCATCTGTTTGACCACACATGGCGCCCGCGCCTTCCAAGGTGGCAGCAGCCAGACGTCGCGCGACTTCAGGGGGTAGGCCTTGAGCAATGGCCGCGTCCATCATCGCTTCTGCCAATAAAAAGAAGTAGGCGGGTCCACTACCCGAGAGGGCGGTGACGACATCCATCAAAGATTCATCGCTGATCCACTCCACCGTACCTGCTGTCTTAAGGAGTGCCTCGGCGACTTGGCGATCCTCTCTCAGGGCTCCTTGGCCCGCGAAGAGCGCCGTCGCGCCCACGCCCATACTGGCAGGACGATTGGGCATCGCACGCATGACGCGAGCGCCGCCGCCACAGAGCACACGCAATTGTTCGCTGGTGACGCCCGCTGCGATCGAGATTATTAACGTGGACTCGTTGAGTTTGCTGAGTAGCGGGGCGAGTGCGGTGGGCAAATCTTGAGGTTTAACCGCTAGCAATAAAACATCTAGATCATCAGGTAGCTCCTCGCCACGGCTCACCGCCGCAACCCCGAGCGACGTCTGTAATTGCGTTCTCGTCTGCGCCTGCGGCTCGGCGATGATGATCTGCGAAGTCGGGACGCCGGCTTTGAGCAGCGCATCCGCCAGTGCGCGGCCCATATGGCCGCCTCCCAGAAACCCGATCTTCAGATGCTCCAGTTCCATACGTTCGATTGTAGTCATTGTCGAGCGCCAAAGAGTGCTGTCCCGATCCGGATATGGGTGCTGCCTTCGAGGATTGCAGCCTCCAGATCTGCGCTCATTCCCATCGAGAGCACATCCAGTGTTGGGAAGTCCGCTTTTAGCGACTGAAAGATGGCATGCAGTTCTCGAAACCAGTGACGCTGAACCGCGATATCGTCGCTGGCAGGCGGGATCGCCATCAGACCGCGAAGCTTTAAGCGAGGCAGTTGATCGATCTCTGCTAACAGGGAGGGTAATTCGCTCGCTATCACGCCGCCTTTGGTCGCTTCATGGGCAAGTTTGACCTGTACGCAGACCTGTAATGCGGGTGCGTGAAAGGGGCGTTGAGCGGATAACCGTTCAGCAATTTTTTGGCGATCAACCGTATGGACCCAATCAAAGTTTTCTGCGACAGGGCGAGTCTTATTAGATTGCAGCTGGCCAATGAAATGCCAGCATAAAGACTGCTGACGTAGTTCTGCTATCTTAGGCAGCGCTTCTTGCAAGTAATTTTCTGCAAAGTCGCGTTGTCCTTGTTCGGCTAGCGACAAAATCGCCGAGGTAGGTTGAGTCTTGCTGACAGCGATCAAGTTCACCGAGTCGGCAGGACGCTGCGCATCCGCCGCTGCCCGCGCAATCCGCTCCAGTACGATCTGTAGCGCAGTTCGGTTATCACTAACCGCAGACATGAGTCATCTCAGTACAGCGGCTCTGTACAGCGGATCTCGATCATTAGCGACCGAACACGCTGGCAGCCTCGAAAACAGGGCCATCGACACAGACTCTCTTCATCGCAGGTCCACTCGGTGTGTCGACTTCGACGACGCAACCAGCGCAGCCGCCTACCGCACAGGCCATGAACTCTTCCAAAGAGACCTGACAAGGCAGTGAGAAACGTTGCGCCACGCGTGCTGTCGCTTCGAGCATAGGGGTCGGCCCACAGGCGTAGATGGCGACTTCAGCAAGCGCTTGGGGTGCGAGCGTTTGCAGCCAAGCTTCCGCTAGCTCTGTGACAAAGCCGCTGTAGCAACCGGGAAATCCGCTGCGACTCGCGAGACGCGACGGGACATCCCAGGCCTCAAGCAGCGGCATGCTGGCGATGACGCCGTCGGGCATACCCGGTACTAAGATGGTGGAGGGTCGTGCTTGAAATGGAAACGGCACTTCTGACCCCATCAGGACCAAAGGCTGCCACGGGTTTGCTTGATCTTGTTTCAAGGCTTCGGTCAAAAAAATCATGGGGGGAATGCCCACTCCGCCGCCGATTAGCAGCGCGCGTGGGCGTTCGATCACGGGTGTAAAGCCCTGACCGATCGGACCCAGAATCGACAAGGTATCTCCTGTGCGACGCTTCGCGAGAGCTGCGAGCCCAGGACCGACGATTTTGTAGAGTACATCGACCCAACCCGCTGTTGCATCCACGCGCATGATCGATAAGGGCCGGCGCATTGGAATATCATCATCCACTTGCAGATGAATGAAGCTACCCGGTTGCGCGCGTGCGGCGCAGCGTGGCGCGCGAAGGCGGATGATGTATTGCTCCGCTGCAAAACTTTGCTGCTCCAGAACTTCGCCCGTTTCTAGGCTGATACTGGCGCGATGAGCGGGATGTTGTCCGCTTTGACGGACTGCGGTCTGGCTATCGTTCATGATTGTCGTACTAGCGCTTGTTCGAGCACGGCCATTCGCACCGCAACGCCATGGCGGACCTGATCGCGGATAACCGATTGGGGACCATCGGCGACCGACGAATCAATCTCCACGCCTCTATTCATGGGCTGCGGGTGCATCACAATGGCATTTTCGCGCGCATATTTTAGACGATCGGTTGTCAGGCCCCATTGAGCAAAATATTCCCGCTCGCTCGGGATATCCGCTTCGGTCATACGCTCTTTTTGGATACGCAGGGCCATGATGACATCGCAATCGGTCAATCCCGTCGCCAAAGAATCATGGCGGGTGCAACCGGCAAAGTCATCGGCATCGGGCATTAGTGCAATCGGGGCTAGCAGACGAATTTCCCCTGCTCCCAAAAGACTGAAGGCACGCCAAGCAGAGCGCGCAACCCGAGAATGCCGAACATCGCCTACGATGGCGACGCGTAGTCCCTCGACTCGACCTTTATGTTGAAGCACGGTCAGCGCATCGAGCAGTCCTTGGGTTGGATGAGAGTAGCTACCGGCGCCACCTGAAAACACGCTCACGTGATCGGCAACATGGGCCGCGACAAGATCGGGGACATCCGCCTCAGCATCGCGCAAAACGAGTCCATCGACGTGCATTGCCTCTAGCGTGGCAACGGTGTCCAGCACGCTCTCGCCTTTGCGTCGCGAGGAGAGCTGTACTTCGATGTTGACCACGTCGGCGCCGAGTCTTAGCGCTGCGAGTTCGAATGAAACGCGCGTACGGGTGGAAGGTTCGGCAAACATAATGGCGACCGTCGTTCCGCGAAGCGCGGTACTACGCGCCGCAGGTTCATTGAACGGCCGAGAAAAATGGGCGGCTCGCTCGAGCAAAGACTCGACAATCCCGCGCGATAGGCCATCAAGCGTTAATAGGTGACGCAAAGAGCCATCTGCTCTGAGCTGTTCCGTTCGTTCTGCAGGGGGTTTGGACAACCGTTATCACTCCGCGGTCGGGATCGTTACGCCGGCGCTCCGGCGAGCCAGCGCTCTAAGATAAGCGCTGCTGCCATACTGTCGACATCCGTTTTTTTGATTGCTCCTCGACGTTGTCCCCGCGCGCGCAGCTCGCGCAATGTTTCCTCGGCTTCCAACGATGAGTAGCGTTCATCAATCTGATGCACAGGCAGTGCACAACGCTCGCCCACTTGTATGACAAAAGCATCCAAAGCGTCAGCCAGCGCATGTCGACTACCGTCTGCATTATAAGGCTGCCCGACGACGATCTGCGTAGCCCCCGCTTCGCGAACAATGGACGTGAGTGCTGACCATTCGGCCGATAGCAGTTGCTCGGGATCGCGTCGCTCTAGCGTTCGCAGAGGGCGTGCGCGGCGAGTGAGGGTATCACCCACGGCGCAGCCAATACGGCGTAGACCAAAGTCAAAGGCGAGAACGACTTGCGGCGTACGAGTCGACAGGGACTCAGGCATGCCCGGCCACGTGGGACATACGACCGACATCAACGCCAAGATGCTGCCAAACGGCTTGCCAGCGATTCTCAAAGGGAGTGTGGAAGAGGATTTCGTCGTTAACAGGCAGGCTTAGCCAGGCGTTATCGCGCATCTCGCGCTCCAATTGACCGGCTTCCCAGCCTGCATAGCCAAGCGCAATAAAGGCGTCTTCAGGTCCTTCGCCACGTGCCATGGCCTCGAGCACATCACGCGAAGTAGTGATCTGAATATGCTCGGATACTCGGTGCGAGGAACCCCATTCACCGCCGCTTCGATGTACGACAAATCCTCGATCGCGATGCACCGGCCCGCCTCGCAAGACCTGCCGATCTCCGAGTTGAGGCGGAGCCGCGGTGATATCCATTTGGTCGAAGATCTCGCCCAGCGTCATGCTGAGCGGCTTGTTGATCACGATACCGAGCGCGCCTTTATCCAAGCTGTGCTCGCAGACCAAGGTGACAGATCGCGAAAATTCCGGATCAGCCAGCGTGGGCATGGCCACGAGCAGGTGGTTGGTCAGTGAGACGCCGTCGCTCATAGATCTAAGTATGGGGGCCTTACCGCAGCGCTGTCGAGTAGATCACAACCGCCGCTGAATTGCGGTGATGAACAAAGTAGCGATATCAATGCCAAATTGCCGATCGAGCTCTCGAATACCTGTTGGGCTCGTAACATTAATTTCCGTGACATAGCCGCCGATGACATCTAAGCCGACAAACAACATGCCTTGCTCGGCTAATTTTGGCCCGATCTGTTGTGCCAGAAATAGATCTCGCTCAGTGAGGGGGCGCCCGACGCCCGTGGCACCCGCAGCGAGATTTCCCCGATTATCCTCTCCGCTTGGAATCCGTGCGAGCGCGTACGGGATGGGCTGTCCATCGACCAGCAGAATACGGGAATCACCCGTGGCGACGATTTCGGGCAGATAGCGCTGTACCATTGCGTAGCGCGTGCCGTAAGCGGTCAGTGTTTCAAAGATTACGTTGGTGTTCTTGTCGCCCTGCTCAGTCACGAAGATCGACCGGCCTCCCATACCATCGAGAGGCTTGCACACGATCTTGCCGTGCTCCGTCAAAAATGCGTGCATGTCAGCCATGCTGCGCGTGATCAAGGTGGGCGCACAGCACTGGGGGAACCAGGCCGTGTACACCTTTTCGTTCATGTCGCGCAGACCCTGTGGGCGATTGACGACTAAAGCGCCTTGATCTTCTGCGCGTTGCAGGATGTATGAGGCGTAAATGTATTCCGTGTCGAACGGGGGGTCTTTGCGCATCAAGATGACATCAAAGTCGCCCAGTCGACGAATTTCTTTGTTACCGAGATCAAACCAATGATCGGGATTGGCATGAACCGCTAGGGGTCGGGCATGACCGCAGGCCACCCCATCACGCAGATAGAGATCATCCAGCTCGAGATACCACAGCTCAAAACCATTCGCAGCGGCTGATAACAGCATCGCCAGCGTGGAATCTTTGGCGTATTTAATGTCTGCGATGGGGTCCATTACCACCGCTAACGTCGGTTTGCTCGTGCTCATGCGAAATCTCCTGCCAGTGATTGTATGGCAGCTAAGGCGGCCAGAGCGGCGGTTTCGGTACGAAGGATGCGTGGCCCGAGTCTCAGGGCCGTGAAATCATGTTGTTCGGCGAGGGCCTGTTCGGAATCTTCGAGTCCACCCTCTGGCCCGATAAGTAGCGCGACAGGGGCTGAAGGCACGGCAGCCCGAGATACCCACTGCGCGAGCGTCAGCGCTGCCTGTGGATCAAGCAGGCCGCGTGTTGCGCCATCCGCGTATTCGGCTGTGCTCAAGGCTTCGAACGCATCTGCGAGCGCGCGTACCGGCTCGATGACGGGTAGGCGGTTGCGACCGCACTGTTCGCAAGCGGCGATGGCAGTTGCCCGCCAATGTTCTTGGCGCTTATTCGCGCGTTCGACATCAAGCTGCACCACGCTACGAGCGCAGGCGATCGGCAGGATATGTGTGACACCGAGTTCGGTCGCTTTTTGCACGATCCAGTCCATGCGCTCACCGCGCGCAACGCCCTGCAACAAAATGAGAGGACGAGAGGATTCGCACTCGATAGATAAGTGCGAGATCACCTTGACCGCTACGTCTTCGCCCCGCATGCGTTCGATTTCGCCGCGGTATTCGCCGCCTTGATCATTGAATAGGGTGAGAGACGATCCTGTGCGTAATCTCAGCACTCGTACCACATGTCGAGCCGGACCAGGCGCAAGGGCCACGCTCTTACCTGCCGATAGAGGTCGTTCCACAAACACTCTGACCTCGCGCATCGCTATGACCCCGCTTGGCTGACGGCTACGTTGAGACCGGCGACTGCAACCTCGGTCATCAGGTCAATGTCATTTTCATTGATAACGTAGGGTGGCATGAAGTAAATCACATTGCCGAGAGGGCGCAATAAGACACCCTGCTCGAGCGCATGGCGATAGAGTCGTAAGTGCCGTCGTTCTCTCCACGGAAAGGTTTGGCGGTTTTGTTTGTTAGCAACGAACTCCACCGCGGCGATCATGCCGCACTGGCGGATGTCACTGACATGAGGATGATCCGCAAAATGTGTTTGCAGACACTCTCCCAGGTAACGCGCCAAAGATTGATTCCGGTTGAGTGCATCGGTGCTATTAAACAAATCTAAGGATGCCAACGCCGCACGACAGGCAAGCGGGTTGCCAGCGTAACTATGGGAATGCAAGAACGCATTTAGCTTGCTGTATTCATCGTAGAACGCCGTATAGATTTCGGCCGGCGTGAGTACCACGGACATCGGCAGATAGCCTGCCGTTAATCCTTTCGATAAACACAGAAAGTCCGGCGTGATCGCCGCGTGCTCGCAGGCAAATAGACGCCCAGTTCGCCCAAAGCCCACGGCGATCTCATCCGCAATTAAGTGCACTGCATATTGATCGCAGATTTCACGTAGCCGTTGCATATAGCGCGGGTGGTACATCCGCATGTTACCGGCGCACTGTACGAGCGGCTCGATCAGAATCGCGGCGATTTCATCGGCACTCTCGGCAAACAATGACTCGACTTCAGCAGCACAGCGCTCGGCATATGCGAGCGCGCTCTCCCCGGGTTCGGCCAAATAGGCGTCGGGAGAGCGGACGGTGATAACGTCCATCAACAAGGGTCGGTAGATTGCTTTGTACAGCTCGACGTTACCCACCGCGAGCGCGCCTAGTGTCTCGCCGTGATAGCTGTTCGCTAACGTCACAAAGCGCGTTTTGCGAGGCTTACCAACGTTTTGCCAGTAATGAAAGCTCATTTTGACAGCGATCTCGATCGCGGCTGATCCGC
>CAZSRB010000042.1:0-3756 GCA_964609065.1 uncultured Acidibacter sp. | reverse complement strand
TTTTGCCAGTAATGAAAGCTCATTTTGACAGCGATCTCGATCGCGGCTGATCCGCTGTCGGCAAAGAAAACCCGTGAGAGTCCGGGCGGTGCCTTCTGTAGTAGACGCTCTGCAAGCCGAACGGCAGGCTCGTGGGTAAAGCCTGCCAGCATGGCATGTGGCAGGGTATCCAGTTGATCTTTGAGCGCCGCATTAATGGAGGGGTTTGCGTGACCCCAAAGATTGACCCACCAGCTACTGATCGCATCGAGGTAGCGTTTGCCATTGGCGTCCACCAGCCAAGGACCCTCTCCCGCATGTAATGGGATGAGGGGGAGCTCGCTCTCATGATCTTTCATCTGTGTGCAGGGATGCCAGATGTGGGCTAGATCCAGAGCACGCAGAGCTTCAAAGGATAGTCTCGACATGCGTCTATTCTGGCATGATCGACCCCCATGGCCGCATTCGAGCAAGACGCTTCGATTTTCTCTGTGCACCGCGATACGGGGTTGCTACGGGGTACGAGACAGGTGTTGAGTCCTCATCACGACGCGCGCCCCCGGGGTGCGGAGATCCAGCTCATCGTGATCCACGGAATCAGCCTGCCTCCGGGCGACTTTGGGGGCCCTGCCATCGATCAACTTTTTTGCGGCGACCTGCGTGCCGATGACCATGTGTATTTCGCGTCGATCGAGGCGCTGAGGGTGTCGGCTCATGCCTGTATTTTTCGCTCGGGGGAGGTGACCCAGTATGTCCCCTTCCATCGACGAGCCTGGCACGCCGGGGTCTCTAGTTGGCGCGGACGCGAGGCCTGCAATGATTTTTCGATCGGCATCGAGTTGGAAGGCACCGATGACACGCCCTACACGGAGGCTCAATATCAGGCGCTCAGCACTTTGGTAAGCGGGTTGCGCCGTGCCTATCCCGCCATTGCCAACGACCACATTGTGGGGCACTGTGACGTGGCCCCGGGGCGCAAGACCGACCCAGGCGTATCATTTGATTGGGCACGCCTGCGACATAGCCAGCGGGCAGAACGGGGGATTGAATGACAACAGCTGAACGCCGCGAGGCACCCGGTTATTACCCATGGGTCGTCGCCTTCATGGGGATGCTCGCCTTGTTCTTGTCCAACGGCATGACCGCGACGGGCATCACGATTTTCGATCCCTCTTTATTGGACGAGTTTGGTTGGAGCCGTGGTGATTTTAAATTCAGAGATTTTCTGAACTTTGCGCTTGCTGCTTCGATCGCCCCGTTTATCGGGATTCTCATTGACAAAGTAAACCCGCGTTATCTTTTGATGGCGGGATGCGCTTTTTTGACGCTGGGTTATGTGGGTTACTCGATGATCGCTAATGGCGGTCCGGTGCTCGTTATCGAGATCGTGGCAGTCGTCACAGCGGTGTGCTTAGGTGGTGTCCTTGTCATCGCTTTGAACGCGATTTTCCCTTCGTTGGGGATGCGGCTCGCCGTGGGCGTTGCCATTACAGTCGTCGTATTGGCGTTATATGCCTATGCCACCCAGTGGATGGGTGAGGCGCTCAAACAAGTCTACCTGATTCATATCATGTTTTCCTTGGCGCTCTCGACCGCAGGCTCCATGACCATCATTTATCTCGTCTCGAGCTGGTTCGTAAAGCATCGAGGGTTGGCGATCGGGATCGCCTTGGTAGGCACGAGTCTAGGGAGCGCCGTCCTCCCTTTCGTTAATCCCTATCTGATTGAAGGCTACGGTTGGCGTCAGGCGTACCTTTATAACTCGCTGATGCCGATTGTGCTTTTTGCGCTGATTTTTTTGGTGATTCGCGGCACTCCCGCACAGGCTGGTTACTCGGCGGTTGGGCAGAACCGTGAGCTCGGTGATTTAAAGCAGCACGGCTTAACTTTCCAGCAAGCGATTCGCACCCGCACCTTTTGGGCGATTGGTCTATCTGGTTTTTTGAGTTACTACGCAATTTTTTCTTTTGTTCAGCATTATGTGCTGCATTTAAACAAAGGTTTTGGCTTTTCTTTGCGTGAAGCTGGGTTCCAGCTTTTTATATTCAGTCTCGTCGCGATGGTCGCGAAACTGGCCAATGGTGCGATCGCCGATCGAGTTGACCGTCATAAAGTATTTATGACTTGTTTGGTGATTATGTTTGTGGGCTTGCTCGGTTTGGCGAGCATGCAGCGTGAATGGGTGGTGGTATCTGCAGTGGTGATCGGCTTCGGTTGGGGTGGGCTCTTTACGCTCTACAATATGTTGGCCGTCAATAATTTTGGCCTTCGCGAAATCGGCCGGATCAATGGCTCCATCAGTTTCATGGAGTCGATCGGGGTGGGACTCGGTAGCTGGATGACAGGCAAGCTCTTTGATGTCTACGGTAGCTATCAAGTGCCGTTTTTGATGCTGGCGGGCGCGCTATTGTTGTCGATTATGATCGGCACCCAGATCCGCAGCGAGGTGGATGAGCGAGTGCTGGCCGAGAACAAACCTGGGTAGTGACCGGGAGTACCGACTGCGCATGTCGGCGCGACTTGGGTGGGCTTAACCAGCTTTAGCCAGGCTTAGCCCAACTTAGCTGGACTGTCTTTTCCAAAGTACTTCGCTGCCTTGCTCGTGACGAGCCAAGACGCGGGCGATAACAAAAAGTAAATCGGATAAGCGATTGAGATAACGCGCGGGTTGGGCGCGTAAACTGGGCTCGAGCGCGGCCAATGACCAGATGCGGCGCTCGGCGCGTCGGGCGATCGTGCGGGCAAGGTGACAAGCGGCCGCTGCGGGGCCCCCGCCCGGCAAAATAAAATCTTTGAGTGCCGGCAGAGGGTCGTTGAACGCATCGAGCTCGTGCTCGAGTCGTTCAATTTGTGCGTCGCTGATCAACTCCATGCCAGGGATGCAAAGCTCTCCACCGAGATCAAAAAGATCGTGTTGCACGCGGGTGAGACATTCGCTCACGGCCGGCGGTAGGGCGGGTACGGCGAGGATCATGCCGATCGCGGAGTTCGCTTCGTCGACTGTGCCATATGCCTCAACACGGGCATGATCCTTGGCGACACGAGTGCCATCGCCGAGCCCCGTGGTCCCATCATCGCCTGTACGCGTGTAGATTTTGCTCAATCGATTACCCATAGCGGCAAAGATAGCACGCGACGCTCATGACCGATTGACAGTCTCGGCGCTAGTCAGCACATTGCGCCGAGTCTTAAGCCGAAGAGGACGAGCGTTGTGCCATCTGCCGAACTGACGACCGCCTTACGTGCTGCTGAAGCAGCTGCTGAGGTTATTCGCTCGCTCTATCAGCGCAATCTCGCGGTCTCGACGAAAGCGGACAAGTCGCCTGTGACCGAGGCTGATGTCCGCGCCGAAGAGGTGATCCGTGAGATTTTGAGTAGCGCGTTTCCCGACTATGGTTTTTTCGGCGAGGAAACGGGGACACATCAGATGCAAGCTTCAAGCATCTGGTTGGTGGATCCCATCGATGGCACCAAGTCTTTCGTGCGCGAGTGCCCGTTCTTCTCAACCCAGATTGCGCTGATGCGTGAGGGTCAGATGGTGCTGGGCGTCTCATCCGCGCCGGCTTACGGCGAGCTTCTATGGGCTGAGCGCGGGGCAGGAGCGTTTCACGCGGGTCGGCGACTGCGGGTGAGCGGGGTCGATTCTCTAGAGCGCGCGATTCTCTCAAGCGGCAACTTGAAATCCTTGGCGAGTGGCTCTCAGTGGCAAGCCTATGGCGATCTCGTCACAAGGGTTGATCGGGTCAGAGGATACGGTGATTTTTTGCACTACCACTT
>CAZSRB010000041.1:4299-15987 GCA_964609065.1 uncultured Acidibacter sp. | reverse complement strand
GTCTCACCCTCAGCAGCGATATGTCGCTGACGAATACCCGTGCGCTCTTGGATCCATTGATCGGAGGTATCCACCATCTTTTCGAGATCGGAGTTGGTCATCACCCGACTCGGCAAATAGCTGCCGGTGCCGGCAATGCGTGAATACTTCAGCATGTCACCCCCAATGACCAAAGAAAACGATCGAATCAGCTACGAAAAGCACTTTCCACATGCCGTACCAGCTGGCTAGATACCGCTGTGGAGGCAATACGAATCGCCTCGGACATCGCTACACGATCCGCCCCACCGTGGCTTTTTACCACGACCTGACGCAAACCGACCATGACAGCGCCGTTATAGCGACGCGGATCAAGCGATTGTGAGACTCGCTTCAAGACGGGTCGCGCCATTAACGCCGCAAGCTTGCTCGGAAGGTCTGCCGTGAACTCCTGACGCAAGCGCGAGCTGATGAGTCCAGCTAAACCCTCCATGGTCTTTAGGGCGACGTTACCCGTAAAACCATCGGTCACGACCACATCGACCTCACCACCAAAAATATCGTGGCCTTCGACAAATCCGTAGTAATCAAAAGTCTCTTGCCGCGCGCCCTCACGCCAGGCGAGAAGCCGCGCATGGGCCTCCTGCACAAGGTCATTACCCTTCTGCTCTTCTTCGCCAATATTAAGCAGCCCCACCCGGGGTCTGGCGATACCATGAACATCGCGCGCAACAATCGCGCCCATGATTGCAAATTGCTCAAGCTGCAAAGCGGTCGCTCGGACGTTCGCCCCTAGATCCAACACATGCGTCATACCCTTTGCATTGGGTACCGCCGACATAATGGGCGCACGCTCCACCTCAGGTAGACACTTGAGCACAAAATGCGCAATCGCCGTCAACGCGCCCGTGTTACCCGCACTCACAGCCGCCTGAGCCGATCCAGCATGAACCTGATCGATCGCAAGACGCATGGAGGATTGTTTTTTGCGCCGAATGGCTTCGCGCGGCGAGTCATCCATCGTGATGACCTCGCTCGCATGGACCACTTTTATTCTTTGAGAGAGCGAACTCTCGTGCCCGACTTGCTGCGCGAGCGCTGCGCGTATCGTTGGCTCATCGCCAACTAACTGGAGTTGCAGTGCGGGGTTAGCTCGCAAAGACAACAGGGCTGCCGGAATGCATTCCCCTGCACCCAGATCGCCACTCATCACATCGAGCGCGATGGTGATCATGAGAAAAAGCGCTCCACTTGGGAGCCTGCTGCACTCACTGTGCAGCAGTGGACCTTAGCTTGAAGCTTCTTCGTCCGGCGCCTTCTCGATGACGCGCTTGCCGCGATAGAAACCATCGGGCGTGATGCGATGACGGAAGTGAGTCTCACCCGATTGCGGATCCACCGACAAAGCCGGTTTGGCGAGCGCCGAGTGTGAACGGTGCATTCCGCGCTTGGAGGGCGTCTTGCGACTTTTTTGAACAGGCATGTCGGCTCCTTAAAACAATCTTCGCGACGGATCATCAATGAAATCCGGCGCGTCACGAATCCCGCTGCAGCAATTTGCCCAAATCAGCAAACGGCCTCTGCACTGCCGCCTCATCCGGCGCTATCGCGGATGTCGGCTGACACTGCTCCGACTCGCCATGCCGCGGGATCAGCGGCATGGCCAGCAACAACTCTTCCTCCAGCACCGCTTGCGGTGCCATCTTCCACTGTGGCGCGAGCGTCGGTTCGACCGAAGGCTCAAGCCCATCTGCCTCGCTCTCCTCACAGACGAACCAGACCTCTGACTCGCCGGCAACTTCTACCCAGACCGGCTGCAAGCAGCGCTGGCAGCGCAGCGGCAGTTTCGCTTGCACCCGCACCTGCACCATCGGTCGGCCCTTGCGTCGCGCGAAGCGTAAATCGCCGCTCACCGTGCCCTCTGGCCGCGATAACACATCACGCAAACGCGGCATCTCGACTGCCGGCACCGACACCGCGAGGTGCTCGGCTAAGTCAGCCAGACGCTCTACATCAACAGGACGCGACCAGTCTCGGCGCATGGGGCGCGTATAATAGGTGCGACAATCCGGCGAGTCAAAACAAACTCCACCTTAAGCTGTTGTTTCTGTGGCCGAAAAGCACCCTACCTCGATATCCCCCCCTGGCCCGCTCTACCTGGCCTCAAGCTCGCGTTACCGACGGGAGCTCTTGGAGCGCCTGGGCTACCGCTTTCAGTGCGAAGCGGCTGATCTCGATGAGAGTCGCCGCGAGGGCGAGTCTCCGGTCGCGCTAGCCGAACGTTTAGCGCTCGAGAAGGCCAAAGTGGTGGCGGCCCGTCATCCTGGGGCGATCGTGATTGGCTCGGATCAGGTCTGTGCGCTCGGCGATCGTTGCCTCGGTAAACCGGGGAGCGCGCAGGGCCAAGCGGCCATGTTGGCGCAGCTCTCAGGTCAGACCGTCACCTTTCACACCGCCGTCGCGGTGGTCGGTATGGCGGCGGGCATTTGGCATCGGCATCGTGACGATACGCATTGCCGCTTTCGTGAATTAACCGAGTCAGAAATCGCTGACTATGTGGCGCGAGAGCCCGCGACTGATTGTGCGGCGGGCTTCAAAAGTGAAGGCTTAGGAATCACTTTGCTCTCGCAGCTCAGGAGTGAGGATCCCACCGCACTCATTGGTCTGCCGCTTATCTGGCTCGCCGCCGACCTGCGCGCGATTTACGCGCCGCGTCGCTAAGCTGGTCAATCACGGCCGCCAAATCCTCGGGTAACGGCGCGTTCACACTGAACGGCGTGCCCTTATCTGGCCAGGTAAAAGAAATACTTGATGCGTGCAAAAACATGCGCTCGAGTCCATAGTCACGCATGATTTCATTGAACTCACGATCCCCGTATTTATCATCTCCGGCAACAGGATGACCGGCATATTGCGCGTGCACACGAATCTGATGTGTACGACCCGTCAAGATCGACACTTCCATCAAACTCGCCATCCGACCAAAAAATTGCACCGGACGAAAATCACTGACGGCTTCTTTACCATCCTCGCGCACACGCACCGTCCGCTCACCGCCTGAGCGCAAATCAGTTCGCAGCGGTAAATCAAGCCGCTTCTTCCCCAGCTGCCATTGGCCTTTGAGGAGCGCGAGATACCGCTTCTCGAAGCCCTCACCCTCACGCAAACTGGCATGCAACATGCGTAGCACCGCAGGCTTCCGAGCGATCAAAAGCACGCCACTCGTATCCCGATCGAGTCGATGCACCAGCTCTAAGTTCTCATCCGGCCGGGCGGCCCGTAGCGCCTCAATGATCCCGAAACTCACCCCGCTACCGCCATGGACGGCGATGCCTGCGGGTTTATTGACAACGAGTAGACGCTCATCCTCGTGCAAGATCGCCTCCGTCACGGTCTGCAGTAAGCCGCTCGGAACCCGTCTGCGTCGCGCCGTCTCGGACTCATGGCCACTCGCATGCGGCGAACGGGCCAACCCACGCCCATCCTCCAAAGAGCCCGACATCGACCCCGCCTCATCAAGCTTCTCGCGCATCGGCGGCAGTCGTACGGCATCCCCCAGTGCGAGCCGGCTATCCACCGCCGCGCGCTTGCCGTTCAGTCGTACCTCCCCTTTGCGCACCATGCGGAACACGCGGGTCCTCGGGGCACCGGGGTATTGTCGCAACAAAAACTTATCAAGCCGGGTCCCCGCATCGTCCTCTCCGACCGTGACATGGCGTACGGTCTGACGCGCAGATTTTTCCGTAAGATCTTGTTTTTCCATAAGCTTTGACTTATCCTCGGCCCGTTGCAACATCATCCGTCCGAGGCTGGCAAAGCTGAAATCAGCGGCCCCTCGTGAGTCGAGATGGCGCAGACATCAGCGCGGTGCGCGCGATCCGGGGTGGGCAGTTTGCCACTTTTGGAGCGGGCGCCGCATATTAGTTGGTCCTCGGGAACGAGGCCATCGAGCAGGCCGACAGTCGCCGTGTGGGGCGTTGAGTCATCCGAAAGGACTCCCCCGACACGCCATCGGTAATAGAGAGACCAGGGCAGTGGGACATCAGGGCCAACCTTGATGCCCGCGAGCACGAACAACACTAACGTGACCTACGTCAACGCGTTCGCGCAGCACATCACCGCATTGGTTAGATCCGCTGTTTCTATTGAAACGAGCGGAGATCAGGCAGCGTTGTTCTCAACGCCTGCCGCCGTACTGTCGGCCCCACTTTCCCAACGAGGGGCCCATGAAAAGAATGTTGGTCAACGCGACGCAAGCCGAAGAGCTACGCGTCGCACTGGTTGATGGTCAAAGGCTGTACGATCTTTCGGTCGAACTGCCCTCCAAAGAACAAAAAAAAGCGAATATCTATAAAGGGCGTATCGCCCGTATCGAGCCGTCGCTTGAGGCGTGTTTCGTCGACTACGGCGCCGAGCGTCATGGTTTCCTACCGCTGAAAGAAATCTCTCGCGAGTACTTCCTGAAGCAACCCGCCGGCGGTCGCATCAACATGCGAGAGGTCCTGCAGGAAGGTCAGGACATCGTTGTTCAGGTCGAAAAAGAAGAGCGTGGTAATAAGGGTGCTGCCCTCACCACGTTCATCTCGTTGGCCGGGCGATTTCTCGTCTTGATGCCCAATAGCCCGCGTGCGGGCGGCGTCAGCCGCCGCATCGAAGGCGAAGAGCGCGATCAGATGAAGAGCATCATGGATGCGCTCTCGATCCCAGCGGGCATGGGAGCCATCGTGCGCACGGCAGGGCTTGGACGCGCGGTCGAGGAGCTGCAGTGGGATCTCGATAATCTCAAGATCCAATGGGATGAGATCGTCAAAGCCGTGCTCGAGCGCCCGTCGCCCTTTTTGGTGTACCGCGAAAGCGACCCCGTCACCCGTGCGCTACGGGATTACTTCTCTGAAGATATTGGCGAAGTATTGGTCGATGAGCCGGGCGCTCATACGATTGCACTCGAGTACATGCAGCGCTTCATGCCCGCCGAGGGTGGTCGTCGCCTGAAGATGTACAGCGATGACATCCCGCTGTTCACCCGCTTTCAGATCGAAAGCCAGATCGAATCCGCCTATGCCCATAAGGTGCAATTGCCCTCGGGTGGCTCGATCGTCATTGATTACACCGAGGCGCTAGTTTCGATTGACATCAACTCCGCCCGCGCCACGCGTGGCGGAGACATCGAAACCACCGCGACGAATACCAACCTCGAAGCAGCCGACGAAATCGCTCGACAGCTGCGTATCCGTGACATCGGTGGCCTCATCGTCATCGATTTCATTGATATGGAGGAGACGAAAAACCAGCGCGCGGTCGAAGAGCGTCTGCGCGATGCCATGAAAATGGATCGGGCGCGGATTCAGATTGGTCGTCTGTCGCGCTTTGGCCTCCTCGAAATGTCGCGGCAAAGATTGCGGCCTTCACTGAGTGACTCGAGCCATGAGGTCTGCCCGCGCTGCCAAGGCATCGGCAGCATTCGTACGGTTGAATCCATGGCGCTTGCTATGCTGCGCCTCATTGGCGAAGAGGCCCGTAAGGATCGCACCGCCAAAGTCATCGCCGAGGTACCTGTGGAAGTTGCCACCTACCTCATCAATGAAAAGCGCGAATGGTTACGAACGCTTGAAGACAAGAGCGACGTAGAACTCATCATCGTCCCGAACTTGAATATCGATACCCCTGAGTACTCGATTCGCCGCGTACGTGACGATGAGTCGGAGCAGACCGAGTTCAAGCGGCTCTCGTATCAGATGCCAACGCCTGCCAAAGTACCGGACCCGTCTGGTACTCGCGAGCAAAAAGCACCTCAAGAAGCGCCTGCGGTCCCAACCTTCCTACCGACCACCCCGGCACCCATCGTGCAGGCACCCACGCCCGTCGCGGCAACGGTCGCCGCACCCAGCGGACCTCGTCCGGGTATTTTTGTGCGTCTATGGCGGTGGTTATTTGGCGACCCCGTTCCCGAAAAAACCGAACCCTCACGCGATCAAGGCTCGCGCAATACGCGTGGTCGAGATGATCGTGACCGTCGTGACGGTCGCTCGGGGCGCGGTCGAGATCGACATCGCCGAGACCGTGACTCGCGCGAGTCGCGTGATTCCAAAGAATCTCGTGAATCGCGGCCGGAACGTGAGACCCGTGATGCCGACTCGCCTGAGAGCCGTGGCGGTGACCGCTCGCGCGGTAACCGACGCGGTCGTGATGACCACCGTCGTCGCGGCGAACGTGATCGATCCGCATCGGGCTCGCCGAGCACAGCTGTCGCGGCGACGGGCACGCCGGTAGCCAGCGCGGCCTCGGCGTCAACGTCTGCACCTGCCTCCCCCCCTCGCACTGAACAGGACGGGGAGTCCCCCGCGCTCACTTCAGCGAATGTCAACGAATCAGGCGCTCCCACACCGGCGCAAGAGGGTGAAGCCCGTGATTCGCGCCGCGGTCGTCGTCGGGGCCGACGCGGTCGTCGTGGCGGTAGTCACGGACGTGAGCTTGCCGTGACGGAAGGCGAAAGCACCACCGACACCTCGGTCGTTGCGGAGTCTTCGACCACGGAGCCGATGGGCACAGAATCTTTGGTCCCAGAATCTGTCGCGACAGAATCTTTGATGACCGAAGCCTCGACGCCAGTCAGTGCGTCCTCGGACACTACGGCGTCACCGGTTGTTGCTCCAGACGCTCCGCTCGCCCCGCCCGACCCAGCCCCTGCCAGCTGGACGGGTTTGGTGCCCGCCGTCGAGGCACCGCCGACCCCGGAAACACCGCCGATCGCCGCATCCTCACCGGCTGAGGTCGCCGAGACACCCATCGAGGTGACTGCGACACCGGTGGAAGTCGCGCCGGTAGAGGCCGCTACAGTAGAAACCGCATCGGTAGAAACGGCTGCCGTGGAAACCCCGGGGGCGGATGACGTCACCACCGAGACGGCGGTGACCCAGAGTGATGAGGACTCAACGAAACCTGAGAAAAAAGTGGTGTGGTCATCAGGACCCGCGCCGACTCGTGCCACCTTTGGCCCAAGCTCAGGCGCCTCGCGACGCAACGACTATTGATCTTCGCGTCAGCGACGCTTTAATCGCAACGGTCAGTCTCGCCTAACAGGCGAGCACTGACCCGCGCGAGATCCTCAACCGTATTGACGTCGGGCCCTGGCAAGGTCACGGCCTCGCCCACACGGATCTCTAAATCATTGAAGAGCGCACGAAGCTGCTCAAGCTTTTCAGCAACTTCGGGGGGCGCAGGCGGCAGCGCTGCCAACCGTCGAAGCGCACCCACGCGATAAGCGTATAAACCAATATGACGCCGCGCGCCTGGCAGGGAGTCCGTGGGCGCTTCGTCTCGATACCACGGGATCGGTGCACGACTAAAATACAGCGCTCGCCCTTCTCGATCGGTCACAACTTTGACTGTATTGGGATCAAAGTATTCATCTCGATCTCGTACCGCTGCCGCCAGCGTTGCGATATCCGCATCGGGATACTCTTCTAGTAGTGCAGCGACTTGTTCGATGAGGGCTGCCGGCATCGCAGGCTCATCGCCTTGTAAATTGACCACGATGTCTCGATCGGCCCAGCCCCGCTGCGCTGCCACCTCAGCAATCCGATCGGTGCCACTTTGATGATCGACGGAGGTCATCACCACGTCGGCGCCAAACCCGCGCGCAACCGAAGCGATCCGCTCATCATCCGTGGCAATCAAAACCTCGCCCGCCGCACAACAGCGTGCGCGCTCATAGACCCACTCCAGCATGGGTTTGCCTGCGATGTCACGCAGCGGCTTACCCGGTAAGCGGCTCGATGCGTAACGCGCCGGAATGACAATGCGATACATGCAGGATGATCGTCGCGTGCGACAGGGGCCTAGCGCGCCAGCAACGGATCATCCGCCGCCAACACTCGTGCCTCTTCTTCCAACATCACAGGAATACCATCTTGAATTGGAAAGGCCAAGCGATCGGCGCGACACACGAGGACCGCCTCGTCTTTGTGGTACACCAACGGACCTTTGCAGAGCGGGCAGGCCAAAATATCCAATAACCGAGTATCCATCTGCTCAACTCCCCGGAGTGTTCTCCATTTTGGGCATCGTGTTGCGCTCATAGAGCGCCCAAATATTCGCGATCAAAGCCTCGCCCTGTTCAGGCGACAAGTGCGCGGCGACCGGTACTTCCCACATGCGCGTATCGGCGAAGCTTTGGCATTTTACGGCATCCTTACTGGTCATCAGCACGGGAACCGATGAGTCAGCGGGCATATCCGCCGCGGTGAAGGCGTGATGATCAGGGAAACTACGACTGCGCACACTCAAACCCCCCGCGCTTAGCATTGAAAAAAAACGCTCCGGTCGACCGATCCCCGCCAGTGCATGCACCGTTTGGCCGCGCCATGCCGACCAAGGCCGGGATCGCCCGTCGATCAACGCTCTGGGTGCTGCTGCGCCGAGCTGCATTTCTAGACAGCGCGGTGAGTCGCCCAACACGAGACCAACGCCATCGCCCACCCTTCGGCTCAAACGCTGCGGCGGGCGATCGGCACGCACCGATCCCGAAGGCGGCGGCGTGACACCCTCATCGCTCGCATCCGCCGGCGTTAACGGTGCCGTATGCCAAATCAACCAGTTCACCGACTGCAAGCGACTGCGCCCTTCTCGAAGCGGTCCTGCGGGCAATAGCCAACCATTGCCGAGGCCACGCGCTTCATCCACGACGACGACCTCTAAATCACGTGCCAACGCGTAATGCTGCAAACCATCGTCACTCAGAATCAGATCAACCCCCTCGCCTTCGAGTGCCTCGGCACCCGCGCTGCGTTCTGCCGCTGCGATCACGACGGCACGCGTCTCGCGCGCAAGTAGATAGGCCTCATCACCCACGAGACGCGGATCACTCTCCGCCTCGACGCGCTGCACACCACGCCCACGACCTCCGTAGCCGCGCGTCAAAATCCCGACCTTGAGGCCACGGCTCGTCAAAATATTTGCAAGCCAAATCACTAGGGGTGTTTTCCCCGTCCCACCCACCGATAGATTACCGATAACGATCACCGGGCAGCGGGCCCGATACACGGGTAGACCGCCACTCTTAAAAAGCGAGCGACGAAAGCCCGAGCCGATATCAAAGATCACCGACAGCGGCCACAAAATCGGCGCAAACACGGTACGTAGCAAAATAATCGGCAAGCGCGGCCGGGCGTACCACAGGGCTTCGAGCAGCGCGCCCATACTCAATCCACTACACCGCAAACTGCAGACGGTGTAACTGCGCGTATTTACCGTCGCGGGCCATCAAAGAGGCGTGATCACCCATCTCCACAATGCGACCTTCATCGAGCACAATGATGAGATCCGCTTGCTCGATTGTTGACAAACGATGCGCGATGACGAATGTCGTACGGTTACTGACGAGCTTGCCCAGTGCCTGCTGAATGCGACGTTCGGATTCGCTATCGAGTGCACTCGTCGCCTCATCTAAAATCAGGATCGGCGCATCTTTTAATAGCGCGCGTGCGATTGAAATTCGTTGTCTTTGGCCACCTGAGAGCAAAGATCCGCGCTCACCCACAGGCGTATCCAGCCCGAGCGGCAACTCTTTAGCGAAATCATTGACAAAGGCGGCCTCAGCTGCCGCCTCGACTGCAGGCGCCTCAGCGGACGTCAAACCAAAGGCGATGTTACGACGGATCGTATCGTCAAATAGCATCACTTCTTGACTGACGAGACTGATTTGATCGCGCAGCGCATTGAGTCGATAGTCGCGCAAATCCACTCCGTCTAAAAAAATCATCCCAGACTGGGGTTCGTAAAATCGGGGCAGCAAACTCACGAGCGTACTCTTACCCGAACCCGATCGACCCACCAGCGCGACGGTTTGACCCGGTGCCACTTTGATCGAGATCTCGTGTAGCGCGGCTTCCGACTGATCTGCGTAGTGGAAGTTCACTTGACGAAACTCCACCTCACCCCGTGCGCGCGTCAGCGTCCGCTCACCCGTATCCACCTCGGCTGGGGTATCGAGCACTTCAAACACACTCGCGCCCGCTGCAATGCCTTGCTGTAAGGGGCCGAAGACTTGTACCAAGCGACGCAGCGGCGCGGTCATCAACAGCAAGGCCGTCAAAAACGCCAAAAATTGATCGACCCCCATGCGGCCATCAAAGACCTGTTGAATGGAGAAGAACAACACGCCGGCTAAGCCCACTGAAGCGATCATCTGCACGACCGGATTCGCTAAAGCCCGCGCGCTAATGAGCCGCATATTGCTGTGGCGATTGCGCTCGTTGGCACCATCAAACAAACCTTCTTCGTACTTTTGTGCGTTGAAGACTTTGATCACGCGATGCGCATCTAAGGCTTCTTTGGTCACCCGGGTGACATCACCCATCGAGGCCTGGATCCGTGCGCTATAGCGGCGGAATGAGCGATTGATAAATTGAATTAACCAAGAGATCGGCGGTGCGAGCACGAGTACGAATGCTGCCAGACGCCAGTTCAACCAGAACAACATCCCGAGCAGACCCAGAATCGTCAAAGTATCGCGAATGATGATAGTGATCGCGTGGGTCGTCGCTTCAGCGACCAGCTCAATGTTATAGGTCAGGCGCGATAACATCCCACCGGTCACGGCGCCATCAAAATACCGTGTCGGTAAACGCAAGTAATGCGCAAATAATTCCGCCCGTAAGGCCTTGATGACCTGTCGACCCACCCAACCTGGGAAATAATTGGCGACGTAATCACCGATACCGCGCAAAAAAAACAAACCCACTGCCCCCAATGGGATCGCCCAAAGAATCCGCGGATCGGGGTCGACAAACGCGCCACCTAAAAAACGCTGAACGAGATACGCGAGCAAGGAATCGGTCGCGGCGAACATCGCCATGCCCACGACGCCGATGGAGAACATCCCAAGATGGGGTCGGGCGTAACCGAGCAGTCGCCGATACACCGCGCCGGCGTCGATGACCTCTACCGGCGCCAAAATCGGACCCGACAGCGCACCCGCACTCGACGCCGCGCTGACATTCGTGGTGTTAGCCGCCGTCGCCGTCGCTGATGAAGTCCCCGTCGTGGCGTTGGACGCCGTGTCTGCGGATTGGCTCGCGGTCATGCCCTCTGCTGCCTGTGATCGGCCATACCCTGCGATGATAGCTGAGCGTCGCCGGCGATATCAGTCGCATGCGGATTTCTATTGGTCACAGAGTGATCAGCGCGCCTGTCCTACGGAAAGGCGCGCCAGACCCCGAAGCGAAAGGTCTGCCGATAACCCTCAAGGCGTCCTGGATCATGGGCAGATAGCACCAGTGTTAACGCCCCCTGTCGAGCGGTGCTGGACCAGCGCGTCGCGGCGAGACCCCAGCGCTGTGTGGCTGCGCTCTGTTGCGAATCGCTCCAGAGCCGCGAGCTCACCAACACCTGCTGGGCCTCGGTCGCTTCGATAAAATCCGCGGACACGGCACGCACCGAGCCTCGTCGGGGTGCCAACACCCAATCGGCCTTCAGAAAGGCGGGATCTTCGATCGCAAGCGCTTGCGTGGCATTGCGATCGAGTCTCTCGGCTATCAGTAGTGCCGGGCCATTCAGCACTTTGGCGCGTAATACACAAAACTGCGCTGCATCACCTGCCGGGCGTAATTGAAACTCCACGCCATCACGTCGCCAAATGACTTTGCGATCGCAGGGTTTCGCGAGCGGTGGCGCAGAGTGCCAATCGGTGGTATGCCGGATTTCTTTGAC
>CAZSRB010000041.1:0-4199 GCA_964609065.1 uncultured Acidibacter sp. | reverse complement strand
ACGTACCCAAAGCTGCCCCTCGGGGACGGACGATCGCCACTGAGCGCTGATCAGGAGCGCCGTCGATAACCCAACGATGAGGGCGCGTCGCGTGAGATAACGCACCGCAAACACCCTGCGCTCGAGCGGTAACCATAACCAAATGGCGACCGTTACCGTGGCAAGCACTATCCAGATGAACGACGGGGAAAAACTCAGCACGGCCCAGTCGCTTTGGGCAATCGCATGCATGGGCGGCCAGATCACGTCATGCACCCACTCAGCCAACCACCACACCGGCGCTGCACTTCCCACCCACACCGACTGCAAGGCGGCACCAAGGAGCACCAAGGGAACGAGTACAAACGAGAAAATCGGAATCGCCAGTAAATTCACGATCAGTCCTGCGACCGAGACACTTTGGAACCAGATCAGCGTTAACGGTAATAGCGCGATCCCAATCCGCCACTGCACGCGCAGTAACGTACTCACACTTCGCCAAAGACGCTGAGTGAATCTTTGATTAGTCGCATTCGACGGAGTCCCCGTCGCGGTTTCTGTGGTCATCAATGTCGCCATCGCGACGAATGACAACCAAAAGCCTGCCGATAAGGGCGCGAGCGGATCGATCAACCATACCGCTACTAACGCAAGGCCAAGGATCGTAAGATCGGAGTGATGGCGTCCCGCCAAACGCATCGCCCACCACACAAATAACATCACGACCGTGCGTTGAGTCGGCACCCCAAATCCTGCCAGGAAAGCATAGAAAGTCGCCGCACTGACGCCGAGCACTCCTGCAAAGAATTCGCGATCACATCGATGCATGAGCCCGGGTAGTTGTGACCAAAGACGACGCGCAATCGCGGCCATCAACCATGCAAACAGGGTCACATGCATACCGGAGATGGCGACCAGATGCGTCGTGCCGGTGACACTAAAGACGCGCCATTGCTCGGGCGAGACGGTTTCCGTCGCGCCCACCGCGAGCCCCGCGAACAAGGCGGCAGCATCCCGATCAACGATACGTTCGCGAATAGACGCCGCGATATGCGATCGTAAGCGCAGCCAACTGGGACGCGCCTCGGCGACTCGCTCGGTCACGGCCCACGGCAGCACGCGTGCACGCGCATGGATGCGTTCGACAAACGCTTGGCGCGCAGCGTCATACCCACCGGGATTACGCGCGGGCGTGGGCGTCTCTAAACGCATGAGCACGCGCCAACGCTCACCCACCTGCGGCAAGGGTCGAGGCGGCTGCGACCACTCGACCTCGGCCCGTAATGGCCTCGCCCAGGTGCGAGGTGATTCGATACTGAGCTGACCCTGAAACTGAAGTCGCTCACCCTCGCCTTCGATCAGCGAATCGATGGTGAGGAGCCCAATTACACGCTCGCCCGATGCCTCTACCGGCCACCGTCGCTGCAGTTCGCCAGAGGCGACCCAAGCGGTCCCGGCGCCGGCGAGACAGAGCACTAAAACCTCGGCCGCAAGTTGGCGTCGCCACGGGGTATGAGCCCTTCGCGCGATCGCTGCGAGGCCCGCACCAACCACTCCGATGAGTATCACCGCAAGCGGCCAAGGCAGGCTTAAGGCAAGGCCGCAACCCAGCAAGACACTGAGCCCCACGAAAGGCGGCAAACTGCCGACGACACTGCTAGAGTCGCGCCCTGCCATGCCCCGCCAGTTTCTCCGTCAGCTCTCGCGCCACGCACAGGCCATCCGCAACAAGTGGTACGTGCGTCCTTTCGCACAGTCTGTGTTTGATCCGCGTCTGTGGTCCTTACAGCGTCGGAGTGTGACCACGGGGTTTGGCATTGGTATCGCCATCTGCTTTATCCCTTTGCCTTTACAAGTGCCGATCGGCCTTCTGGTGGCATTAATCGCGCGACTCAACGTACCTGCCGTCGTGGGCGCGACCTTTTTGGTCAACCCGTTTACCGCGTTACCGGTTTATTTGATGTGCTACACCCTCGGCACCTGGATGCTGGGTCTACCCATCTACCCGTTTGCCTTCGAGCCGAGCTGGGATTGGGTGCAGAATGAGCTGCGTTTGATCTGGCGGCCGTTACTACTCGGATGCCTGACCTGCGGTTTAATCGCGGGGGTGGGATCGTGGTTGTTGCTCGATCAGTTCTGGCTGTGGCGGGTTCGCAAACAGTATCGCGAACGCCATCGTCGATCACAGCGCTGATCAGCGCTCGTTGACGAGTTTTCCGTCTTGCAAATGCAGTTGTTGGTTGAGCTGCGCCGCTAACGACAAATCATGGGTGACCACGATCAAACTGGTGCCTCGATCACGTCGTAAGCTCAAAAGTAGCTCAAAGACTTGCGTCGCATTGCGACCATCCAGATTCCCAGTTGGCTCATCGGCAAAGATTAAGGCAGGCTCCGTCACCAGCGCCCGTGCCACCGCGGCGCGTTGACGCTCGCCGCCCGAGAGCTGATACGGCTTGTGATCTAAACGCTCACCGAGACCGACTTCCTTGAGTACTCGACTCGCCCGCTCGCGCGCCTCATCGACCGAGGCGCGGCGCAAGAGCCAGGGCATGGCCACATTCTCGAGTGCCGTGAATTCGGGTAGTAAGTGATGAAACTGGTAGATGAACCCCATGGTCTGATTACGCAACGCGCCCCGCGCGGCTTCATCCATCTGATGCAGATCTTGACCGAGAATGCGTACCCGACCGCTACTCGGGCGATCTAAGCCACCTAAGATTTGCAGCAGCGTCGTCTTGCCTGAACCGGAAGCACCCACGATCGCCAGACTATCCCCCGTCTGTACCACGAGTTCCAGATCTTTGAGGACCTGCAGCCGGTGAGTGCCTTGCTGAAAGTGACGACTGATATGCTGCGCTTCGAGCACGTTGACCTTACTGCCCTCAGTCATGTCGCAACACCTCCGCCGGCTGCATCCGCGCGGCCCGCCATGCGGGGTAGATCGTCGCCAACGCACACAGCGCAAATGCGACGCCAGCCACCTGCCACACATCTTCGGCCAACACTGTCGCCGGCAGATCGCTCATGAAATACACCTCAGCATTAAGAAACTGTACATCAAAGAGACGCTCGATAGCCGCGACAATCGACTCCACCTGCCACGCCATCGTCACGCCGAGCATGACTCCCGTAAGGGTTCCCACCAAGCCAATCAACACGCCCTGAGTCACGAAACTTGCCAGAATGCTTGACGGGCTTGCCCCGAGGGTACGGAGGGTTGCGATGTCCGCTGATTTTTCTTTGACGATCATCACCAGCGTTGAGACGATATTAAACGCTGCAACCCCGACAATAATCGACAAAATAATAAACAGTAAGCCTTTGGTGAGCTCAATCGACTGGAAAAAATTTGCATGGTTACGCGTCCAGTCACTAATGAAGTAACCGCCCCCAAGCGCCACCGCGATCTCGCGTACGCGCGCGGGCGCCTCCAGTGGCTCTGTCAAAGCCAAACGTAAACCACTCACCTCACCGCGCATACGTAATAAGCGGGCGGCATCCTCTAGATGCATCAGGATCAATCCACGATCAAACTCATACATACCACTATCAAAAACACCGGCTACCGTCAGGCGACGCATACGCGGCATGACCCCTTCAGGGGTCACGCTCCCCTCTGGCACGATCAGCACGAGCTGATCTCCCAAGCTAAGCGATAATTCTTTGGCGAGCGTCGAGCCCACAACGACATTCCACGCTCCCGCGCGTAGTTGCTCAAAATCGCCTATGACCACGCGCTCGGCAAGCCCCGTCGCCTCACGCTCAAGATCGGGATCGACGCCCCGCAGCGCGACACCGAGCACCCTCGCCCCCCGTGCCACCATCGCTTGAGATTCGATATAGGGCACCGCATGAGTCACCCCGGGCGTCTGCAAGGCAAGCTCTCGTGCGCCCTGCCAGTCATCGAGCGTACCCTCTAAACCCATCAAGGTTGCATGGGAAGTTACCGCGAGCATTCTCGATCGTAGTTCTCGTTCAAAGCCATTCATGACTGACAAGACCACGATCAGGACCGCGACGCCGAGCATCAGACCGACGACGGAGATTCCGGCCACGAACGAGATAAACCCACGACGGTGCGTCGAGCGCAGGTACCGGCTACCGAGCCAGATTTCCCAGGGCCGCCACATACTCATCGCGTTCTCTGCCTATTCATAACGGAGTGCCTCAGCCGGCGCGACTTTAGCGGCTTGTCGTGCGGGATACACACTCGCCACGGT
>CAZSRB010000040.1:3082-16287 GCA_964609065.1 uncultured Acidibacter sp. | reverse complement strand
CCGCCCGTCGCCGTAATTTTGATGACGTCAGAACCGTCCTTGTAACGTTGGCGTACCGCTTGAGCCGCCTCGTCGACACCATCAATCACCCCATCTCGCGGCCCAACATTCTGTCCGCCGAGATGCTGTGCCCAGCCATTGGTCGGATCGGCGTGCCCACCGGTTGTCGCAATGGACTTACCCGCGGCAAATATTCGTGGCCCCGGGAGTTTGCCTGCATTGATAGCATTTCTTAGTGCAAGACTCGCCGTAAAACTATCGCCCAAGTCGCGTACAGTCGTGAAGCCTGCTAGCAGCGTACGCTCAGCGAACATGGCCCCGTCGAGTGCGACATCCGCCGCATTTTTCTTGAAGCGATCCAGTTCACTGCTACGGCTGTATTCGCTCGTGATATGCACATGCATGTCCATCAAGCCAGGCATCACCGTGGCTTCACGTAGATCGATCAACTGATCGCCGGCCTCTGCCTCTCGATACCCCGCCTCGACCGCTACGATACGACCCTGCTCGACAACGATGGTTTGCTTCGCCGAAGCCTGCGCCGAGACGCCGTCGATCACACGCCCTGCGTGAATCAGTGTGGCTGCCTGCAAAGTCGAGCCGAGTGCAACCCATGCGATCAACGAAGCAGCCGAGATCGCGCCGCGCATCATCGAATCTCCACGAGGCTAACTTCGAATAGCAAAGTGGCTCCACCCGGAATCACGCCACCGGCTCCACGCGAGCCATAACCCAGCGATGCGGGAATGACGAGGCGCCGCATACCGCCGACACGCATCCCCTCAACCCCGACATCCCAGCCGCGGATCACTTGACCCCCACCCACTTTAAACCCAAACGGATCACCACGATCTAAGGAGCTATCAAATTTATCGCCCTTATTTCCCTCGGCGGTCTCGTCATAGAGCCAACCTGTGTAATGGACGACCGCGAGTTGTCCCGCGGTGACCGCATCGCCGCTTCCCGGCTCTAAATCTTCGATGATGAGTTCAGACATATCGACCTCCGCGGCAGCGGGCTGCCCAAAAGGAACAATTGCAACGTAGACCAAAAAACCCGTCAACGCGGCGAGTATCGCCCAGAGCGTAGATTTCATGATGAGGTATCAGAATCAGAATCTGGAGTAGCCGAGAAATCCAGTGACACGGAATTGATGCAGTAACGCAAACCCGTTGGCGCTGGACCATCATTGAACACATGACCCAAATGAGCGCCACAGTGATGACAGGTGACCTCAGTACGGATCATGCCGTGACTCATATCGAGATGTTCAGCCACCTGTTGAGAATCGCAGGGCTCAAAGAAACTTGGCCAACCGCAGCCAGAGTCAAACTTACTTGAAGAATGAAAAAGAGGCTCGCCACAGCAGATACAGTGATATACCCCCTGCGTCTTATTATCGAGATACTCCCCCGTATACGGACGCTCGGTATCTTTGTGCTGTGTAACGGCGTAGGCAGTCGGCGACAGCCGAGCCCGCAACTCGGCGGGATCTGGTTTTGGCTTGTTACTCATAGCGCCGAATTATGACACGGCTCCGTGAGTCAAAATCAGGGCATCACGCTACTCAGCAAGCGATTCAAGCGCCGCAAGAATTCACCCGGATCGCTCACCGATCCCGACTCTGCCAGTTTCGCCTGGTCGTAGACGAGCAGACATAAATCGTTGAATTCCGCCTCACCCTCAGTTTCGTCGATCCGCTTCAGTAGCGGATGCGCCACGTTCACCTCTAGGGATGGCTTACTTGGTGGCGCTGCTTGCCCGGTCGCCTCCAAAATTCGTCGCATCTGCGCGCCTAAATCCCCCTCAGAGAGCACGAGACAAGCGGGTGTGTCAGTCAAGCGGACGCTGACTTTCACCTCATCCACGCGATCACCCAATGTATCTTTAATGCGCTTCAAGAGCTTCTTACTGCCCTTCGCCGCCTGCTCAGCAGCCGCCTTGTCTTCGGCTGTTTCGAGCGCACCGAGCTCAAGATCGCCGCGTGCCACGTCTTTGAAGGATTTGCCTTCAAACTCGCGCACATGGCCCATCATCCATTCATCTACACGATCTGCAAGCAAAAGCACTTCTATGCCTTTGTTCCGCAGTTGCTCAAGATATGGACTACCGCGTGCTGCAGTGATGCTATCGGCAATCAAATAATAGATCTTCTCTTGGCCACCCTGCATACGCCCCACATAGTCGGCCAAGGATACTTTGGGCTCATCGCCCTCCTCGTGCGTACTAGCAAAGCGCAGCAACGATAATATTCGCTCGCGATTGGTAGGATCCTCCCCCACCCCTTCTTTCAGCACGGGCCCAAATTCTTTCCAGAATGTGTCGTATTTCTCGGCCTCATCTTTAGCCATTTTCGCAAGCAAATCCAAGGTACGGCGGGTCAGCGCTGAGCGCATCGCCTCGACCTCGCTATCCGTTTGCAAAAGCTCCCGCGAAACGTTCAGCGGCAAATCATTGGAATCCAACACTCCGCGCACAAAGCGCAGATACATGGGTAGGAACTGCTCCGCGTCATCCATAATGAACACGCGTCGCACGTAGAGCTTAAGGCCACGGCTCGCCTCTCGCTGGTAGAGATCAAACGGGGCTCGCGAAGGCACATATAAGAGCGATGTGTATTCGCGCTTACCTTCTACACGGTTATGGCTCCACGCCAGTGGGTCCACAAAATCGTGGGCAATATGCTGGTAGAACTCACGATACTCTTCATCTTGAATCTCAGTGCGCGCGCGAGTCCAGAGCGCCTTGGCCTGATTAACAGACTCAAAATCGAGATTCGCCTCACCCTCCTTGCGCATCAACACAGGAAAAGCGATATGGTCTGAGTAACGTCTAACGAGTGAACGCAGCCGCCAGCCATCCGCGAATTCTTTGGTATCGTCTTTGAGATGCAAAATTACCGTCGTGCCTCTTTCGGCGCGTTCAGTATTTTCAACCGTGAACTCCCCGTCCGCTTTTGATGCCCACCGAACGCCGGCCGACGTCGCATCACCCGCCTTTCGGGAGAAAACCTCCACCTCTTCGGCAACTATGAACGAGGAATAAAATCCAACGCCAAACTGACCGATCAGTTGCGAATCTTTTTGTTGATCGCCAGAAAGCTTCTTGAAAAATTCGGCGGTCCCAGATTTGGCGATCGTACCGAGATGCGCAATCGCGTCCTCCCGGTTCATACCGATACCATTGTCGCGAATACTGAGCGTCTTCTTATCCGCGTCGTAATCGATCCAGATTTTCAGCTCAGCGTCATCCTCCAAGAGGCTAGGCGTCGCGAGCGCATTGAAGCGCAGCTTGTCATTTGCATCCGAGGCGTTGGAAATGAGCTCGCGTAAGAAGATCTCGCGATGGCTATAGAGCGAATGAATCATGAGCTGAAGCAGCTCGCGCACTTCAGCCTGAAAACCGTGCTTTTCCTGAGTTTCACTCATGAGTCGATACCTCCATCACATCCGATCCCGATGGGTGGGGACGGAGTCCCGTCATTTCAAGGGCAATTTATCGCCGGACAATGCGATAACAGGGCTCGTAGCGGGCGCCGGGCAGCTTCATGCGTTGCTGCGCCACAAACCCACCGAGAAGTTCATCCAGCATGCGCATAAGCTCGGGATCACCGACCAACTCAAACGGGCCGTGCCGCTCGATCGTACGGATACCCTGCTCTTTGACATTACCGCTCACGATTCCAGAAAACGCCCGACGCATATCTGCAGCCAGAGCATGCACAGGTTGCTCGCGATCTAACCGTAGCTCGCGCATGGCCTCATGAGTGGCCTCGAACGGCCGCTGATAATCTGCATCAATGCGCAGCAACCAATTGAAGTTAAAGGAATCTGAATGTTTGCGTCGATGATCTCTGACGGCATCAACGCCGCGATCGAGAATACGAGCGACTTCCGCCTCGTCGTCGATGACGATATGTAGCCGCTCGAGCGCCGACTCACCCAGCGTCCCAACTAGAAATCTTCGGATAACGTCAAAATATTCGGCGCTCTGTCGTGGGCCCGTCAAGATGACGGGTAACGGCTGATCCGCGTTCGCCGGATCTAACAATACGCCCATCAAATAAAAAATCTCTTCGGCTGTCCCCACCCCGCCTGGGAAAACCACCAATCCGTGCGCCAATCGCAAAAAGCTCTCGAGGCGCTTTTCAATGTCGGGCATGATGACTAATTGATTTACGATGGGGTTGGGTGGCTCGGCGGCAATGATGCCGGGCTCGGTGAGTCCAATATAACGCCCGCTGGTGATACGTTGCTTAGCGTGGCCGATGGTCGCGCCTTTCATCGGGCCCTTCATGGCGCCCGGTCCGCAACCGGTGCACACATCAAGCCCTCTTAGGCCGAGTTGATAACCTACACGTTTGGTGTACTCGTATTCGACCCGATTGATCGAGTGCCCACCCCAACAGACGATGAGATTAGGACGTGGCTTATGATCTAAGATTCGCGCATTCCGCAAAATATGAAACACCGCATTGGTAATTGATACGGGTTTCGACAAATCGAATCGGCCGCTATTCACAATTTCATTGGCGGTGTAGACCACATCACGCAACACTGCAAATAAGAGCTCTTGGGTACCCCGAATCATCCGTCCATCGACAAATGCCTGAGCAGGTGCGTTACGGATATCAAGCCGCACCCCCCACGCATGACGCAGGATCTCAACCTCAAAGTCGCGGAACTTATCAAAAATTTCGCGCGCATCATCCGAGTCGCTTCCAGCATTGAGTACCGCGAGCGCACAGGCGCGAAACAACGGATAAAGTCCGCCTTGCCCCGTAGAGAGCAACTGCTCGATTTCCTCCTGAGATAAGCTCTCAAGCGCTCCACTCGGAGCGACTCGAGCATCCACAAACTCAGGGATAACGATGCTGGTTTCCATGCTTCAGCCGTGCGCTTAGCGCTTCAGGGACGAATATCGATCGGGATGTTATCGCCCACTAGCATCCAGAGCTCCATCATGTCCGAGTTGCTGAGCGCGATACAGCCATCCGTCCAATCGCGAGTCGCGTAATACTCAGGGGGCCAACGTGGTTGATTGGGTAAACCATGCACCATAATAAATCCGCCAGGACTAACGCCCGCCGCCTGCGCGCGCTCTCGATCGCGCTGATCAGGGTAGGACACCGCAATCGACAAAAAAAAGTCGCTGCGCTCATTGCGACCCGCTAAGCGATAACGGCCCTCGGGTGTTCGAAAATCCCCTTCCTCTTGTTTATGGCCTTCGGGGTTGAGACCGAGCGCAACTTTGTAACTGCGCAGGAGGTCACGGTTATGCCAAAGCTCCAAGCGACGCTCGGCCTTATAGACAATCACCCGATTTGCGCGCGGCAAATCACTGAAGTCCGGCTTTGCTGCAGGCAGCGCAATGTCTGCATGAGTAACGCCAGAGCAGAGTAACGCCAGTAGCGCTAGATACAAGCCCCTCAAGGCGTTCCCTCCACCGTCGCGGGTAGCTTGAGGGTCTGACCATACCGAATCACGGAGTTGACCCGGATATTATTGAGCTCTGCGAGGGTCTGCATCGACACACCGTAGCGGCGAGCAATCTCGCTTAGCGTCTCGCCTTTTTTAATTCGGTGGACCTGGGGTTTTATCTGGGCGGTATACCAGCGGCTAGGATCAATACTTGCCTGCAATTGCTCGACCGTCAACGGCATATCACCGGGCAAACGCAAGCGATAACCCCTAGGAACTCGTAACTCGCCCGCCCACACTGCTGGCCGTAGTGCCGGATTCAACTCACGCAATCTTTGAGCTTCAATTTGCAGTGCATCCGTCAACGAGGATAACTGCACATAGGCGGGCAATTGGATTTCGTGAAAAGCGGCTTCTTCAGCCCGAGAGATCGGACCAAAGTATTTCTCGGGATTACGATCAATAGTAACCGCCGCCAAAAATGAAGGATAAAAGTTGCGCGAGGCAAAACCAAAGGTGCGTCCACGATATTGCCGCGAAATCACCATGTAATCATCGGTGCCCAAGCGATCGCGTGCACGGCGCATACCGGCGGTGCCGTGATTGTAAGCAGTGATCGCCAATGGCCAAGAGCCCAGCACCCGATAATTAGACTGCAGCAGACGAGCGGCAGATTCTGTTGCAATGAAAGGATCCATACGCTCATCAACGACATCATCAATACGCATGTAGAGACGACCCGTCGAGCGCATGAACTGCCACAAGCCTGCAGCACCCACTTTTGAATACGCGGTGGGATCAAAGGAGGACTCGACGTGTGGCAACGACGCGAGCTCACGAGGCAGTCCTTTCCGCTCTAGCGTGCGTGCGATGTGATTTTCCCAGGTACCCGATCTCACAATACCCGCACGAAATCGATCAGCCTGCCCCAATTGAAATCGAACTCTTTGAGCGGCGGCGCGCAACTGGGAGCTCGTGACCTTCTCACCCCATAACTCCAGCACCCGTTGCGCATCAGCCCCGTTCGGAACGCGGCCCGCGGCACGAGCTTGCGCGGCTTCGTTTAGCGCCTGTTGCCAACGCTCGCGCCCGCCTTCGATCGCCTTACGACGCAGCTTTGAACCGGGCGCTCGATCGGGTACATCAATGGCGCCATACACAATGGAGAGATTCTGCTCGTCATGCAGAAATCCCTGGCGAGTGGTGATTTCGCTATATACCCGAATCCAAAAGTCGATATCGGGCTGCAGGCCTTCAGGCCAAGGAATCTCGCGACTGATCGGGACGTTGAGATCTTCGGCACTCGAAGACATGCCGGACGATACTGAGGTCGCTATGCTCGCCGTTGCAACGACAGAATCCGGTGTGGCGGCTTTACCATCCGCCCACGCGACACCAAACCCGAACGCTGACACAAGCGAAACCCAAACCAGCCAATTGATCGCCTCGCGCAGCGGCGCGGCAACCGAGTGGCGGGAGACCTCTCCCGTCAGCCTAGCCGCACTTCGAATCGCCACAATTCAAGCAAGTCATGCACCCGTCCATCATAACGACTGCGGCCGTGCTGCACTTGCTACATAGCTGCGCGCCTTCCGGAAAGTGCGAGTTTGCAAAGGCATCGGTTTGATTTGCGCGCGCTTCGAACTCGGCACGCTTTTCTTCGATCAACTTGCGTTGGTGCTCATCTAACCCAGGCTGCTGTAGCAACCCAATAGTTTGTAGATGTTTCTCGATGACATAGCCGAGCTCAGCAATGATCGACGGCATGAACTTACCGCCTGGCTGCCAATAGCCACCACGCGGATCAAATACTGCCTTGAGCTCCTCGACCAAAAAGGTGACATCACCACCCTTGCGAAACACCGCAGAAATGATGCGGGTTAACGCCACGATCCACTGGTAATGATCGAGGTTTTTGGAGTTGATGAAGACTTCGAAGGGCCGGCGCTGTTCATGCTCAGTCCCTTCGTTGAGGATGATGTCATTGATGGTCACATACATCGCATGATCAGAGACCGGAGTCTTGATCTTATAGGTTGAGCCAATCAGAACCTCCGGTCGCTGCACCTCTTCGGTGAGACGAACCACCTTGCCGCCGTGACTGGTCGCAAGTTCCGTCGTCTTGGCTGCAGCGGGGGTCTCAGACTCAGTACCCGGCTTAATCACTCGGTACTTGGAAATCTTCTTTTCTATTTTGATCGCAGACATTCAACAGATTCCTCAAAACTTCCCGTAGTAGCCTTCTTTCAAGGCGTCATACAGATTGGCGGCGGTATGGAGCTCGCCGTCGTATTCGATTTCTTCGTCTCCCTTGAGAGACACTTCGGAGCCATCATCCAATGTGAACACGTAGGTCGTGTTCTTGAGATCTTCTTCCTTGACTAGCACGCCTTGGAAAGCCTCGGGATTGAAGCGGAATGTGGTGCACCCCTTCAGTCCCTTTTCGTGCGCGTAAAGGTAGATATCCTTGAATGATTCGTAAGGAAAATCTGTTGGCACGTTCGCAGTTTTTGAGATCGACGAATCGATCCACTTCTGAGAAGCCGCTTGGATATCCACGTGCTCGGTCGGCGTGATGTCATCCGCCGTCGTGAAATAATCGGGAAGCTTCTCGGCTGAACTCGTCGCGTGCGGCATCGCTTTCGGATTAATGAGCTCCCGATACGCGAGCAACTCGAATGAGAACACATCCACTTTTTCTTTGGACTTTTTACCCTCGCGGATGACATTACGGAAGTAATGATGCGCGAAAGAGGGCTCAATTCCGTTGCTTGCGTTATTCGCGAGGGACAATGAAATGGTGCCTGTGGGCGCGATTGACGTGTGGTGCGTGAACCGCGCGCCCACCAAAGCCAATTGCTCGACCAGCGCCGGTTGCACCTCCGCGACGCGTTGCATATAGCGGCTGTAGCGCGCATGCAAGACACGTCCTGGAATCTTGCTCCCGACCTTCCAACCGTCGCGCGCCATTTCTGGGCGTTTACGCAACATGTCGGCCGTTACCGTGAACTCCTCATTCATGATGGGCGCAGGACCCTTCTCTCGCGAGAGCTCAAGCGCAGCTTCCCATCCTGCCAAGGCCATCTCACGCGAGACGTCTTCTGTGAATTGAATGGACTCCGGCGAACCATAAGTCATGCGCAGTAGCGTCATCGTACTGCCGAGACCCAAAAAGCCCATGCCATGGCGGCGCTTACGCAGGATCTCATTGCGCTGACCATCAAGCGGCAAGCCGTTGATCTCGACCACGTTATCAAGCATCCGAGTGAAGACTTTGACGACTTCGCGATATTCAGCCCAGTCGAATTCCGCCTCTTCCGTGAAAGGCTTACGCACAAACTGAGTCAAATTTACGGAGCCCAACAAGCACGACCCATAGGGCGGCAGGGGCTGCTCGCCGCAAGGATTGGTGGCGCGGATATTCTCGCACCACCAGTTGTTATTCATTTCATTGACTCGATCGATCAAAATAAAGCCAGGCTCCGCAAAATCGTATGTGGACGACATGATTACGTCCCACATCCGCCGTGCCGGCAAGGTCTTATAGATCTTACAAGCCACCAAGCCCGACTCGTTGGTCACGAAGTTGGCGTTGTAGGCCCATTCACGCCAAATGTATTGCGAACTGTCATTCAAATCAGGCTTGTCGGCCTCGTACTCCTTGCGCAGGATCGGGAATGCGAGCTGCCATTCGGCATCTTCACGTACGGCCTGCATGAATTCATCAGTGATCAAAAGCGACAAGTTGAATTGTCGTAGCCGACCGTCCTCGCGCTTAGCACGGATGAACTCCATCGCATCCGGGTGACCGACGTCAAAAGTACCCATCTGGGCACCGCGACGACCCCCCGCCGAGGAGACCGTGAAACACATCTTGTCGTAGATATCCATGAAGGATAGCGGCCCAGACGTGTACGCCCCCGCGCCCGACACGTAAGCGCCGCGCGGTCGCAGGGTTGAAAATTCATAACCGATGCCGCAGCCGGCCTTTAGCGTCAAACCTGCTTCATGCACTTTATTGAGGATGTCATCCATTGAATCCTGAATGGTGCCTGACACGGTGCAATTGATCGTCGAGGTCGCTGGCTTATGCTCCAAAGCGCCTGCGTTTGAAGTAATACGGCCCGCAGGAATCGCGCCACGGCGTAGCGCCCACACGAAACGCTCATACCAATGCTCTCGGACTGACTCTTCCTCGACGTCGGCTAGCGCGCGCGCGACTCTTTGATAGGTGTCATCCATGGTCTGATCGACAGCCCGACCATCTTTGGACACCAAGCGATATTTCTTCTCCCAAATATCGATCGACGCATCCTGAAACGGAATGCTGTCCACATCACCTGCCTTGAATTTAACGACGCTATTCATGTGGCCTACAGCCCCCTCGAATTCATTGATCCCGGCAATGCCACGCTCTATCCGGGCCATTACCACGCAACATCTCAACGTCAAAACCGTGAAGCTTTGACGCCACGCATCCGCGGGGTTTCGAACTCAATGACATACCCTAAGACGGCCAAGCGCTACTAGGGCTGTTGTTGTTCGAGTCTTAATCGTGATCGCTGGCGACCTACGAAGCCCCCCCGTCTCGACAGCAACCCCCGGGCAAACCCTGCACACAAGATGTTGTGTCGATGGGGAAAGGTTAAGCAGCCTCCGGCGGAGCGTCAAGGCTTAATCGAGTTTTTTACAAAACATTAATATGTTCAGTAAATCAATAGCTTGCAGCAATTCGTAGCGGCTGTTGTATGACCTCCAACGCTGTTCGTTGCCAACTCATCGCGAGCCCACACACATCCATATGTTGTGTTCCGCACACTCAACACCCTGTACACAACTTATCCACTTGACGCCTCGATACCCGAGCGGCTAGGCGAAGCCTTGAAACGGCCCACGCCAGCCACATATCCCTTCTCATCGCAACGACTATCCCAATGGGAGACTGGACATGACTTTGACCCCCTACGATTGGACCCTAGCCCGTCAACTGCGACGTAACCTCGAGGTGTTGAACGAACGCCCGACCGCACTCATCCCGAGCGTGGAAACCCAAGCGCTGGAGGATCGATATTTGCTGCGCGCAGACCTTCCGGGCGTACTGCCTGAGCAAATTGAGATCACCGCCGAAGAAGGGGTGCTCACGCTAAAGGCTGAACGGCATTTTGAGGGCGAGGCGCGGAGCGTGCAGCTGCAGCGCCGGTTTGCGCTGCCTGACGATGCTGATCTCGATGCCATTCAGGCCCGTAGCCAACATGGTGTACTCGAAATCAGCGTCAATAAGGTCGCTAAGTCCGCACCGAGACGCATCCAAATCCAGGCCGCCTGAGTTCTCTCGGTTGAGTTCTCTCGGTTGGGCGTTCGGGACTGATACCTAAATTCGACTGATCACCCTCTGATGGCGGTATCACTGCCGTCATCAGAGGCGCTCAGGTACAGTTCAGCCATGGCTTCGACTTTATGCATCGCAATAATAGGCGGTAGCGGTTTTGTCGGCACGGAGTTGGTCTCGCACCTAGCCGCTGCCGGACATCGACTGCGAGTGCCTTCTAGGCACTGGTCACGCACCCAACACCTCGCCCCGCTGCCGACCGTCGAGCGTCTCCGGCTGGACGTCCATCAGCCCACGGCGTTACGCCAACTGCTTCAGGGGTGTGACGTTGCGATTAATCTGGTGGGGATCCTGAACGAGCGCGGGCGCTCAGGCGAAGGCTTTACCCACGCCCACACGACGCTGACCGAAAAAATCATTGATGCGTGCTTAAAAGAGGGCGTCACCAAGCTCGTGCAAATGAGCGCGCTCGGCGCTGATCCGTCAGGGCCAAGCCATTACTTACGAAGTAAAGGCCGCGCCGAGGCCTTGATCCGCGCTGCACCAGCTGAGCTGGATTGGTCTTTGCTACGGCCATCGGTCATCTTCGGCGCCCAAGACTCTTTACTGAACCGCTTCGCCCAATTGCTGCGGCTATCGCACGGCTGGATGCCGCTCGCGCGCGCCGAAGCCCGTTTTGCTCCGATATGGGTGACGGATGTGGCCGAGGCCTTCGAGCGATGCCTACAAGGCACGGCCACTCGCCGACAAAGCTTTGATCTTTGCGGGCCACGCGTCATGACGCTGCGCGAACTCGTTGAATTCACGGGCAAACAAATTGGTATCCGTAGCAAGGTTTTGCCCTTGCCTGATTCCATTGGTCGTGCGCAAGCAGCGATCATGGACTTTGTCCCAGGAAAACCCTTCTCGACGGATAACTTCAATTCATTGACTGTCGATAATGTCTGTGAGGAGCCCGGCCTTGCAAGGCTCGGGATCACTGCCACCGCACTCGAGACCATTGCACCGACTTATTTGCGTCGGGCCGACGCACCGTGAAAACGTACTTAGTTGGCGGAGCGGTACGAGATGATTTACTCAATCTACCGGTAAGAGAAAAAGACTGGGTGGTAGTCGGCGCAACACCGGAAGTCATGATCGCTCAAGGCTTCAAAACAGTGGGCAAAGACTTTCCTGTGTTCTTACACCCCGACACCGGCGAGGAGTACGCACTCGCGCGACTCGAACGCAAAGTGGCGCCCGGCTATCGCGGCTTTATCACTGAATTTGCTCCGACAGTGACCCTAGAAGAGGACCTTAAACGTCGCGACCTCACGATCAACGCAATGGCCCAAGATGACGATGGTCAAATCATTGATCCATACGGAGGGCAAGCGGATCTCGACCGACGTCAACTCCGTCATGTGTCTGATGCTTTTGTGGAGGATCCTGTACGTATCCTGAGAGTCGCGCGTTTTCTTGCACGCTTTGCGCCACTCGGTTTCGAGGTGGCGAGCGAGACACAGGCCTTAATGAGGCAAATGATCGCTAACGGCGAAGCGAAAGCCTTAGTCCCCGAACGAGTGTGGCGCGAACTTGAACGCCTGCTCTGCGCCGCCGCACCGAGCGATGGATTATCGGTATTGCAAGACTGTGACGCTTGGTCAGTGTTATTGCCCGAATTACCTGAGGGCCGGTTTCCGCCTGCTATCTTCACGGCCCTACAAAGCGCCACCCAACAAGGTGCATCGGGGCCCGCACGCTTCGCAATCATGCTACAGCCTCTAGCTCTCAAAGGTATTAGCGACTGTTGCGCGCGATGGCGAGTGCCCAATGAATACCGCGAACTAGCGGAACTACTCAAACGCATGCAATCGGAACTGCATATCGCAGCGGTCGCGCTCGCTGACACCGCGCATTCACCACCTGTTACGCATGCCGTGGCCACTCAGGTCTTAGAGATACTAGAGGCGGCCGACGCGTTCCGCCGGCCGGAACGATTTCTTAGGCTACTAGAGGCTTACCACGCGCTCGATGAACAAACCAAAGGGGCAGTACCCCTCTCTAGACTCCTCGCACAAGCGCTTACGCATACCCGTGCGATCAAATTAACGCCAGACGATACCCAACATTTGCAAGGCGCCGCACTAGGCCACGCCTTACATCAAAAACGCCTACAGGCCTTGCAAACGCCTGCGTCAGATCCCTAATGAATCGCGTAAATCCTGTCGAACCAACAGGTCTTGTGCGAAGTACTCGGTTAAATCGAGGTCCCGACTGAGCACAATAAATTTGATAGCCTCGCCCATCTCGCCAGGCAAAAGTAACCGACGAAGACCTTGCGCCTCTCTAGCATTGTGGGGCGTCGCATCAGCGCCAGAAGCTAATAAAAACCCCATTTGGGTTGTGAATGCACTCACAGTCAAGCCAGCCGCCATAGCGGCCTCGGCCACAGCGGTAAAGTCCACCCAAGAAGT
>CAZSRB010000040.1:0-2982 GCA_964609065.1 uncultured Acidibacter sp. | reverse complement strand
CAAAAAACCCTCGTCACCGTCGCAGCGACCGTCAGGACGACGGGCGCGCCATTCAAAAGCGATCGATTGATCCGCCTGCCCTGCGTCCGCTCGGCCGACACCGAGTCGCCACATCTCCCCACCTCGCATGACAAAGCGATCACAAGGTAGCGCGTCAATCACTTCGTTACCGAAGATCACACCCGAAAAGTCTGTGGGAAGGGTTGGTAGCCAGTCGACGGGCACTGATAATGGCTGCAACAGCGCCTGCTGACGCGCGCGTAAATCTGCGGAGACTTCGAGCATCTGATAGCGGTGTAGCGGCGTCCTGAGTTCCTGCATCGCTAAAATCGCATCAACAGCGAATCGACCACTACCGGGACCCAACTCGAGCAGGTCGCCACCACCCAAAGCTCGAAGCGATCGATCAAAGAACTGCGCACACGCTCGAGCAAAAAATGGAGAAATCTCTGGCGCGGTGATGAAATCACCACTTTCGCCAAACTTGACGGCCCCAGCACTGTAATAACCGAGACCTGGCTCATAGAGCGCAAGCTTCATATATTGCTCAAATGACAACCAACCACCGGCCTCGGCCATGACCTGTGCGATACGCTGTTTGAGCAACAGACTATGCTCAGCTTCGGCGGGGGTGATATCGGGCATTGAGCCTGCTCGGACAACGTTCATAATACCGAACCATGAATGAGGCACAGAACTTGCGCCACCAGGCGCTCAACGGAAAGGTAGCCCTGATTACGGGGGGTGCCAAGCGAGTGGGCGCTGCGATGGTGCGCGCACTGCACGCGCATGGCGCCAAAGTCCTGATCCACTGCAACCGATCGACGAGCGCCGCCGAAGCGTTGGCAGACGAACTCAATCAAACACACCCAGATAGTGCTGCGGTCACCTGTCTGGACCTGCTTGAAATTAACCAACTTGACTCGCTGATTCACGACGCCCAAAGAATTTTCGGCGGCGTCGATATTCTGATCAATAATGCCTCGACTTTCTATCCGACGCCGATGGGTGAGATCACTCTTGAGCATTGGCGAGACTTGTTGGGCAGCAATCTGCAAGCCCCATTGTTCCTGTCGCAAGCGGCCGCGCCCATCTTGAAGCAACGCGCAGGGCTGATCATCAACATCGTAGATATTCACGGAGTGCGCCCGTTGCGAGAGTACTCCACTTACTCGGTGGCCAAAGCCGGTCTCATTATGCTGACCAAGTCCTTGGCCCGCGAACTCGCGCCGAGTGTTCGGGTCAACGGTATCGCTCCCGGGCCCGTCATGTGGCCGGAAGATGGATTGATTGACACCGAGGCTCAAAGAAAAATCCTCTCCCGCACGCCTTTAAAACGCGCCGGATCACCAGAGGATATTGCTAAAGCCGCCCTATTTTTTGCCATCGACGGCCCATATGTCACAGGCCACATCATGCCGGTGGATGGCGGTCGCAGTGTGGGCTGGTAGGTACCCAGTCAAGGGACTGCAAATTCATCACACTGGGGCGCATCCGCGCCCACAATTTCGAGAGTTCCTCCCGTAGCCGCGGATGCTCGCGCTGACCCGCAATCTCCGCTAACGGCGCCAACACATAGGGTTTGGTCAAAATATCCGGGTGAGGTAATTCGCGCTGCGGAGGGTCTTGAATCACATCGTCGTACAGCAAAAGATCGATATCCAAGCCGAGCGGCCCCGCAACTGCATCGCCGCGTTGACGCCCGCAAAAAGTCTCGATCGCCTTTAGCTCGCGTATCAACTCATCTACCGACAAGCTGGTGCAGAAGCCTGCAGCACAGTTCAGAAAATCAGGTCCCGCCAAGCCCTCAGCAGGACTTCGATAGACGGTCGATACGCTAATGGAACCGAACCTGTCGGCGAGCATTTGAATGGCCTGAGGAAATTCTTGGTAAGGATCACGGTTACTACCAAGCGCCACCCAGACATGGCTCGCGACGCTTTTCGCTCGGGACACCACAGGCCTTAGCCAGAGACTAGTGGTCTGCCGACAACCCACCGAGGTCATCGCGATAGCGTTCGATACTGACACCCACATCACGTAATCCACGAATCGCACCGGGCTTGTTGACGACCACTCGCACCCAATTCACCGAGAAATTTTGGATGATGAGCTCTGCCACTTTCTGCGCCATCGTTTCCACTAGCATGAATTTTGAATTTGAAATTAATTCAATGACTTGATCGACCACCTGTTTGTAATCGAGCGTATCGGCAACGGCATCGGTCTTTGCGGTGTGAGCGCAGTCAACCGGTAGCTCAATATCGAGCACGACTTTTTGTTTGACGCGACGCTCCCAGTCGATGAAGCCGATAATGCACTCGACTTCTAAGCCACGAATAAAAATTTTGTCCTGCTGTCGCGTCATCGTCTTTCGCTGCCTTCAAAAAATATTAGAAACCTGAGTACTACCGAGGTTTGATCAAGTGGCGGCGGGCATACCCAAGCTCTCCAGCGACCAGCGCGCCCGCGCACCCATTGCGCCCACATCACGCTCACCTGCACTCAATCGAGCATGGCCAGCCACCGCGATCATCGCCGCGTTGTCCGTGCAAAATTCCTGGCGCGGATAGTACACGCGCACACCCCGTTGCTGGGCCGCCTTCGCCATCTGTGCGCGTAAACTGAGGTTGGCACTGACCCCGCCTGAGACCACCAGAGTTTGCAGATCGGTCGCCTCAAGCGCGCGTAGCGATTTGCGCACCAAGGTCTCAACCACCGCCTCCTGTAACTCCAACGCGATATCGGCACGATGTTGAGGACGATCCTCGGCGGGAAGCGCCTCCATGGTTGCGACTGCTTGACGTACCGCTGTTTTAAGCCCCGAGAAACTAAATTCAAGACCGGGTCGATCGAGCATGGGCCGCGGGAAGGTGTAATGGTGAGGCTGGCCATGCTGGGCGAGACCTGCGAGCTGCGGGCCGCCGGGATACGGCAAGCCCAATAGCTTGGCGCTTTTATCAAATGCCTCGCCGGCTGCGT
>CAZSRB010000039.1:0-16477 GCA_964609065.1 uncultured Acidibacter sp. | reverse complement strand
TGGGTGATGTCTGGGTGGCCGATAGCGAGCCAGATGAATCCGGGTCGGTCACGGCGCGAGTCGCTGCTGACGGCGAGAAAGGCGAAATCATTATCGAGGCGCCCTATCCCTATCTTTGCCGAACGATATGGGGTGATACGGAAAATTTCCGCGTCGAAGGTAATCGCATCACAGCGGCTTGGCGAGGAGACATCGAGCGTTACACCAAGACCTATTGGCAGCGCTGGCAGGGAAAGCTGGCTTACACCCAAGGCGACTTTGCAGTACGCCATGCGGACGGTAGCTTTTCGTTACATGGCCGATCTGACGATGTCATCAATGTTTCGGGGCATCGTTTAGGCACCGAAGAAATAGAAGGCGCCATTTTGCGTGATAAGCAGATTCATGCTGATTCGCCCGTCGGCAATGTCATCGTGGTGGGCGCCCCACATGCACAAAAAGGTCTGACTCCACTCGCCTTTGTAGTTCCTGCGCCAGGTCGTCATTTGGCTACTGAGGACCGCCGTCGCTTAGTCGAGACAGTTCGACAGGAAAAAGGCCAGGTCGCTATCCCAGAAGATTTCATTGAAGTTCGGCAATTTCCTGAGACCCGTAGCGGGAAATACATGCGACGTATGGTGCGGGCATTGGTCGAGGGCCAACCGGTTGGCGATACCTCGACACTACGCAATCCAGAGGCTATCAATGAACTCGCGTGCGTCATTGATGAGTGGCAGGCGCAGCAACGGGTCGCCGATGAGCAGCGAATTTTCGAGGACTATCGATATTTCCGTGTGCAGTATCACGATGCGATTGGCGCTGCTGAGAGCGCACGCATCGCCCTCGTCATCGTCCGTAATCCACCGGTGAATGCACTTAACGAACGCGCATTAGATGAGCTCAATATCGTCATCGATCACCTCGCTCGGCGAGACGATGTCAAAGCCATTATTTTTACCGGTGCGGGCACGAGCGCTTTTGTTGCGGGGGCCGACATTCGCCAGTTGTTGGAGGATGTACATACCCTTGATGAAGCCTTGCCTTTACCTAATAACGCACACTTGGCTTTTCGTAAGATTGAATCTTTGAACAAGCCTGCAATCGCTGCCATCAATGGTGTTGCGCTGGGTGGAGGGATGGAATTCGCCATGGCGTGTCATATTCGCGTGGCCGAACCGATTGCGCTGTTTGGACAACCTGAGGTACGTCTTAACTTACTACCTGGATATGGTGGCACTCAGCGCTTGCCGCGCTTATTAGAATTGGCGGAGCATTCGAGGCCACTTGTACGCGCCATCGAAATCCTCGCGGGCGGTAGAACTTATACCGCCAATGAGCTGTACGCCGACGGCATGTTACAAGCGCTCGCCACGTCCGGCGAAGACGTGGTCAGCCTCGCAAGTCGACTCGCCATCGAGTACGTCAAGGCGCCGAAGGGTCGAGGTTTGATCGCTCGTGAGTTTGCGCGACGCAAGGCGGTCGAGGCGTCATGGCAGCAACCGGGGCGCGACTCGCTCAGTGAAGCGATGCAGCATCCTTTGATACGCGCATTACAAGCACAGGCTCAGACGGTCGGACGTGGCACGACTTTGCAGCGAATTCTTGATGCGGTGCACGCCGGATGGCAGCAGGGAATCACCGTCGGGCTGAAACGCGAGGCACAGGTTTTCGCCGAGGCGATCGTGGATCCGGCCGGCGGAAAGGCTGGGATAAGGGCTTTCTTTGATAAACAAAGTGCACCCTTGCCGGTCAAGCCTGCGGGTCGACCGACTATGAAAGACGCGCGTCGTTTACAGCGTCGAGGTCAGTTATTACCCGTGGGCGCGCCTTTTTTCCCAGGGCTCACGCCCATGCCGAAATGGCAATATGGACATGCGGTCATCAAAGATCCGCTTACGGGAGCTCCCGCACACGGACTGCCGCGAATCGCTGAACAGCAAATTGTCTTACCCGTCCCAGAGCCGTCCGCTAACGAGGCTGTGGTGTACGTCTTGGCATCAGAAGTTAACTTCAATGATATCTGGGCCATTACTGGTATTCCGGTATCACCTTTTGATAATCATGATCTCGACTATCAAGTGACCGGTTCAGGCGGGATTGCTTTGATCGCCTCCCTCGGTAACGAACTCAAACGCGAGGGTCGGCTCAAAGTCGGCGATCTTGTCACTATTTATTCCGGGCAAAGCGATTTGCTCTCGCCACTTGCAGGCCGCGATCCCATGTACGCAGGCTTCTCCATTCAAGGGTACGAGACGGATACCGGTAGTCATCAGCAATTTCTGTGCGTGCAGGGGCCGCAATTACATCCGGTACCCCCCGATCTCACTTTAGAGGCAGCCGGGTCTTATGTACTGAATTTGGGGACGGTAGTGCGTGCGTTATTCACTACTCTCAAAGTACAAAGAAATCGCAGTATTTTCATTGAAGGTGCAGCGACTGGAACCGGTTTTGAGGCACTTAAAAGCGCGGCCCGGCATGGGCTATGTGCGGTGGGTGGCGTATCGAGTGAAGAGCGGGCGGCATTTATTAAAGCCGAAGGCGCGTCGGGCGCGCTCAATCGCAAGGACAGTAAATGGGCTCAGGCCTATTCCACGGTGCCTGATGACCCCGAGGCGATCCGCCAATGGGAGGCAGAGGGTGCGCCTTTGCTTGAGGCACTGCGGGCGCAAACAGGCGGGCGCTTGGCCGATTATGTGGTGTCACACGCAGGTGAACAGGCGTTCCCGCGCTCCTTTCAATTACTCGCTGAGGGCGGAAAGTTAACTTTCTACGGCGCAACAAGCGGTTATTGGTTCTCGTTCGTCGGCAAGGCTGGCAGTGCATCACCCGAGAGCATGCTTGAGCGTGCTGAGTTAGCCGGAGGCGAAGCGGTGCTGCTCTACTACGGTGTCGACAGTGCGGAGTTGCTGGATGCCACAGGGCTAGAGGCCATTGAAGCGGTACGGGCCGCAGGCGCGCGACTGGTGGTCGCGACCTATAGCGATGCACAGCGCGAGTTTGTCCAATCCTTGGGCTTCGGTGAGGCTGTGCGTGGCGTGGTTTCACTGGAAGAAATTCAGCGTAAAGAAGGCAGCGACTTTGAGTGGCCGGATGCGCTACCTCGGATGCCAGACTCCAAGACCGATACGACGCGTTTCAAAGAAGCGGTACGTCGCTATCAAGAGCGCACGATGAAGCCTTTTGGCAGTGCAATCGGCCGCTGGTTACGCTCAGCCGATAATCCACGAGGATACCCGGATCTAATCATTGAGCGTGCGAAGCACGATACGCTGGCGGTATCGACTTCCTTGATCAAGCCGTTCACGGGACGAGTCGTTTACTGCGAATCGATGCAGCATCGCCGGTACACCTTTTACGCGCCGCAGGTCTGGATGCGTCAACGTCGTATCTTCATGCCGACCGCCACGATTGCCGGTACTCACTTGTGTAATGCCTTTGAAGTGACGCGTATGAATGATCTGATCGCGGCGGCTCGCTTAGACGTGAGTGAGCCTTTGATGGTGCCGTGGTCAGAACTTCCGGCAGCGCATCAGGCCATGTGGGACAACACGCACGCCGGTGCGAACTACGTCCTCAATCATGCCTTACCGGCGATTGGCCTTAAATCGCGAGACGAGCTCTATCAGGCATGGAGTGCGCAAGATGGCCGCTAAACGTAGCACTCGATCGGGTCGTCTCGCCGGCAAGGTGAGTCTTGTGACTGGCGCGGGCGGCAATATTGGCCAACAAATCGTCACTCGCTATTTGCAGGAAGGCGCGACTGTCGTCATGGTCGGCCGGAATATTGAAAAGTTAGAAGCAGCCCGAAAAAGTGCGCTCAAGTTAAGCGGGGCTCCCGCGACATCCGCTTGGGTTCTGCCTTTTGATGCATCTGATTCGGGTCAAGCTCGCTTTGGCGTCGAGCAGGTAATCAAAAAATACGGTCGCCTCGACATTCTGGTGAATAACGCGGGTTCTGCGGGACCTAAACAGACGATCGATCGCCTGCCTTTATCCAAAGAGCAGCTGGCTTCACTACAAGCGACCGGTGCTAAAGATACCGAGACCGTCGCCGACGCTGCTGGAAATTTGCTCGGCATTACTTGGAATATGGTTCGCGCGGCTTCGCCGCATCTTTTGGCCGGTTCAAGTATCGTCAATGTCTCCACCATTTTTTCCCGTACACGATACTTTGGCCGTGCGGCTTACGTTGTCCCTAAAGCGGCCTTGAACGCGTTTTCGCGTCAGCTTGCTTTGCAGCTGGGTTCACGCGGGATTCGCGTCAACGTCGTCTATCCTGGGCCAATCGAAAGCGAGCGGATTCGCGGTGCCTTTGCCGCCATGGATGATTTACGGCGGGCACCACAAGGCACGACCGCCAAAGAGTTTTTAACGACGATGGCGCTTGCGAGTGCTGATGGGGAGGACACGCCACAACATCGGTTCCCCACGATGGATGATGTCGCGAACACCATCGTATTTTTAGGTAGCGATGAGTCGCGTGCGTTCAGCATGCAGGGCTTTGAAGTCACCCACGGCATGCAGGTGGTGCAAGAGTCGCGTTCAACTTGGGTATCTCGGCCAGAGCTCCGTACCGTCGATGGGACCGGATCGCTGATTTTAGTTGCGAGCGGTGATCAGATCGCCGATGCCTTGACCGTGGCGCGTATCCAATCGCGTTGCGGCGCAAAGGTCTTGTTGGGTGTGGGCAGTGAAGAAGCGGTCCAATCCGTACGTAGTGCCTTGCAGTCCAATGATATCGATGCGCGTATCGAACCCATTTTGTGTGACCGGAGCCGCGCCGATACTTTGCAGCAATCTTTGGCACCCTACACCAATGGTTCGTCCATTCATGGGGCGATCGTGCTACCTGCATTTGGTGCCTGGCGCTTCCAGGCGCCGCTCGCTGAGGCGAGCGATACCGACGTCGATGCGTTTCTCAAAGCGGAGCTCACTGGAGCCATTGCGATCGTTCGCGAGTTATCGCAGCTTTGGCGACGATACAGTGCAGCCGGCGCCGGACCGCGCGTGCTCTTTATGTCTAACGGCAACGATACCGCGGGTAATACCTACGGCGATATCTTGCGCGCAGGCGTTGAGCAACTGATCCGTGTATGGCGCGATGAAAGTCGTACGCAGACCGCATCCGGTGAACGGGCTTCAGCCGAATGGTCGAACCAGATCGTTCGTTGGACCAATGCGGAGGAGCACGGGCTGCTATTCGCGGCGAGCCAAGCGGCGCGTTTGCTCTATACCAAGCGTCGGGTGCCGCAAGTCAATTTATATATGCCTGCGACGATTGTTGATGCGACCGGATCGACTCGACCGAATTTCGGGTGGATTGAGTCTTTGATGGGTTTGCATTTGGGCAAGTGCGTACTGATTACCGGCGGTTCCGGAGGAATTGGTGGTCAGCTCGCGCGACTATTGGCGATCGCTGGCGCGCGAGTGATGCTGACTGCGCGTGGCAAAGACGCCTTACGCAGTCTACGTGAGTCCATTGTGCAAGAGCTGGAGGAGATCGGCTACAACCGCCCTGCTGAGCGCGTGCGAATGTTGGCTGATGTTGATGTCGGCAACGAGGCCTCATTGGTCAAAGCGGTATCGACCACAATCGAGGCTTTCGGTCGAGTCGATTATTTAATCAATAACGCAGGTGTTGCGGGTGCCGAGCAGATGGTCGTCGACATGGATCCGACGATCTGGCGCAGCACCCTCCAAGCTAATTTAAATTCCAATTATTCTTTGATTGAAAAGTTAGTACCTTTGATGAAGCGTCAAGGGTCGGGCTACATTCTCAACGTGAGCTCTTATTTTGGCGGCGAAAAATATATCGCAGTGCCCTACCCCAACCGTGCTGATTACGCAGTATCCAAGGCAGGCCAACGGGCTCTAGTTGAAAATCTTGCGCGCTTTGTCGGTCCAGAAATTCAGATTAATGCGATTGCACCAGGGCCTGTAGAGGGGGAGCGTCTTGCGGGGAAAGACGGTAAGGCGGGTCTATTTTTGCGTCGCGCTCGTTTGATTTTGGCGAACAAGCGACTCAATTTGGTGCATGGCGCGGTACTTGATTGTCTGAGTCAGGGTAAAAAATTGACTGATATTTGGCAGCAGTTGGCTGCGAACGATGTGGGCTTATTACAGCAGACTAATATTTTTGCGCCCTTGCAAAAAATAAGCTTACGTATTCGTCGAGATGTCCATGCGAGCGACGAAGTAGAATACAGCTCCTTACATTTTTTGCTCACGAGCCAGATGGCTAAGCGCTTGATTGCACGCCTGCGTAACGGGGGTAGCTTGGCGACAGAGGCTGACTATGCAGAGGCGTCTAGATGGGCTGAGCAGTTACCCGAGCCGACCGAGCCCTTCCTAGATCCTGCGCGGACTCAGACAGAGGCGGCCCGTATTCGTGATGGTGTGCTTGGCATGCTGCACTTGAAACGGATGCCGACAGAGCTCGACGTGGCCTTAGCGACCGTTTTTTTCATGGCGGATCGCGCGATTTCCGGCGAAACCTTTGAGCCCTCGGGTGGCTTACAGCAAGAGCGAACGATTACTGAGCGAGAACTGTTTGGTCGTGCCAAGCCCGAACGCGTACGGCGAATGGAAGGTGAAACCATTTGGTTGATCGGCGAGCATATGGTTGAGCCATTAGCCGCGGTAGCCCGACTCTTTCTTGAGGAAGGTCGTGTCGGTCGTGTAGTCGTGCTTTCGCAAACAGCCGCGGCACAGCAAGCGCTGCAGCAAGCTCTCCAAGATATTACCCAGCGGGATCGAGTGAGTTATCGCGTAATGGGCGATGCTCTTGAAGATAGCCTAGATCAGGCTTTCGCTCAGGGTAGGCCCGCAGCAGTGATCTCCACACCACTGGCACCGATCCCGCGCGGCATGTTTGGGATCGAAGGGGATACCCACCTCGATGCCGCCGGCTTTTACGAGTTGATCGAAAGTAATCTGACACAACACTTCCGCGTGGCGCGCAAAGTCAGCCTCTATCAAGGCGCCCGTCTCATTTTGGTGTCACCGGATGTGCCCGTCGGCGGCAGCTTGGCGCAATTTGCGATGGCAAATTTCATTAAAACGACGCTCCATGCGTTTACGGCCACACTGGGTGTTGAAAACGAACGACTCTCAACCTCAGTCCCGGTGAATCAAGTCAATTTGACGCGGCGAATGCGCAGTGAAGAGCCCCGTGATGCCGTTGAACAGGCTGAGGAATATCAGCGATTTGCACATGCCGTCTTGTTAGCGGCGGCGCCCATTGTGGAGGCGCAGGAAAGTCGATATCGAGCTCGTATCTATCGAGGTCTCGCGATCACGGTTTGAGATTGGACTGCGTTAAAGTGTCGGGGATGAAACTCGCAGTCATTCCTGTTACACCCTTTCAGCAAAACTGTTCGCTACTGATTTGCGAGCGCACGGGAGCTGCTGCGGTTGTTGATCCGGGCGGCGACTTATCGCGCATTGAAGCCAAGCTAAGTGAGGCTGGATGCCAGCTCGAAAAGATCTTTATCACGCACGGACATCTCGATCATGCAGGCGCCACAGCCGCTTTGGCGCGCAAGTACAGCGTACCGATCGAGGGCCCTCACCCTGATGATTCATTCTGGATTGAGCAGATGCCCGCTCAGGCCAAATTATTTGGCTTTCCAGCCGCCGAAACTTTTAAGCCTGACCGATGGTTACAACAGGGTGATCAAGTACAGTTCGGTGAGCAAACTTTAGAAGTGTTGCATTGCCCAGGGCATACGCCAGGCCACGTTGTCTTCTTTGATCGAGCGGATCGATTAGCGATTGTGGGTGATGTGTTATTTGCGGGGTCGATCGGGCGAACCGACTTTCCTCGGGGCAATTATCAGGATCTGATCCGCTCTATTCGTGAACGACTTTTTCCCTTGGGCGATGATGTTCGGTTCTTGCCCGGGCATGGACCTATGTCAACATTCGGCGCTGAACGCCAGACTAACCCCTTCGTCGCCGATCACGTTGTTGATTAAATCAATCGGCCCATAACTGATTCGTGGGTAGATAGTGATCTACCAACAAGGCTACAAATAGCCACATCAAATACGAGATCGAGTACCGAAAGACTTTCATAGGTAGCTCGGCTCGCTCGGTCATCTTGAGCGCTAATGCGTAATATAAAAACCGACCATTAAGGTAAGTGATACCAGCCAAATAAATTAATCCACTCATGCCAGTTAAAAATGGCATCAACGTGATCAAAACCAGCAACACGGTGTACAGCAGGATTTGTAGTCGCGTGTAAGCGATACCGTGAGTGACCGGAAGCATGGGGATACCCGCACGCGCATATTCATCGCGACGGGCGATGGCTAATGCCCAAAAATGCGGCGGTGTCCAAATGAAGATGATCAAAAACAAGAGCAAGGCATTTGGGTCAATGGAGTTCGTGACAGCTGCCCAGCCTAATACTGGCGGGGCCGCTCCGGCAGCCCCACCGATAACGATGTTTTGTGATGTCGCTCGCTTGAGAAAAACGGTATAGATAACGGCATATCCGATCAACGACGCAAACGTCAGCACTGCGGTCAGCGGATTGACTAAAAACCAAAGAATAAGCATTGATAAGAGACCGAGCGCACCTGCAAATATCAAGGCTTGACGGGTACCTAAACCACCCGTGGGTAGCGGTCGGCTGCGTGTCCGTGACATTTGCTCATCAATTTTTTGATCAAGGACATGATTGATGGCAGCGGCACAGGCGGACGCCAGAGCAATACCCAAATTGCCAAATATCAAGGCATCGAGTGGTGGCATGCCCGGTGTGGCGAGTAGCGTACCCACGATGGCGGTGAATACGATAAGCGCCACCACTCTGGGTTTCGTTAGCTCCAGATAGAGGCGCCAAGTGGGACGCGCGGATGCAACTGAGGCGGGCGCACTCATGCGGTAGCAGACTCGCGCAGACGCTTATTAAAGACCAGCAATGAGAGTAAAAGTAGTGCTGCTCCAGCGTTGTGACCTGTGGCCAACCATAGCGGAAATGCTTCGAGGATCATCAAAACAGCGATCAATAATTGTAGAGCCAGAGCGGCGCTGATCCAGATCGAACCTCGTCTGACGCGTTCATTGGTCGTCGCTCGCCAAGCTAACCAGGCCGCCCATAAAACTGCCAAGGTGGCGACGATCGCGCCAATGCGGTGCGTAAGGTGAATGGCGACCCGTGCCGGATGCTCGAGTACGCCACCCGTATAGTTGATATCAAGCCCTCTCCACAGCACAAACGCTTCGTCAAATTGCATGTTATCGGGCCACCACTCTCCCTGACACTGCGGGAGATCAGGACAGGCAACAGCGGCATAGTTCGAACTGGTCCAGCCGCCGAGCATGATTTGAGCGGCGACCAAAACGACGGCGACCACGCCCGCTTTACGAGCACCGGCTAAAGCGGAGTCGCTCGCTGTAGTGGCGCGACTCACTGTTCCTGTGGTACGACGCAGGCCCAACCACATCCATGTCAACAAGCTCAAAGTGGTGAGTCCGCCGATGAGATGGAGCACGACGACCAAAGGTTTGACTAACCACCAGACTGTGAAAGCGCCGAGCATTCCCTGTAGCAGTACAACTCCCAATAACGTGAGTGCAAACCCGAGCTTGACGGGTTGCTCGCGGCGATAGGCCAAGGCGATGGCCGTAATTAACACAATGATGAAGCCGAGCAGCGTGGCGGCATAGCGATGGATCATCTCGCGCCAGGCTTTACCGGAATCATAATCCCAGCCCGGATCAAAGGATTCGATCTTTCCTTCCACACGTTCGGCGCCTGCTGGCGTGACATGACCGTAGCAGCCTGGCCAATCCGGGCAGCCGAGACCCGCATCCGTCAATCGTACCCAAGCGCCGAGTACGATAACCACCAAACACAAAAGCATGCCGAGTAATGCAAGACGTTTAATCGCAACGGCACCAGCGGGTATGGAGGTCAATTCCATTTGCGTAGACATGGGTAATTCAACTCAGCCGATATGTGACAGTTTCAATAATTTTTCGAGATCCGAAAGTAAACCTTTGGGATTTTCACGGATGTCAAAGCGCATCATGAGATTCCCAAGCGGATCTACGATGTAAATGTAAGGGGTTCCCTCGGTAGCGGGAAAACTTTGTAGCCATTGCTCTGCTGCTTGATCTGCTGCCTGTAGCGCTATCAAGCCTGCGTGCTCTTGGCTTAAAAATTCTTTATCGCAGCAATCACCTACCGCGATATAAACACGTTGGACGCGATCCATATCTTCAGCGAGTAGTAAACGTGTTTGTCGCATCTTCCACAGAGCATCGCGACATTCGGTATCGCAGCGGCCATCGGCGACATGAACGAGCGACCACTTTTCTTTGAAAATATCTACTGAGGCAGTCTTTCCGTCGAGATCGTAGAGCGCAACAGGCTCCAGCGTGATGACTGGCGAGATGAGCTCGGCGTGATTGGTACTACCCGCAGGCCGCCAGCCGCCTAAGTAGTAAAGCCAAAATGCACCTAGCAAGGGAACAAAGAATAGAGCGGCTAAACCGATCAGCGCACCTTTGCCTTGTCCTGGCCGAACGCTTGGGTTGACTGCATCACCGTTCACTTTACTTCTCCATCTCCTGTCTCTCGGCGCTGCAAATTGAGACTCACATATAAGATGAGTAGCACCACCGCAAAACTCCACCACTGAATGGCATAAGACCAGTTCTGCTCCGGTCCCTTGCCTGCGGCAAACGGCGTCCAGTCGCGCCGATAACCATATCCACTATCTGCATCCAGCAGGAGCTGGCGGGCTTCGAGCGGCGCAGGGTCACTCCATCCCATCGCAGCCGCCAAGTCCGATGTCTCGGGGAACGTGGTTAATCGCGGCCACGGTCCCGATAGTGCCGGCGCTAGACGACCACTGGCCAACCCAGCCCTTGGCAGCTCATCAACCTGCCCCGTAATTCGTACTAACTGATCACGTTGCAGTTCGGGAAAACCCGCTTGGAGGTCGGGCAGTTGATCGCGAAAACCCGCGAAAGGCAACCAACCTCGATTCACCAATAGCCAACGTCCATCCTCTAGTTCGAAAGGGGTTAATACTTCAAATCCCGCGCGACCCTCCCGAGTCCGGTTATCGAGCAAAAACTGTCGCTCAAGATCCCAACGACCTTGGACTTGGATCCGCGCATAGCGATCCAGTTCCTGCATCGAGCGGTTACCTAAATATTCGGCCTGCGCTGGGCGGGTGACGAAACCATCAAGCAGCTGTTGCTTGAACTCTGCCCGCCCCCACTGCCAGCGTCCGAGGGCGATAAAGAGCGTCAGCAAGGCGATCGTCAGTCCCGTCATCAGCCATGACGGTGCAAACACTCGACGGCCAACGGGGATTCGAACAGGCACCGCCGTATAATACCGTCTTCACGTCACTGAAGCTGAGGGTTGCCATGGAAGTGTTTCGCTTACTCGTGTCCGTGGCCATGATCGGCATCGTGATCAGCCTAGGTTCAGCACTGTTTCATCTGGTGACGGATAAGGGCGACTCAAAGAAGATGGTCCGTGCGCTGACTATGCGCATCGGTTTGTCGATCACCTTGTTTCTCTTGCTGATGGGTGCCTGGGCCATGGGGCTTATTCAGCCCCATGGCGTGCAGCCTTAAACAGCGTTATCGCCCGGACGGGCGGGGCGTTACACCCAGTAGACGAAAACGAATAGGCCCAGCCACACGACGTCGACAAAGTGCCAGTACCAAGCCACCGCTTCAAACGCAAAATGGCGCTGCGGTGTGAAATGACCCTTCATGGTTCGCAACCAGATCACCACCAGCATGATGGCGCCCAAGGTCACGTGCATGCCGTGGAAGCCCGTAAGCATGAAGAAGGTTGAGCCGTAGATACCGGTAGAGAGCGTCAAGCCGAGCTCGGTATAGGCGTGGATATATTCTTCGGCTTGCAGGCCCAAGAACACGAAGCCGAGCAAAAAAGTCGCCGCCAGGAAAATATTCAGTACGCGACGATTGCCCTCTTTCAAAGCGTGGTGGGCGATGGTGATGGTCACACCCGATAGCAGGAGGATGGCCGTATTAATGGCGGGCAATCCGAATGCTGGGATCGTTTCAAAGGAGCCATCATCGCGAGGGCCCAGCGCCGCAGGGCCATTGGTCGGCCATGCTGCTGTGTATTCAGGCCACAAGAGCAAGTTATTGAATATTTTGACGCCCTCGCCACCCGCCCACGGCACTGATAGCTGACGCGCATAAAACAAGGCACCGAAGAACGCGGCGAAAAACATCACTTCAGAGAATATGAACCACAGCATCCCCATACGGAACGATTGATCGACCTGCATGTTGTACATGCCAGCTTGGTTTTCGCCGATGACCACGCCGAACCAGCCGACGAATAAGGCAACCACCAACAACAGACCAATGGCAAATACCGTCGGGCCATACCATTCGTTCAGCCAGCCACAAAGGCCGATCATCAATACGAAAAGAGATGCTGATCCAAATAGAGGCCACACGCTTTCGTGCGGGACATAATATTTATCAGCGTGATCAGCGTGCGCGTTAGCCATGATGCTCAATCCTCAATTGCGGCAACCCGAGTTGAGTTGTCGTAGAACGTATATGACAGAGTGACTCGATCGATGTGGGACGGCAGCGCCGGATCCACCACAAACCTGACCGGCATGACGCGCTCTTCATCCTGCGCGAAATGCTGCGGCGTAAAACAGAAGCATTCAGTTTTGCGAAAAAACGCAGTGGCTTTACCCGGAGCGACGTTGGGGATCGCTTGGGCCACAGTGTCACGACCGGTGAGATTGTGCGCGACATAGTCCACTTCATAGAGCTTCCCGGGTTGTACCGCCATCTCGTACACCACCGGTGAGAACTCCCAGCTACCTACTGTCGGTAGCTCGGCCACGAATTCGACCATGACTCGCCTATCGGGGTCCGCAGGCGGTGCGTTGACGCTAGTGATAGAAGTCGGACGTAATAAATCTTTGGGGTTACCCACACCCGTGATGTCGCATAGCACATCGTAAAGCGGGACTAAGGCAAAGCCGAACGCGAACGCACCGCCCGCTACACCGAGCAGGCGTAGCAGCATGCTGCGATTGCGTTGCGCTCGATCGGACGTCACGTCCTTACCCCTAAAACTGACATCAAAATAAACGCCACATAAAACCCGAGCGCAACGACACCAAGCAGAATCGCACTGCGTTTGACGCGCCGAGAGCGCTCGATGTCGTTGGGCTCGGTCATCGGTTTAGTGTTGCTGAGCGACACCTTTGGCGACGACTTCGCGAGTCGGCGGCGGATCCCAGCTGTGATACGGCGCAGGTGTGGGTAACTCCCAGTCCAGACCTGTAGCGCCTTCCCACGGGCGTGCAGGGGCTTTTTCACCCGAGCGGACCGCCTGCCAGATCACGTACACGAAGAGCAGTTGTGAGAAGCCGAAGACGAAAGCGCCAATCGAAGAGACCATATTCCAGTCCGCAAATTGGGTGGAGTAGTCCGGAATGCGACGCGGCATGCCGGCCAAGCCCAAGAAATGTTGCGGGAAGAATAAGATGTTGACGCCGATCGTTGACAGCCAGAAGTGCAGCTTGCCGAGCTTCTCGCTGTACATACGGCCACTCCACTTCGGCAACCAGTAGTACACCCCCGCCATGATGGCAAAGACGGCGCCCGGTACCAGTACGTAGTGGAAGTGCGCCACGACGAAGTAACTATCGTGGTACTGGAAGTCCGCGGGCACGATCGCCAGCATCAGGCCCGAGAAACCACCAATGGTGAACAAGAAAAGGAATGCGAGCGCAAACAGCATCGGCGTTTCGAAGCTGATTGAGCCCTTCCACATGGTGGCACACCAGTTAAATACTTTGACGCCCGTTGGCACGGCAATCAGCATGGTCGAGAGCATAAAGAACAACTGACCCGCCAAAGGCATGCCCACCGTGAACATGTGGTGCGCCCAAACGATGAATGAGAGGAAAGCGATCGAGGCGGAGGCGTACACCATCGACTCATAACCGAACAACGGCTTGCGCGAGAAGGTCGGGATGATTTCCGAGACTACGCCGAACGCCGGCAGAATCAGAATGTATACCTCAGGATGCCCAAAGAACCAGAAGATGTGTTGGAACATCACTGGGTCACCACCGCCGGCGGCGGTAAAGAAGGCGGTCCCGAAGAAATGATCCGTCAGCAGCATGGTGACTGCGCCCGCGAGCACAGGCATGACCGCGATCAAAAGATAGGCCGTGATGAGCCAAGTCCAGCAGAAGAGCGGCATGTTCAGCAGGCCCATCCCGGGAGCGCGCATATTCATGATCGTGACGACCACGTTGATAGCGCCGAGGATCGAAGAAATACCCATCAAGTGAATGGCAAAGATCGTCAGCGGGAAGCTATCGCCTGCTTGCAGCGAGAGCGGTGGGTACAAAGTCCAGCCACCCGCGGGTGCGCCACCCGGAATGAACAGCGTCAGCAACAACAGCGTGAACGCGAACGGAAGCAGCCAGAAGCTGAAATTATTGAGGCGAGGTAGCGCCATATCGGGTGCGCCGACCTGCATCGGGATCATCCAGTTAGCGAGTCCAGTCCACGCTGGCATCACCGCGCCGAAAATCATCAGCAGCGCGTGCATGGTCGTCATGGAATTGAAGAACTGCGGATCAACAAATTGCAGTCCCGGCTGGAAAAGCTCGGCACGGATGACTAGCGCCATCGCGCCACCCAAGAAGAACATCGTACAGGCGAATATCAGGTATAGCGTGCCGATATCTTTGTGGTTGGTGGCGTAGAGCCAGCGCTTTAACCCAGTTGGGGCGTGGTGGTCATCGTGATGATCGACAGTGCTTGTGTTGGCCATGATCAATTCGCTCTTAGGCTAGAAACTGGTTGACTGAAATCTCGAGGTGATTAACCGCGCGGTGAGGGAACGGACTCCCGTGACGCGACGTTAGGGGTCGCGCCGGTTTGCTGCGCGGCAAGCCAGGCAGCAAATTCTTGTTTGCTGACGACTTTAACGACGATCGGCATGAAGCCATGATCGCGACCGCAGAGCTCGGCGCATTGTCCACGGTAGATGCCCGTTTTTCCGGCATCAACCTTAAACCACATTTCATTGACAGTACCGGGGATGGCATCCTTCTTCATGCCAAACTGCGGTACCCACCAGGCATGAATAACATCCTGCGCGGTTAACAGCACGCGAACTTTGGTGTCTTCCGGTACAACTAGTGGGTTATCGACGTTCAGCAGGTAATCTGGCACGGCCTGAGGATCAAGGCCGGAATTTAGCTGACGGGTCTCGTCACTCGCGCGATCGAGCGTGGAGAAGAACTTCACGTCTTCACCCAAATAATCGTAATGCCACTTCCACTGATAGCCCGTGACTTTGATGCTGAGTTCCGTGTCACGGGTGTCTTCAATGGCGATCAACGTACGAGCCGCCGGGATAGCCATGATGACCAAGATCACCACTGGAATAACGGTCCAGATAATCTCTGCTTTGGTGCTGTGAGTCATCGTGACATCGGGCTCAGCACCCTGAGACTTACGAAACGCCACCAGCGACCAAATCATCCAGCCAAAGACGAACACGCCGATGGCAACGCACCACCAAAAGATCGTCATGTGCAGCGAGTGGATTTCTTTGGACAGTTCCGTCACGCCCACAGGCATGTTGAGGTTGCCCCACTCGGCGTGCGCGGTCAGCGGAGCGGCCACGACGGTAAGTGCGAGCAGCAGGGCAATCGATCGGTATACGTAAGTCATGAGTCTTTCCGATGTAGCGACACGTCCAGGACGTGGGGTGATGACAAAACCACGCACTCCAAAGGCGCACTCATGGAGTGATCACCGTTGCAGGCAACGTTGGGGATTCGTTGATACGCCCGATCAGTCGCCGTAGCTGCGCGGCCAATGCCTGTCTCTCCGGTTCGGTGAGGAAGGCAGCCAGCTCGTGACGACGTCCATGCGACTCAACCGTGAGCCGACTCGGATGCCATGCAGAACCCCCAGCGCGGATTCTAACTTGTGCCCAGTGCCGCGGAAACTCGCTTCTGCGCATGGGTGACACGGAGTGGTCTTCGATGCACACGGTCGTCGGCCCGACGATGATGGTTTGACGCTGTCCTTTGCGGGCGAGATTCGTCTTAAGCGCCCAGACCAAGAGGGCAAATTCCAGGCCTGCAAACGGTAATACCGGCCAAAATCCCATGAGGGTGACGGGCAAGGCGACCGACAGGGAGGCCAGCCCCACGCTAGCGAGAAAGAGACGTGCCCCGCGCGGACTGAGCGAGCAATGAGGAGCAATCTCGATGCGGTTTTCGGGGTGGTCCATGATATGCAGGTTTTAAATGAGCCGCGGATGATAACGGCCGAGAGAAAACTCCGCCAAGTCAAAGGCTTACGTCGATAATTAGCGGCTGATTTAAGGCGCCATCAGGCGGTCGACGCAGGCCTCTAGGTCGCTAGATTCCGACGCGCCATGGTCGCCATGCGACAACACGGCCAGAGGGGGCGAGCCGAGCAGTTG
>CAZSRB010000038.1:0-18243 GCA_964609065.1 uncultured Acidibacter sp. | reverse complement strand
GCGACATGAAACCCGCCAACAAGGCGCCCACGGCGACACGACTCATGACTTTCATGGGCACAGCATAGCCCAGCGTGCCCTCGATGACGGTCTTGACCATTCTCTATTCACAGAGTACTCTGTATTTCAGAGTTAATAACCTTTAGATGAAGGACCGCGCCTTTATGAACACCCTGTCAACGAACCCGCCTCGGGGGGACGCCGAGAAACGCCAGCCCGAGCAAGATCTCGCCTTTATCCGGCAACTCATGGAACGCAGCCGGCGCGTCACCGTGCTTGGGGGGCATTACTTTGTGGTCTGGGGCCTCTTGGTGGAAGTGGGCTTGCTTTTGAGCTGGCTGAGTTTCGAGAGGCAGCTCGCCTTAACCCCTGCGCTCATCTGGGGGCCATTGATCGTCGCGGGCTACGCCTACACATTCTGGGCACAGCGACGAGACCGAGCCGTCGAAGGCGCAGAATCACGCGATGGTTATTTGATCGGGCTCGTCTGGCTATGTTTTGGTATCTGCTCGCTAATAGTGCTGCTTGCGGACCTCTGGTTTCAGGTGATCCCGAGTCGGGCTCTGGCTGGGCTTTTCGCCACTTTATCCGGCGCCGCGTTCTTCTTGCATGGGTCTCTGGCCGGAATCGGCTGGCTGCGTAATGTGGGAATTCTTTGGTGGCTAGCAGCAATCCCTCTGTATCTTTGGACGGGCGCGCATACCCTACCCGCCTATGCCGTATTATTATTCGGGCTTCAGGTCATTCCCGGTTGGGTACTCGCCCAAGAGCGTCGGCGCTTGCTCGCCACTGAGGCAGGAGTCTCTCTTTGAGCGAATTTGATCATACGAGCTTAGATGATCTGATCCATTCCCGACTGAGGCTCGCCATTATGGCGGCCCTCGCGGGGGTGGAACGCGCCGACTTCAGTGCGCTCAAGCGACAGGTCAATGCGACCGATGGCAATCTCGGTATGCACCTACGTAAGCTCGAAGAGGCGGGCTATATACAAGCCGATAAACAGTTCCAGGATCGCAAACCCGTTACCCGCTACGCCCTCACCGACACAGGGAAACAGGCCTTTGCGGCCTATCTTGATCAGCTAGCCGCCTGGTTACCGAAAACTCGGGCATAATCAAACGCCCCTTCTGAAAACGCGAGTTACTGGAGAGCTGTCATGCCTGCCCCCCACTCAATCCGTCGCTCGGTATCCAAAAGCTTGGTTTCTTTGTTTGCTGCGATGCTGATCGCGCTCATCACGCTTGTCAGCGCCCCCCAGATTTCGTGGGCCGCGGACGCACCCGAAGTCGGCGCCACCGCCCCTGAGTTTCGCCTCCAAGATCAAACGGGCGAATGGCGACAGCTGGCCGATTATCGTGGCAAGTGGGTAGTGCTGTACTTCTACCCCAAAGACAACACGCCAGGTTGCACCACCCAAGCCTGCGAGCTACGCGACGATATCTTTGCGTTCCGCCGTGCCAACGCGGTCGTGCTCGGTGTCAGTGTGGATGCGGTCGACTCGAAGGCTAACTTTGCCGAAGAGCATAGCCTGCCTTTCCCGGTCCTCTCGGACGTCAGCACAGAAGTCACCAAAGCGTATGGCGCGTTGACGAGCTATCCGCAGTTCAAGTTATTCAATATTTCGCGCCGCGATACGTTCATCATTGACCCGCAAGGCCGGGTGGCTCGGCACTATCCGAACGTGAATCCCGAGGGGCATTCGCAGATGGTGCTCGCGGAACTCAACCGTCTACAGCGCGACGCTGGCGCCAGCGGTTAACGGCATGGGTGGCGATCGCTAAGGCGATCGCTAAACCAAACGCGGCGGGCACCGATTGCGCGCCCACGAGCGTCAGCGCCAAACAAAAGCTCGCCACCGACCACATCCCATAGGTCATGCCGTGCAAAAAATGCACGGCTGCCCCCGCACCCAGTTGCGCGTGGTTGAAGCTCGCCACGATGATGCCGACCGACGGAAAGAGCGAGGCGTATCCGCTTAAGGTTGCCCCTCCGCGCTCGCCGACCTCGCTCGCGATCAGGGTGACCATCACGCCCGCGATCATCCGCGCCGGTAACTCGAAGCGATGAGCCGAGCCCCGCACGAGGGGCGCTGCGCGCGGCATGAGCGCAGGGGCCGCCCATAGACTGATTAAGGCGATGGCAAGTGCCGCGCCCCACCCCAGAGGAAGATGCTGCTGCCAACTCGCGAGTATTACTACGGACGCGAGCCACGCGGTCAATCCGCCCATCAGTGCACCCACCCAATGAAGGCGCAAAGCTAACCGCGCATAGGCCACAAAAAACACCATGGCGGGGAAGATGCCGGCGAGGGCTGCGAGTGCAGCCTGTGACAAAAACACACCGCCTTGCTCAAGCGCCAAAATCCAAAGTACGGGACCCACCACGATGGGAAAGCTGCCTAGCCAGCCGGCAATCGACTGCCCAAAACGCCGGCCTACCAGGGTGACAACGGCGATCAGCACCGGGACCAATGTGAGCTTCCAAATCAGCGTCTCCACATAAACATCCTATGTATAAAAATCCTGTTGCGCGTCATGCTCGGGCCGCTTGTGTGGCACCAAAAACTGGCAGATGCTGCGCGCGTCGCACCAATAGCGCACAGGACACTGCACCAAAGTCTTGAATCACGCGTAGAACCCGCCCAAAAGTTTTGTTCTGACTTGGCATAAGTCTTGCTTTGTAGATTGCGTCCCTTCAAAAACTCAACATCACTGGGAGAACCCCATGTCGCGCCACTCCGTCTCTGCTCTGTCACGGTCCCCTCTACAAGTGCTGGCGGTCTTTGTCGTCACCGCCGCATCGATCCTACTGACCCCCGAAACCCGAGCCGAAGATTCCCCGATCTCGGCCAATGTCGGTTTGTTCTCCGATTATCGGTTCCGTGGTCATACGCAGACCGGTGAGGAACTCGCCTTACAAGGCGGTTTTGATTTCGCAGCCGATAACGGATTCTACGCGGGTAACTGGAATTCCAGTATCAGCTGGCTCGGCGCGGGCGCAGGCGTTGAAAGCGATTTTTACGTGGGCTACACAACTGAGATCGGTGGCATCGGTGTCGACATCGGTAACCTTTTTTACTACTACCCGGGCGCGACCGTCGCCAACACGAATGAACTCTATCTCGGTCTTTCCTATGGCCCGTTCACGTTTAAAACGTCCTACTCGACCACCGACTACTTCGGTGTCGACAATAGCGATGGCAACCTTTATTACAACTTCTCGGGTTCGTTCCCGTTAAGCGATGCCCTCACGCTCGACGCGGGCGTCGGCTATCACGCGAATCTCGACACCGCCGAGGGTTACGACTACTCGATCGGCCTGTCTTACGATTTGGGTGGCGGCTTTTCTCTGGGAGCCACCTTTGTCGCGACCGAAGATGATTATCAAACCTTCGGACCCGACAAGAACGGTGGGTTTATCTCTATTTCAAAATCGTTCTAACGACACCCTCTCGTCCCCTCTGAGACGCTCACCCCGCAGCAGCCCTGTCTGCTGTGGGGTGATTTGGTTTATTTTCTCAGGATGAACGAAGCGCCTAATTGTTGGCAGTGCCGACACTTCAAGGTGTCCTGGGACCCCAACTTCCCTTACGCTTGTGACACTATGGGCTTCAAAAGCCAGATCCTGCCCTGCATCGAAGTGCTACGTGCGGACGGTCATCCCTGCCGCGCATTCGAACCCAAGGCAACTTCACCTGCCACCCGGAGCTCCCCGTCATGAATCATGATGTCAAAGCCATCAGCTCGCGCCTGATCACCTTGACCGAAAATATCATTCTTTTGATCATCGGTCTCGCCACACTCTACGCCACCGGTGTGGAGGTGATGCGCTTGATCGCCTCTCGAGAAGTCGCCTTGAGCGATCTATTCTTATTGTTTATATACGCAGAGGTGCTCGGCATGGTGGGAGCTTTTTATAAAAGCCACCGCATTCCTGTGACCTTACCCATCATTATTGCGATTACGGCGCTCTGCCGTATGATCATTTTGCAAAGCAAAGATATCGACCCAATCAATATATTATTTGAAGCCGGTGGCATTCTGATCCTTGCGATCGCAGCCTTGCTTATTAGCTACAAAGACAAACTCAGCTTAGAAAAACTGAAACTCCGTCGGCATGACGATTAACGATCGCACCAACTCCGAGGTGGTCCAGCGTACGGACATGAGCGAATTGGGTGGCGCAAGCTGCCCACATGACCATCTCAGCTCGATATTTAATGCTCTTGCTGGCGCTCGCTGCACTCAGCGCCTGTTCTGGCGGCGACACCGTCTCAAGCGCCACCACGGGAACCGGTACCGGTCTCTTTGAGCTCGGCTTAACAGACGCGCCGGTTGATGACGCCGCCGAAGTCGTCATCGTGTTCGACGGTATCGAAGTCAAACCCTTACAAGGCGATGAAATCATCCTGAGTCTCGTGCCTGCGCGTCGGATCAATTTGCTGCAGTACCGAGACGGCGAAACCTTCAACTTACTCGAACAAACCCGTTTGCGCGCAGAGGAGTACGAATGGATTCGCCTGCGTATTCGTGCGCAAGAAAACCTCCAAGACGGTTCCTACATCCGCTTACGGGACGGTCGGCAGTTCCCGCTCTTTATCCCAAGCGGCGCCGAGACGGGCTTAAAGCTACAGCGTCGATTCAGGGTGGCCGAAGGGGGCATTACCCGTCTACTGATTGACTTCGATCTACGCAAATCTTTGGTCATGCCGCCAGGACAAGCCCCTAATTGGATTTTGCGCCCCAGCATGCGTCTGATGGATCGATTACGCACGGGCACCCTCGAGGGCGAGATCGACTTAAGTGAGCTCGCCGCACGCTTTGGCTTACCCCGCTCCGCCTGTGATGCGGGCTTGTACCTTTTTGCTGGGGCTGATCAAAACCCTGACGATATGGATGGTGATCCAGCCGATGGCGCTGACCCCGTCGTTTATTTACCGCTTGACCCCGCGCGCGAACAGACCCGCGCCACCTACCGTATCCACTATCTGGAGACGGGGCCCTACACCCTCGCTTTGACGTGCCGCTTTGGCGTGGATGCGGACCCTTCCGTCAGCGAAGACGGCCAAGGCTTCGTGACTCAGAACATCACCGTCTCTTGACTTAAGCATAGGCGCTCGCTTCACTTCCCTGAACACGAGGGGAGTCCGCCATGCCTTCAATCAACCGTCGAACGCTGTTGGCGCTCGGCCTTTTGGCCACCACGCCCGTCACCGCCCGTCTGGGTGAGCCCACCGCCTGGGCAGAACTTTCCGCCAACGAAAACCCCTGGGGGCCTGGACCGCTGGCTCGCGAAGCCATTCGCGCTGCAATCGCCGAGGGCGGTCGCTACGGCATGGGCGCTTTGCGTGCGCTGACGCAATCTTTGGCGACTTACGAGCAAATCGAAACCACTCACTTGGCGATTGGGTCGGGATCGGGTGAGCTTTTACATATGGCAGCTCTTCGCTGGGCACGCACCGGACGCGTGGTGTGCGCCTCACCCACCTATAACCAGCTCATGGCGTATGCACGCAAGCTGGGCGCGAGCATTGATGCCGTACCGCTTAATCGTGAGCTTGCCCATGATTTGCCAGCGATGGCAGCAAAGATTGATTCATCGACAGGGCTTGTTTACATCTGTAATCCCAATAACCCTACGGGAACTGTTGTTAACTCGGAATCACTTGCCGAATTTTGTCGAACTCATGCCAAGTCTGCGTGCGTGGTGGTAGATGAGGCCTACATCGATTTAATTGAACCTGGCGCCACCGAAAGCATGAGTGCTCTTGCGGCGACTACCCCGAATATTTTGGTCTTACGCACTTTTTCCAAAACTCATGGGCTCGCGGGTCTGCGCGTGGGTTACGCAATCGGCCACCCCGAGACTATCCAGGAACTCAAGTCCTTACAAATGGCGTTCCCAAATAACTTGGGGTTAGAAGCGGCTCGCGCGAGTCTCAAAGATGAAACATTCCTCAGCGACTGTCGGCAAAAAATCCAAAGTGCTCGACAGCAGCTGCAGTCGCACTGTCAGAAGCTGGGATTTGAGCATAGCGACTCGCATGGCAATTTCATCTTTGTCCGCACGGGCCTCCCCCATTCGCAAGTCGCAAGTCATATGGCAGAGCATCGCATAAGAGTCGGACGACCCTTTGCCCCTCGCGAGGACTATTGCCGCATCAGTGTGGGCACCGAGACGGAGACGGCGCGTTTAATACAGGCTTTCACGGATTTAAAACAAAAGTCATGAAAAGCCTCTTCGATCGCTTCATACCGCGATTGGCTGGCCTCGCCCTTGTTAGCAGCGCGTTCTCGCTCGCCATCGCTGCGCCACCGATCGCAGAAGTACGTGTCGACTTCACATCAGAGGCGATCACCGCAACGTACGTCCATGGACTCGCTCATCGAGAGACACAGCGCCCCGTCCGCGCAGACGATCCCGTACGGATTGCTTCGATCTCAAAACTTGTGATGACACTCGGTCTGATGCGGCTCGTCGAGCAAGGTACGCTCGATCTTGATCGCGACGTCTCAGATTATTTGGGCTGGCCGCTGCGTCACCCAGACTATCCGGAGATCCCCGTTTCTTTGAAGTTACTACTTTCGCACCGATCTGGGCTGACCGATGAGGCGGGCTATGTGGCCGATACCCAGACGCGAATTCGCGACCAAGTCGAACGACGCGACGCATGGGATCCTGCGTACGCACCAGGAAGTTACTTTCGCTACACCAATCTTAATTTTCCAGTGATTGCATCCATCATGGAGCGGGTCACGGGCGAACGTTTCGATCGCCTCATGCAGCGACTCGTGTTTGCTCCCCTCGATATTGATGCCTGCTTCAACTGGACCACGTGCAGTGACCGAGCGGTTGCACGAGCCGTCACTATTTATCGCAGCAACGGCGAGGTCGGCGTGGATGATTGGCCAGGCAACCGATCGCCGTGCCCGGTCCTTGTCGCGCCGGGAGACGACTGTTCACTCACCCAATGGCGAGCCGGTGAAAATGGTGGGCTTTTCTCACCGCAAGGTGGCTTGCGCATCTCCGCGCGCGATTTAGCCAAAATTGGTCAGTTACTGCTTAACCAAGGCTCATGGAAGGGTGTGACGCTGTTGCACCCGAGCTCAGTCGCCACAATCTTTGAACCGCAATGGGTTTTTGATGGCGCAAACGGCCTCACATATGAAAGCGACCTCGGCGACAATGTAGGGGCTTTCTTTTGCCGCTACGGTTTAGCGTCCCAATCGCTCTCGACCTCGGATCCACGCTGTGCCGATGACCCCATCGGTGACGGGCGATCGTGGGTAGGTCACGGCGGAGATGCTTACGGACTCGTGTCCGGCCTGTGGCTGGACCGTGAAAAGGGTCTCGGTATCGCCTATTTCATCACCGGTGGTGATCTGACCGAGTTGGGCCAACAATCCGCGTTTTACGCGGTGGAGGAGCGCTTACTCGCGCGGCCACTCAACGGAGCCGATCGCGACGCGCAGCGCTGATACTTTGCTGAAAGCCGATTTCTACCCGTACAATCCCAAAGCATTTTTCTCGCCCTGAGGAGATCGCAGTCATGAGAAATACCCTGCGGAACACCCCCCTGTGGCTCGGGGTGCTCACGATGACACTGAGCGCACCGCTGGCATCGGCGCAAATGAGCGCGGAAGAACGTAAGAAAATGCGCGATAAAGAAGTGGTTGGCTACTTAAAAGGCCAGCGCAAAGGCGAAGACCCCAATAAGATTTGCGTATACGACGTCTTCGGCAAAGAGCAGTTGGTGCAGCAGGATAAATCACTACCTTGCCCAAGGCAGCTTAAGTTTCCACCTAATAAATAAATGGCGGGACTTCTGAACTTCGGTTCATCAGTTAACGATTCTTAGACATCAACATTAAGGAACTGACATGATTTTATTGACGGGGATCACAGGCAACATCGGTAGCGCCACAGCACGAGCGTTGCTCGCCAAAGGGGTCAAGTTTCGCGCGCTCGCGCGCGATCTGGATAAGGCCGCGCCCTGGGCTGAGCAAGGTGTCGAAGTCGTTCAGGGCGACCTCGACGACTCAGCGTCGGTTCGTGCCGCGCTCGTCGGAATCGATCGAGCAGTCCTCGTGATGCCGAATGGCGAGCAACAGGAACGGATCGAATGCGCATTTGTTCAAACGGCCAAAGAATGTGGTCTGGAGTGGATCATCAAACTCTCCTCACCTGAAGCCGTGCGCGGCACGACGAGTCCGATCCCGCTTGCTCATATCGCAGCCGAAGATGCCATCATGGCATCGGGTATGAAGTGGACGTTCGTTCGGCCGAGCTTCTATATGCAGAACTTCCGCGGGGCCGTTAAAGGCGCACGTGCGACGGGTAAGCTCTCGATGCCGATGGGTGACGGCACGATTGCCGTGACGGATTCCAACGATGCGGGTCTGTTTCTCGCGCATATCCTCACCGATGCCGATACGACCCCGCACCACGGACAGTGCTACGACATCACGGGCCCCGATCCGGTACTGACCTTCCATGACGTGGCTCGCATCATTGGCGAAGTCATTGGACAACCCGTGACCTATGACAATTGCGATCCAGTCGCATTCCAAGAGGCGATTCGTCCTTTCCACCGTAATCAGTGGCATTCGGATGCAGTCGCGCGACTCTTTGCGGAAATTGCGAATGGACAAACGCCGGGACATAAGACGGACACCTTTGAAAAAATCATGGGTCATCCCGGCAGATCTTTGAAAGAGTATTTGAGTACCTTGGCTTAAAGCTCATAAGCCTGTCAGATAGTTGGCTTCCTCATTACAGAAGTCGATTAGATAGCGGTGATATCATTTTTGGCAGAGTGAGGCGTGGGCGGTATCAAGGCCGAGAGATCTAAGATATGTGTCGGTCTATCATCTGATTAGAACTTGGGCTGCGCACGCCTCTATCTAAAAGATATGTGGCTCATTTGACGCTCGATCGCTCGCGCTCGACGTGCAACATATGGTGAGGGAGCTGTCACTTTGAGCCTTGTCGGGTTCGGCAGCACGGCCGCGAGCAATGCGGCCTCATCACGAGTTAAGGCCTTCGCATCTTTGCGAAAATACATCTGTGCCGCGGCTTGCACACCATAAGTCTGCGGCCCAAATTGAGCGAGATTCAAATATACCTCGAGAATGCGCTCTTTCGGCCAACAGAGCTCGATCAGCCCCGTGAACCACACCTCAAGTCCCTTACGCAGCCAGCTTCGACCTCGCCATAGAAATAAGTTTTTAGCAGTCTGTTGACTAATCGTGCTCGCGCCGCGTAGCCGGCCACCTTGCGCGCGCTCACGTATGGCGCTGCGCATCTCTTGCCAATCAAACCCATAATGATCAAAGAACCGCTGGTCTTCAGCCGCTAAAACGGCGCGGTACGCTTGCGGCGATATTTGCTCAGCTGCCACCCATTCATGGTGAATCACATCGTCACCGTCCTGCTCCATCCACGCCGTCCATTTTGCAGCCAATATAAACGCAGAGGTCGGCGGAGGGGCATACCGAAAGATCGCCACGACTAGCAAAGAAATGGCCGCAAACCCAAGTACGAATCTGATGCAGAAGCGAGTGATTCCTCGCCCAATACTGACCGACTTTTTCATGGCAGAACGCCCGACCTCAATGCGATGGTCACGAGTGTTATTCTTCCGTTATCCACGTTCGGGGGAGCACTGATGACCGACATTTTACGAGGCTTCGTCTCGATTGCCGAAGGGCAGGCACATTATCGATCAGCGGCATGGCAGCCGCCCACCGAAACCTCTACGCACCCTAGCGAGACGCCCCCCAACCTACCGCTATGGATGATTCATGCCTCTCCCAGTAGCAGCCTGGAACTGAGGGGTCTCATGCGGCAGTTGTCGGGCTCCCGAAGTTGTATTGCACCTGACACGTTGGGTAATGGAGATTCCGCGCCCGCCAGGCCCACGGTACCGGATGTGGCTTATTACGCCGACTCGAGCTTGCGCGTCATGGACGCTCTCGGCGTGGAGCGAGTCGATCTTTATGGTAGCCATACTGGCGCTCATATCGCCGTTGAGATGGCGATTGCCCGACCCGATCGTATTCGACGCGTGATTCTGGATGGCATCGGTATGTTCAATGAAGAGACCAAAGTCGAATATCTAGCACGCTATGCGCCGGCGGTGAGCCCCGACCCATTTGGCAGTCAATTTCTTTGGGCATTACAGTTTGTGCGTGATCAGGGTTGGTTTTTTCCCTACTTTAAACGTGATGTCGCCCATCTGCGCGATGTGAACCCCGCGCCCGCCGACAGCCTACACGCGACCGTCGTCGAAGTGTTGAAGGCCATAAAGACCTACCATCATGCTTATCGCGCCGCGTTTTCTCATCGCGATCGCGAGCGTCTACCACTCGTGACATTACCAAGTTTAGTGATGGCCGACGATACGGACCCACTTAAAGCGGGCGTCCAGGAAGCGGCTTCATTAATACCTCATGCGCGTGCCGTCATCGTCGAAGCGGCCGCTGCCGCTGACGGCTTATCGCGGAAGAGCGCCTTGATTAACGAGTTTTTGGATTCACCTGATCTATGATTGATACGCCCATTCTCATCGTCGGCGGCGGGCCGGTGGGCCTGACCTTAGGGATTGATCTCGCCCATCGCCGACAACGCGCACTTCTCGTTGAAGAGCGCACCGAGCCGAGCGCTCACCCCAAAGCGACCCTCTTAGGGTCTCGGTCGATGGAGCTGTTTCGTCGCTGGGGACTCGATATCCTAATCTTTGATGCGGCTGTGCCCAACGGTCACCCTTACTACATCATCTTCACGACTGAGCTTGCTGGACAGGAATTACATCGGTTTCGCTCCCCCTCGATCAATGAGGGCCGCTATCGGGATCCTGAGGCGCTCGCGCGGTTCCGAGAGCTACAGTGGTCGCCCTATTCCAAAACCCAGATCGGCCAACAAGCGCTCGAACCCGTCTTACGCCAACATGCTGAATCGTTAGCTCCGTTAGACATGCGTCACGGCTGGCGCTTTGAGAGCTTTACTCAGCATTCCGATCATGTGCAGGCCACGATCGTCGATCAACAAAGCGGGCAACGCGAAACCGTCCGTGCTCAATATTTGATCGCCTGTGACGGTGGCAGCGGGCAAATCCGACGTGAGCTTGGCATCCGCCGCAATGGTCGCGGTCGCATGCGATCTAACGTCAGTTTCTTTTTCCGAAGTAAGGACTTTTTAGAGGCACACGGACTCGGACTTGCGAATCTTTATTTCGTCTTCAATCCCGGGAGCTTCGGTGTCTTTACTGCGATTGACGGCAAGGAACTCTGGAACTATCAATATTATTTTTTAGATCCGACGCGTAGTACGACTGAACCCGATGCCACGAGTATTCTGCATCGTGCGATGGGCAAACCCTTCGAGTTCGAGTTACTCCAGACGATGCACTGGCATCACCATCAATCCGTCGCGCGCGAATGGCGTAAGAATCGCGTATTTCTCGCAGGCGATGCCGCCCATCTCTTTGCCCCTACGGGCGGCGTAGGCATGAATACCGGTATCGGAGATGCCTGTGATCTCGCCTGGAAGCTCGCGGGTGTACTCGATGGCTGGGCCGACCCCGCACTACTCGACACCTATGAAATTGAGCGCAAGCCGATCGCGATTCGTAATAGCCTGATCTCAGCCACGAATTCCGACAAGATTGATATGGTGATGGACGAGACGCCAGAGGGTATTGCGGGTGGCGATGCCCGCGCAGAGGCAGCACGCGCCTTGCTCGCCCGAAAAATTAAGTGGCTGGCTCGGCAGTTCAATAGCGCCGGGACGCATCTTGGATATCGTTACGTCGACTCACCAATTGTGATTCCTGACGAGACGCCCGAGCCGCCCGATGACCCCTCGCAGGTCGTGCCGTCGACATGGCCCGGTTCGCGTGCACCGCACGCCTGGCTGGATGATGGGCGCTCAACGCTCGATATTTTTGGTGCGGGATTTGTGCTCCTGCAGCTCGGTCGAGCCGATCCGGATGATGATCGTTTAAGCGATGCCGCTGCCGCATTGAGGTTGCCGCTTGAGATCGTGTGTCTTCAGGAACCTGAGCTCAGGACACTCTATGCGCGACGCCTCGTACTCGTGCGCCCCGATGGGCATGTCGCCTGGCGAGGGGAGCAATTACCCGCTGATGCGCAAGAGTTGCTGGATCAGGTACGCGGCGCGCGCTTAAAGTGAAGCCTCAAATCACTCGGCAGTAGTGGCCGCCGCTTCGGCATCCAACAACGCCTGTACCTGTGCGTAAAACGCTTCTCTTGCTGCCGGTTCGGGCCCCAAATTCGCACGCGTCCAGTTGGAGTGGGTCGCGATCACCAGTCGGCGCGCAGGATCAATAAAAATCCCTTGGCCAAAGATTCCTTGGGCGGCCACGGCACCACTATCGTAGGTCCACCACTGAAAGCCATAACCACGACCAGGCGATCCAATGTCTTTCTGCTTTTGAATGGCTTCATCGAACCAGTTCGCTGGTACGATCGCACGTCCCCCCACTTGCCCATTCGCCAATACAAAGAGTCCAAAGCGCGCAAAGTCTCGCGTACTCGCTTGAATACAGCAGCCGGCGATTTCATGGCCTGATTTGCCTTGTAGCCACGTCGCCTGCGACGCCATGCCCGCTGGGTGCCAGATTCGCTCTTCGAGATACTCCGCGAGTGAACGCCCCGTGACGGTCGATACCAACACGCCGATTAAGTTCGTTTCACCAGTGTTGTAATGCCAGACCTCTCCCGGTGGATGGGCGCGCGGGAGTCTGCGCATATAGCTCACCGTCGCATCCATCCCAGGCTCTGGCTTTGCATTGTTGAATTGGGCGACATCGGAACTCGGATCTTCGTAATCCTCGTTCCATTGCACGCCCGAACTCATCGTCAATAATTGACGAATACTGACCTCGTCATAGGCTGAACCCTTTAAGCCAGGCAGATAATCACTGACCTGATCTTCCAAACTTTGGATGTAACCATCCTGAATCGCCGCCCCGACTAAAGTGGATGTCAACGATTTCGCCACCGAAAAACTGGTCCATCGACCCTCGTCATCAAAATCAAGACCATAGCGCTCTACACGCACTTGTCCGTCCTGAATAATCACCAGACCCGCGGTGCGCTGCGAGGCCATATAGTCTTCGAGACCTGGTACCGCAAGCGGCGCTCCAATCGGCAGCTCCAAAGGGGTCGGCGATGGCGTGATGACCGCCGCCTTCGCTAAGATCGGCATCCGATCCATGGCGCGAAACGCTGCATCGCGCGTTCGCTGGCTCCAACTGAGCACTTCAGAATTGGTGGGTAAGGCGGCAATTAACCCGCGCGTTTCTTTGTCCAAACTCGCATACCAGCCCCCTGCGCCGATGACGAGCAGGATCAGTACTCCCCCCACGATAGTCTTTGCGCGCATGCCAGTCCTCACCTTCATTGACACTCTGAGTCGTGAAGCGTATCACCCCTGATAGATCTCGATGATTCCAACATTCTGCAGGAGGCGTCATGAAAGAAGGCCAAGTGTATCCACCCTACGTCGGTATCTCGGATGTCACGACTGTGTCTCACGAGCAAATGCGTGTCGAAGGATTTTTCGAGGGCCAGCCCTCCCTCATGTTCGACGAGCCAGAGGGCTTTGACATCGGCGACCCGCCGGAGCTTCGGGGACGCTCGCGAGGCTGGACGCCCGTGCATGCGCAGCTTGCTGCCTTGGCCGGGTGCACCTCGATCACGATCGCCGTGGTAGCGCGTGATCAGGGACTTAAGTACGCGAAGCTCTCAACTAAGCTGCGCTCCCTCATCGATATCCGCGGATTTTTCTTTGATTTGCATTTACAACCGAAGTTCGAGCAACTCAACTTCGACCTGACACTCGAGACACGCGCGACGACGAAAGCCATTCAAGCCCTCGCTACAGAAACCCATCGCCGTTGCCCCCAATTAGGTTTGTTTCGGCTCGCCAAGATTCCCATGCTCGTTACCTGGTATCGCGCCGGAAAACCGAAGCCCCTGTTTGAAGAGCGATTTTCCCTGCGCGCCGGCCGGACCCCCGAGGATCGCCTCATCGCCAAAGGAAAAAAACTAAAAACCTAAGAGTGAATATAAGCCTCCAGCTGCGTAATCAAATGGCGCTGCTCCTCGATCAGATGGCGCACAACATCACGCACTGAAATCACACCCATCAAAGACTGCGCCTCAAATACAGGGAGATGACGGATATTATGATCCGTCATCAACTGCATACATTCGGCTAAGGTTGCGGTGGTCTCGACAGTGATGAGTTGACTCACCATCACGTCCCGAACCCGAGTCGTTGCGCTCGAGCGATTCTGGAGCACCACTTTTCGCGCGTAGTCGCGCTCTGAGAAAATGCCGACCAGCTGATCCTGCTCAATCACTAACACGGCGCCAATATTATGGCCTGCCATGTAGCGCAATGCCTCGAGCACCGGCACGTCGGGCGCGACCGAAAGCGCTTCGCGCGCATTATGTTTGATGATATCGCCTGCATTGTACATATCACTCCCCTCCCTTTATTTTGACCCCCTATGCCATAAACTTAAAATCATTGAGACAAGGTTTTTCAGTCATCTTAAAGAAGGCATCAATCGAGAGTGGCCAGTTTTGCGTCACGCGACCTTGATCATTTTTATACCAACTGCTGACCGATGAAGCCCCCCAAGCCATTAAGGCATTCTCTTGATCAATCATCTCGTTAAACGATTGGAAAGCTTCGTCAGTCACCACCATAGAGCGCTGCTTGCCAATAAGCAGCGCTCTCAGACACTGCATGATGTAATCCGCTGAGGATTCTGCAAATAAGATCAGGCTACCGTGTACCACAAGGTTCGTATTGGGGCCGTACATACAAAAGAAATTAGGGAAACCTGGCATACACATCCCCAAATACGCACGCGCCTCGCCATCCCACCACTCATGGAGTTTTCTACCTCCGAGCCCGACGATTTCCATGGGTGCTAAAAACTCCGAAGCCCGAAAGCCCGTGGCATATATGATCACATCGAGCGGATGATGATCGTCCTCGCCCACCTCGATCCCCGATGCGCAAATCCCTGAGATGGGCCGAGTTTCGACTCGTACTTTCGAATCTTTGAGCGCAGCAGGCCAAACGCCGTTATCGCGCAGCATGCGCTTAGCGCCCGGCGGATAGTTCGGCACCTGTGATCGAAGTAGATCGGGGCGATCGGCATAGTGCGCTTCAATATGCTGCGCCAAGACGACTCGTAAGGCCTCATTCGCCGCAGAGACCGACACCGGATGTTGATGGGCGTGATCGACTCGCACCAAGTCCCAGCGACCCCGGACCGTGGCCCACACCTGAAAAAACCGTAACCATCGCGCGTAGTGCGGCAGCGACCCTAGCAAACATTGATGCGCGTCTGAGATGCGCTCGTGATAACGAGGCGTGGGTAGCATCCACGGTGGGTTACGCTGAAAAATGACTAAAGACTCGACCTCTGACAAGATCGCCGGCACCACTTGATAGGCGCTCGCGCCCGTGCCGATGACACCCACACGCTTGCCTTTTAAGCTCACTTCGGGGTTCCAGCGCGCGGTGTGCCAGGCAGCGCCCGAAAATTGTTCGGCGCCTTTGATATCAGGAATCTTGGGGAGGTTGAGCTGACCCACTGAGCTCACCACGGCATCGAACTTGAGCGCTTCGATTTCGCCTCCCTGTGACTGAACCCGTAGCGTCCAAAGACCGGCGTCGTTCTGATAGTGAGCCTGTAGCACTTCCGTGTTGAGTCGCACTCGATCAGTGATCGAGAACTCAGCACTCAACGATTTAAAAAAAGACAGAATATCGCGCTGCTCAGAGAATTCACTCGGCCAATACGGGTTTTGTGCAAACGCATAGCTGTAGGCAAAGTTCGGGGTGTCCAAACGACAACCGGGGTAAGTGTTCTGGTACCACGTCCCGCCAATATCGGCGTTCTTTTCAAAGACGGTGTAATCAATCCCTGCCTGCTGCAAGCGATGGGCGACCAGAATGCCCGACATGCCCGCGCCAATGATGGCGACGTGAAAACGACGATCGGGCGCAACCTCCTCCAAACGCCAAGCAGGCGCACTCGGGTCATGAGGCAAGTCGAGTTCGCGGCGGATCAGGCCTTCCGAGACGCCGTGATCGCGACCGATGGCAAACTCGATCGTTCTCTCTAAGAGGGGCGGCTCTGCGTCATCGGTGAGCGTCTTACCCTGATCCCGCAGCTCACGCAGGCGATCAAAGGCTAAGCGACGCGCCTCGTCCACCAAGTCGTCATCTAAACCCCAATGAGGCGGAGGGCCTTCCGCCGGTAGTTCAACACGTGGCGCAAAGCGCGGATCGATAAACGCTGCATCGTTCGTCACGAGCGCTAAGGCGCAGAGCAGCGGATGAATCTCCGCTGCTAACACGCTCTCCCACAGCGACGCATCAGACTGATCGCGTAACGCCTCGGGATGAAGCGGAAAAAAATCAGACACTGTCTGCCGATCTACCACCGCGGCGCACCACCTTACGGACTGAAACGGGAGAGACCGTTGCGTACCTTACTCGGCCAAGGGAAGACTGACCTTGCGCGGCCGACACCCATCACCGACGAATGGACAAGAGGGGACGCAGCCAAGCCATTGATTCATTCGCGAACAGCGGAGAGCGCCTCGAATGCCCATCACACTCACACTAAACGGACTCAAAAGCCACGTGTATACCTGGGGCCAGAGTCATCAGCCTCCGCTACTCTTATTACACGACGGGATGTACGGCGCCGATGCGCTGACAGCCTGGGATCAGGTAGCGCCGATCCTAGCTGACGAATACTTTGTAATCGCGCCAGATCTACTGGGTTTTGGAAAATCCGATAAGGTGGTATTCCTGGATCGCTCGCCTTATCTTCCCCGACTGGATCAAATCGAAGCGCTCATTGAGGCGTTTTCGCTCACACAGCCTTGCCATATCGTGGGCACCTCATTCGGCGCCTCGCTCACTCTGAGAACCTTGGAAAGAAATCGCGTATCGATGGCCTCGGTCGTCGCGATATCCGGTACCGGGGGGCCTTGGCGAGTGCCCGCTGGGATTGTGGCCTTGAACGACTACCCCGAACCGCATCTCAACAAAATGCGCGCGCTTCTGGAGCAGGTCACCGGACACTATGCCGGCTTTGAGCAACTCGTACAGCGTCGATATGAGAATACTTTGATCCCCGGTCACTTCGAAGCGATCGCCGCGATGGGGCTACGTAATCCCGCGATCGCGCGCACGAGCCCACCAGCGGATTCGTATCCCGCGACGCTCGCAGACCGTCAGACGCCGGTACTGCTGATTGCTGGCGCTAAGGATCCGTTGTTGGAACCCGATTGGGCACGCCGACTCGCCGATCATTTATCCGCTGCCGATGTCAGCATCGAAACCCTCGCGACCGGCCACTCACCGAATCTCGATCATGCCGAGCTCACCGCAGCCACCCTCTTATCGTTCCTACGTCGACACCGCTAACCTCTCGACCCCAGCGAGGGCGCGAGCGCCGTTCGAGATCTTAGATACCGCGTGCATGTCCTTTTGCGCGTTAAGGACCCGTAATCCTCTGCGATCATCCTCATCATCGTTCTCGTTTTGGCGACCCATCGACGCGCCAGCAGGAGATTACCGTCATGCAACTTCAATTCTATGGTGCCGCGGGCGAAGTCACGGGCTCTTGTCATATCTTGCAGGTGAGACAACAACAATTTCTGATTGATTGCGGCCTCATCCAAGGCGGGCGAGATGCGCCCCGACGGAACCGCGAGCCGTTCCCTTTTAACCCAGAGAAGATCGCCGCCGTCTTTTTAACGCACGCGCATCTCGACCATTGCGGCCGCTTACCCTTGCTGGTGCAGCGAGGCTTTCGGGGAACGATTTACACGAGCGCCGCCTGCCGAGATCTACTACCGATCCTCTTGCGTGATGCGGCGCATCTCTCAGAGCGCGATGCTGAGCGTACCAATCGCCATCGCGAACCTGGCGAACCCTTAGCGGAACCGCTCTACACGCTCGAAGACGTGGAAGCGACGCTCAAGCTCGTTCGCGCCCTCCGTTACGACACCGAGTACGCTCCTTTTCCAGGTGTTTCTTTGATGCTGCGCGATGCAGGGCATATCATGGGTTCGGCGAGTCTTGCCCTGCGCTGCGAGGAGGATGGCGAGTCGCGTACGATCGTCTTTAGCGGCGATCTCGGCCAGTACGACTCACCCATTCTCTTAGATCCGCACC
>CAZSRB010000037.1:10656-18865 GCA_964609065.1 uncultured Acidibacter sp. | reverse complement strand
CGATGCGATTACCGAGCCAACCCAAGGCTAGCGCTGAGGGAAAGGCAACAAACTGAGTCAACAGTAAGGCCGCCAAAAGGCTTGAGCTCGGCAGACCTAAGGCAACACCATAGTCGACCGCCATCATATAAATGGTGTGGACGCCATCGATGTAGAGCCAATAGGCGATCAAAAAGAGCACAATCGGCCGATACGCGCTGAGGTTTCGCAGCGTGTGGCGCAGTTCCACGAGCCCCTCCTTCACCGCCTGAGTCATTCCCACAGGCGGTCCCTGCGCGGCGCGCTCAGTCACATTGCGCATTAAGGGCAATGAAAAGACCAGCCACCATAGTGCGACACTTAAGAATGACCACTGCACTGCCTCAGCCGCGTTTTGGAGCCCAAACCACTGCGGCTTCAACGTCATCAACACATTGAAGGCGAATAGTAATCCTCCGCCGAGATATCCCGCTGAATAACCAAAGGCAGATACTTGATCGAGCTCGTGATCAGCCGCTACATCGAGTAGCAAGGCATCATAAAAAATATTCGAGGCGTTAAATCCGATGCAGGCCAAAGCGAAAAACACCGCGGCCCACATCCATTCACCCTGACCAATGAAACCGAGCGCTCCCGTCGATAAGACCCCCAACAAAGTCCATAGCATCAAGAGTTTCTTGCGACCGGCCAAGCGATCCGCTAAGGCTCCCAATACGGGCGCCAACACCGCCACCAGTAGACCCGCCACACCGTTTGCCAAACCCAAACGCGAAGTACTGAGTGTCGGGTCAACGCCCGTGCTCCAATACTGTTGAAAGAATACGGGGAAGAACCCCGCTAATACGGTGGTCGCAAAGGCGGAATTGGCCCAGTCATAGAGTGCCCAGGAAACCGTATCTCGGCGGCGATACGGGCTCGTCATCTCAGTTCACCTGCTCACGCGTCTCGCGGAAAACGATGTCTGGCCAACGTTCCATGGTGAGATCCAAATTGACTCGGGTAGGTGCAAGATATACGAGCGCGCCGCCATGATCTACCGCAAGATGATCATAGGCCTTGTTGCGAAACTCTTCGAGCTTACGCTCATCCTCGGCATAGACCCAACGCGCGGTATACACATTGATTGGCTCGAACGTGCATTGCACCGCGTACTCATCCTGCAGGCGAAACGCCACCACTTCAAATTGCAAAGGTCCCACGGCACCCAGAATTTGATCGTTATTACGTAGCGGCCGGAAAAGCTGTGTCGCACCCTCTTCGCAAAGTTGCGCAAGCCCCTTGGAAAGGGCTTTCATTTTGAGCGGATCACGTAAGACGGCTCGGCGGAACATCTCGGGCGCGAAGCTCGGAATACCCGTGAAGACCAGTGGCTCACCCTCGCTAAACGCATCCCCGATATTGATCGTCCCGTGGTTATGCAAGCCAATAATATCGCCCGCGTAAGCATCTTCGGTCGCGCCACGGTCAGAAGCCATAAAGGTCACCGCATCGGCGATACGCATATCTTTGCCGGAGCGAACATGACGTAACTTCATGCCTTTGGAGTATCGACCTGAGCACAAACGTAGGAACGCAATCCGATCGCGATGCATGGGATCCATGTTGGCTTGTATCTTGAAGACAAAACCTGTCATTTTTTCTTCTGCGGGCGCCACCTCGCGCTCACGGGTCTGTCGCGGCCGGGGCGCTGGCGCATAAGCGGTAAAGGCTCGCAGCAACTCCTCAACCCCAAAATTCGCGATCGCCGAGCCAAAGAACACAGGCGTCAACCGACCGGCCAGATATTCCTCAACATCAAAATCCCGCGTTGCACCGCGTACGAGTTCGATTTCGTCGTCGAACTCGGCGGCATGCTGTCCGAGTAATGCTCGCGCCTCGTCGCTTTGCAGGCCCTCAATCACTCGGTTAGTGCCCGCGCGACCGCGCTCGGCGGCTTCGTATACAAATATTTTATCTTCGTGAAGATGGTAGATCCCTTTGAGCTCTCTACCCATCCCAATCGGCCAAGTAATGGGCGCCGTTGGCATCCCCAACACGCGCTCGATCTCATCGAGTAACTCGATCGGTGCGCGTCCATCCCGATCCAATTTATTGATAAAGGTCATGATGGGGGTATCACGCAGCCTACATACCTCCATCAGCTTGATGGTACGTTCTTCGACACCTTTGGCGCAGTCAATCACCATCAATGCCGAATCCACCGCGGTCAGCGTTCGGTAAGTATCTTCGGAGAAATCTTCGTGACCCGGCGTATCCAGTAAATTGACAATGCAATCTGCAAACGGAAACTGCATGACAGAGGATGTCACGGAGATACCACGCTGCTGCTCGAGGCGCATCCAGTCAGAAGTCGCATGTCGCTCGGCTTTACGGCCTTTGACTGTGCCGGCTAACTGAATCGCTCCTCCAAATAGCAGTAGCTTTTCAGTGAGCGTCGTCTTACCCGCATCGGGGTGAGAAATGATGGCAAACGTGCGGCGCCGCGCCACCTCTGCGGCAACATGAGTCATAAAAAAATCCCTGTATCTAAACGATGAGCGCCGTACGCGAGAGGTCTAAGCGTAATACCAATGCATCTTCGCGACCATGAGTCGCCTGATAGTATCCCCGACGTACGCCGATTTGCTGCAGTCCTAGCGACTGGTATAGGCGGATTGCTGAAAGGTTACTCGGTCGTACCTCGAGAAATAGCGTACGTGCACCCAGTTGACGGGCTTGTGCAAAGAGAAACTGCATCAATCGGCGACCCAAACCCCGACAACGATAGTCGGGAGCGATGCATATATTGAGAATATGCGCCTCGTCTGCAGCCAAGCTAAGAAGCGCATAGCCCACACACTGGCCATCCAACTCCGCGACGGAACAAAGATAGCCTGCGCGTAGACAATCACGAAAAATGCCAGCGCTCCAAGGAAAAGGATAGGACGCGACCTCGATCGCATGGACCTCGGGTACATCCTCGGCGCTCATCGGCCTCACTGTCCACTGAGGTAGCACCCAATCTTCACTTGCAACTGCCATGATGGACTCGTCAACCCTGAGCGAGGTTCTCAAAGCTACGACGGGCGAACTTCAAATCCTCCCACGCTTTGCGTTTGTCGGCTGGCACACGCAAGAGATACGCGGGGTGGTAAGTCACAATGACCGGAGTTTGCGTGCCCGGCAAGTGATGCACCCGCCCTCGTAACCGAGACAAGGGCTGCTCGACACCCAGTAAATTTTGTGCGGCGACTCGCCCAAACGCCAAAACAATCCGCGGCTGAATCCACTCGATCTGACGTCGCAGGTACGGTAAGCACTGCGCAACCTCGGCGGGCTTGGGATCACGATTCTCAGGGGGACGACACTTCAAAATATTCGTGATAAACACGTTTTCGCGCGGCAGATCAATCGCTGCTAGCATCGCTGTCAGCAGTTGACCCGCTGCGCCTACGAACGGCTCGCCGCGCTTATCTTCCTCACTCCCGGGTGCCTCACCCACCACCATCCACTGCGCCTTGACGTCACCCACACCGAATACGGCCTGTGTGCGCCCCGCATGCAAACCGCAGCGCGTGCAAGATGCGACCTGCTGACGCAAAGCATCCCAGTCGCCCGCAACCAGTGGCGCTTCGACGATAGGCGTCTCAATCGTCAGCGGCTCTGGAACTTCGACGCTCGGGCGTTGCCCACGTGGGCGTTGCACACTTGGGCGCTCTGCACTTGGGCTCTGCGGCAATGATTCGGATGACTCACCACACCGCGAACGCAACTGCCAGGACTCAATACCGAGCGCCGCTAGCGCTCGAGCACGCGTCGCTGGGGAATCAATCCGCATTCGGCCCTGACTCCGAGTGATGCTTCGATGCGCCGGTCGGCTCTGCGGTCACGACCCGTTCCGGCGGCGCCCCACCCTTGCGTAGTTTGCGTAGCATCCACAGCAAGGGGGCCAAAGAGACGTAAATGGTAAAGAGTAGCAACAGCATGCCAGGCGGCTCTGCAGCCACCAATGCCAAAGAAATCGGCACGATCACAAAGTAAAAAAACTTGACGCGAGCGGTCCAATCGATTTGCTTGATGCTGGGATACGGGATGCTCGATACCATCAAAGCCCCCGCAATCGCGGTCACCGAAAAAGTCAGGGCGAGACCTGGCAACCCTGGCTCACGCCACTCACTTGAAAACCAAACAAAGGCCGCGACCAGACCTGCTGCTGACGGGCTCGGCAACCCCTCAAAGAATCGCTTATCCACCGTCGCAGCGCGAGAATTAAAGCGCGCCAAGCGCAGCGCCGCACAGACGGCATAGAAAAACGCCGAGATCCAGCCAAAACGCTCCCATGCGTGTCCGTATTCCGCGATTGCCTCGACGCCCCATTGGTAGGCCACCAGAGCCGGTGCGACCCCAAACGACACCATGTCGGCAAGGCTATCGTATTCCTTGCCAAACACACTCTCCGAGCGCGTCCATCGCGCCACCCGACCATCTAAGCCATCAAAAATCATGGCTAGAAAGATGGCACTCCCCGCGCGCACGAAATCGCCATGAATCGCCGCCACGATCGCGAAGAATCCGCAGGCGAGACAGGCCGTCGTCAAGAGATTCGGCAGGAGATAGATTCCCCGCCTTGGCGGTGGGTCACTGGTAGGGACGCTGGTACTCACAAGCTCAGACTCCACCCGGGACAAAAGGCCCGACTTTTCACGGGATGTGATGATAGGCCCCCGCGCGGATCACCACAATCGATCACCACACGGAGCCCGATCAGGCGCGTGTGGCGACTTTGCGCAGGCGTCAACTGGCCGTAACATGGCGCACTTTTCTCTTTCCCAGACTGCGGTGAGCTCATATCCATGCGTTGGTCCCGATATCCGATTCAAACCGTTAAGGAAACCCCGGCCGAAGCCGAGGTGATTTCTCACAAGCTGATGCTGCGCGCGGGACTCATCCGACGGCTGGCAGCAGGCATTTACACTTGGACCCCCTTCGGCTTACGCAGTCTGCGTAAAGTCGAACAGATTATCCGTGAGGAGATGGATCGTGCGGGCGCCCTCGAAGTGCTGATGCCCGCGGTCCAACCCGCAGAGCTTTGGCAAGAATCCGGTCGCTGGGAGCAATACGGGCCGGAGCTACTTCGGCTCAAAGATCGGCATCAGCGTGATTTTGTAATCGGCCCCACCCATGAGGAAGTAATCACAGATCTCGCACGCCGTGAACTGAAAAGTTACCGGCAGTTGCCCGTTAACTTCTATCAAATTCAAGTGAAGTTTCGCGATGAGATTCGGCCACGGTTTGGCGTCATGCGGGGCCGCGAGTTCATCATGAAAGATGCCTACTCGTTTCATGCATCACCCGAGTGCTTGCAGCAAGGTTACGACATCATGCGCGAGGCGTACGTACGCATGTTCACGCGCATGGGCTTGGAATTTCGACCGGTCAAAGCCGACACGGGCTCGATCGGAGGCACAGCCTCCGAGGAGTTTCAGGTGCTGGCCGACTCGGGTGAAGACGCCATCGCGGTGTCCGATGGGCCCGATAATTATGCAGCGAACTTAGAGCTCGCGCCCGCGTTACCCCCAACGCAAAGTCGCCCTGCGCCATCTGTCGCACTTCAAAAAGTGGCGACGCCGAACCGTAAAACGATTGAAGAGGTGTCCGAGTATCTCAAGGTGCCAGCACAGCAAACGCTCAAAATATTATTGGTACAAGGCACCGAAACCCCTGTCGTGGCACTCGCCCTACGTGGCGATCATGAGCTCAACCTGATCAAGGCCCAAAAACTGCCGGGTATCGCGCAGCCGATCACCCTCGCCACGGCGGAACAGATCACCGCCGCCACGGGTTGTGAAAGCGGCTATTTGGGGCCGGTCGGTTTGACCTGCCCGGTCTATGCCGATCACGCTGCGCTCGCCCTTGCGGACTTTGTCTGTGGCGCCAATGAAATTGATCATCATCTCACCGGTGTGAATTGGGGACGCGACGTCGCTGAGCCAACGCCTGCTGACCTACGCAACGTGGTCGATGGCGACCCGAGTCCAGGCGGGGCCGGAAACTTGCGCGTTCGTCGCGGTATCGAGGTGGGTCATATCTTTCAGCTCGGTTGCAAATATAGCGATGCCATGCAGGCAAGCGTGTTGGATGACAGCGGCAAGCCCGTCACGATGTTCATGGGGTGCTACGGCATTGGCGTCACGCGAATCGTCGCCGCCGCCATCGAACAAAATCACGACGCTGCTGGGATTATTTGGCCACAAGCCCTCGCGCCCTTTACGGTGGTTGTCGTGCCCTTAAACGCCGCCAAATCCGCAGCGGTGCGCGATCAAGCCGAAAAGCTGTATCAAGCGCTCGAAGCAATTGGTATCGAAGTTTTACTCGATGATCGCGATGCGCGCCCCGGCGTCAAATTTGCGGATGCGGAACTGCTCGGTATTCCACATCGTTTGGTGATTTCTGAACGAGGTCTCGATGCGGGTACGATCGAGTATCGTCAGCGCTCAGCCGAGACCAATGAAAATTGGCCGCTCGATGAGGCGCTACCCCGCTTGCAGTCACTACTAAACACATCGGAAAAGATCCCATCATGACCACCACCCATCCGACACCGAGCGCCGAGATTCTGGTGCTTTACTATTCCACGCACGGGTCGACAGCAGAGCTTGCTCGATTCCTTTGTCGTGGCGTGGAATCGGTCGCCGGCGCAAAAGCGCGACTGCGCACGGTGCCCTCGCTATCAGCCATCAATGAACGGCCCATCGTTCCAGTGCCAACTGAAGGCGCGCCCTTCGCCACCCATGATGAGCTCGCAAACTGCGACGGCTTATTACTCGGTTCCCCGACCCGATTCGGCAACATGGCGGCTGCACTGAAATATTTCTTGGATGGCAGCAGCGGCCTATGGGCAAGCGGAGCACTCAGCGGAAAACCCGCGGGTGTCTTCACCGGCAGTAGCAGCTTGCATGGTGGTCAGGAGACCACGCTGCTCACCATGATGCTGCCCTTACTGCATCACGGCATGTTGATTGTCGGTGTTCCTTACTCAGCAAGCGAATTGGCACGGACCCGCTCGGGCGGAACGCCTTATGGCGCCAGTCACTTTACGCCTTATGGCCAATCGACTGCTTTAACTGACGATGAAAAAAACATTGCGATCGCTCACGGAAAGCGAGTCGCAGAGGTCGCGCTCGCACTTAAGACTCGCCAAGAACCTCCCGCATAAACGGGATCGTGAGTCGACGTTGCGCGGTCAAACTCGCCTCATCGATTTCCTCGAGTACTTCGATCAGGTGAGAGAGATCGCGGGGTAAACGCGTGCAAAGATAGCGGGCTGTATCAAGTGGCAAGTCGAGACCTCTTCCCGTCGCATGCCGACGCAAGGCCTCACACTGTCCGCTTTCGTCTAAATATTGGATTTGGAAGACCTCGCTCGCCCCAAGTCGCGAGCCGATGTCGGCAAGCGCCCAGGTGAGCGCCGCGGGCGGTCGATCTGCACTCACGACTAGGCTCGCTCCGCGCTCCTCTAGACCTCGATAGGCCGTGAACAAAGCCCGTTCAAAGTCTCGCGAACCCACCGACTGCTGCACATCATCCAGACACAGAATATCTAATTGATCGGCGCCCTCTAGTAAGTCCACGGCTGTGGAAGCCAGATCGGCCAGCGGTAAATACAAGGCCCGAACACGCCGTGGCGCCGCGGCGCACACCGCTTGTAGCAAATGACTCTTACCCGTCCCGGCGGGACCCCATAACCAAACCATGCCACCGGGAGAGACGGCAAGTGTTTGTAGTCGCCGAATCGCTTCCGGCGCTGCTGTCACGACAAAGTTAGAGAAAGTCGCACGCTCACGTAGACGCACGCCCAAGGGTAATTGCTGCATGGATCAAACCAAGCCGTCGGCAGTCGCTCGCCAAGCGCGCCAAAAATAACGGCCCAAATAATCTAATCCTGAGCCGACAGTCGTAAATAAAGTTAATAAAACAAGCGCATCAAACAATGCAGCCGGAACCCAACCGCCGATCGCTTGTAACAAAGCAGAAATGAGCACCAAAATTTGTAAGGCCGTGTTGAATTTTGAAATCAGCGTGGGATGGCCGCGCAACTTCCCAAACCACACGCGAAAGACCAGCGCACCACCCCCGATCATTAAATCCCGAGCGATGGCCGCGACGGCTAACCACTCCGGCACCCACCCTGCCCAAGTCAAGGCGAGAAAGACGCTCACAAGCAGTAACTTGTCCGCCAATGGATCCAGAA
>CAZSRB010000037.1:0-10556 GCA_964609065.1 uncultured Acidibacter sp. | reverse complement strand
GTCAAGGCGAGAAAGACGCTCACAAGCAGTAACTTGTCCGCCAATGGATCCAGAAAACGACCGAGATCCGAGGTCCATCCAAACCGCTTAGCTAAAAACCCATCGAGCCCGTCTGACAGCGCGGCCAGCGTGAAGAGCGCCAGCGCCAAAGTATTTTGGCCGCTCTCAATGGCTTTCACGGTCGGCCACACCATCGTAATCCGTGCGATGCAAATCGCATTGGGCAAATGTCGCAGCACGGTCATGGTCCCGACCCGCTGATCTTGAACCGATACCGTAGCGGACCGTCCACGTTTTCGCGCTGCCAGTTGCTATCACCGTCAAGTGCCGACACCAAACCGCGCTGACCACCACTGACCTGCACCCGAAAGCGTAACTGTGAGGCAGCGGCCTCAAGCAAATCGATATTTTTGATCGCTGCCCGATTGGCGAGCGCACGTCTTACCGCGCCGTGGGTCGCAAGATCAGAGACGCCGCTGACGATCAGCTCTACCTCACTCACTGGCTGCACCGATAAGGCTTGCGAACCGAGCGCTAAGGTGTCGGCCGCTCCCTCAATGCCCGCCGTGACGTCTCCCTGAAATCGAACGGGGCTTGCCCCGGCCGTGCTTTGATAAAAGGTCCATCGCCACTGACTACCCACGGCCTCGGCGACTAGCGCTGCACTGGCTCCAAGCCGCCTTGCAGCCGAGAGTGCTTCCCCGGCACTTGTTGCCCGACCCGCGGTAAGACCCGCTGCGCTCGCCGATGACAACTCAATGGGTAAACCGCGTTCGGCGGCTGACCGCGTCAACGCTTCGCGCACCCCCTGAGGGTCGGCTCCCGATGGTGCGGAAAGGATCACTCCCAACACCACTGGCCGCTCACGCGGCCAAACAGGCTCGCCGAGTTCATCCAGCACTCGCTCGATAGCCAAGTCATCCAGGGTAACTTGCGCGGGACGCTCATCGCTCGCCGGCTGAAAAATCTGCACGTAGCGCTCGGACTGCTGCACTAACGACTGCAAGGCAGGATCTGACACGGCTAGGCGGCGACCGGTGAGGCGCACGAGCACCCACTTCATCGCCTCGCCATAGGCTTCGGCCGGCTCAGAGGCCTGCACCTGCACTGTGCCGAGATCTACGGTTCGGGTCGCCGCAACAAGTGCGCTTGAGGCCAGCAGACTGACCCAAGCGAGCACGCAGCGCCATGAGCGGCGGTCAAGCATTGAAGTGGTCATGACAAGTTGCGCGTACAATACCACAGCGACGCAAACTGACTGGTGCGCTGAGATGCCTTCAACTCCCCCTACTTCCGGACTGACATATCGCGATGCAGGCGTCGACATCGACGCGGGCGAAGCATTGGTCGAACGAATCAAACCGCATGTCAAACGCAGTATGCGCCCGGAGGTGTTGGCGGGTGTGGGCGGCTTCGGCGCGTTGGTGGAACTGCCGCTCTCGCGATGGAAGCAGCCGGTATTGGTATCGGGCACCGATGGCGTGGGGACCAAGCTGCGCTTGGCGATTGAAACAGGTCGACACGGTAGTATCGGAGTCGATCTGGTTGGCATGTGTGTGAACGACGTCGCCGTTCAAGGTGCCGAACCCTTATTTTTCTTAGACTACTACGCGACCGGACAGCTCGACGTCAGCGTCGCCGAGAGCGTCGTGGCGGGTATCGCCGAAGGCTGCGTTATTGCCGGGTGCGCGCTGGTGGGAGGCGAAACCGCCGAGATGCCCGGCATGTACCAGCAAGGTGACTATGACCTCGCGGGTTTTTGCGTCGGCGTAGTGGAAAAGTCCGCAATCATCGATGGCCGCCATATTGTCCCTGGGGATGTGGTGATGGGCTTAAGCTCTTCGGGCGCCCACTCGAATGGTTATTCTTTGATTCGGCGTATTGTAGAAGTCTCACAAGCCGACCTTGAAATGGATCTTGCTGGGCGTACGCTGATTGAGCGTTTACTCACCCCCACCCGCATTTACGTCAAATCCATGCTGGCACTCGCAGCCAAGGTGCCGGTAAAAGGCTTCGCGCACATTACCGGCGGCGGGCTGACCGATAACATTCCACGCGTGCTCCCTGCCGGGACGGCGGTTGCGCTCGAGCGCGATCGCTGGCCGCGAGATCCGCTCTTTGAGTGGCTACAAACTCAAGGCCAAATTGCCGATGCTGAGATGTATCGAACCTTCAATTGTGGGATCGGTATGGTCGCGATCGTCAGTGCTGACGATGCCGATCAAGCCGAGCAACTTTTAGCGGCGCAGGGCGAGTCGGTATACCGCATCGGCCGTGTGATCGAAGGCGCTGGCGAAGTCTCGATCGACTGACATCCTGATCGACGTATGAGTCGTATCGCCATTTTGATCTCAGGCGCAGGGAGCAACATGCAGGCGCTGATCCACGCTACCCAGCGTGGCGATATCGGTGGACAGGTCGCCCTTGTGCTTGCGGATCGCAATGCGGCAGGACTCGCGATTGCTCAAAACCTAAACATCCCGACCCGTTGTGTGCTCGCCTCGGAATCACCGGATCGAGACACCCATGATGCGGCCGTGCTCGCCGCGTTACGGGATATGGGGATTGAATGGGTGATTCTCGCCGGTTATATGCGGATTCTGACCGCATCATTTGTGACCGAGTGGTCGGGACGAATGTTGAACATCCACCCCTCGTTATTACCACGCTACAAAGGCCTACATACTCATCGTCGGGTGCTAGAAGCAGGCGACCCCGAGCACGGGACGACCGTGCATTTCGTCACCCCAGAGCTTGATGGCGGCCCCCCTGTGCTACAGGCGCGATTTGCCATCCAGCCTCACGATGATGAGGCGCGTCTGCGCCGCAAGGTACAGGCCTGCGAGCATCAGATTTATCCCGAGGCGGCCGGCTGGATGATCGATGCTCGACTACGATGGCAAGACGGTATCTCGACTCTCGATGGCAAAGCGTTACACGCACCGGTGAGCCGATTTTTTGATGAGGATTTCTTTGCCGAGCAAGGAATACCCAGTACATGAGTGTTTTTCGATTTCTCATATTGGCGACGCTGGGTGCCCTTGCTCTCTCGTCACCGGCCGCCTCGGCAACGGACGCCACAGCAACGGACGCCCTGCAGCCTTTTTCCGTGGTGCTCACAGTCACTTACCGCGGGATTCGCGCTGGCAAAAGCGAGCTCAGCTTGCAGCCACTCTCCGAGGATCGCTGGCGCTATCGCTCGACCAATCGTGCGCGCGGCTTATTTCGATTGGTCTTCCCTGATGACATTGAGCAATACAGCGAGCTGCGACTCGGCGCTCAAGGGATACAGCCACTTCGATATGTTGCTGATGACGGTAGCGAGGACACCGCTCGCGATATCACGCTCAATTTTGACTGGGATCAAAGAAAGGTATTTGGGATCGCCGAAGATGAACCCGTGCAGATCAACCTCGGTCCCGAAGATCCGCAGGATCCGATGTCCGTGCAGCTCGCACTCATGTGGTCCCTGCAAGCGGGACACACCCCTGATCATTTCTGGCTGGCGGATAAGCGCCAGTTAAAGCGTTATCTCTATCGCGCAGAGGGTCGCGAAACACTCACCGTCGCAGGCGAATCACTGCAAACCGTGATCTGGTCGAGCCATCGTGAAGGCTCGGACCGAGTCACACGCGTCTGGTACGCCAAAGATCTCGGCTGGATTCCACTGCGCGCAGAGCGGGTCCGCGGCGAGCGGGTCGAGTGGACGATGCAAGCCGAGCGTTATTCGCTCGAGCCTCGTGAGATCGCAGATTAAGTCCGCGGCAAGGTGACGCCGCGCTGGCCTTGATATTTACCGCCGCGATCGCGATACGAGGTTGAGCAGACCTCATCACTCTCAAGAAACAACATCTGCGCAACGCCTTCATTGGCATAAATACGCGCTGGCAAAGGCGTCGTGTTCGAAAACTCGAGCGTGACATGCCCCTCCCACTCAGGCTCAAGTGGCGTCACATTCACGATGATGCCGCAGCGCGCATAGGTCGACTTGCCCAAACAAATCGTCAATACACTTCGCGGAATCCGAAAATATTCAACAGTCCGCGCTAGCGCAAAGGAGTTCGGCGGAATGATGCACACATCGGCATGCACATCGACAAAACTCTTTTCATCAAAACTTTTGGGGTCCACGATCGTGGAGTTGATATTGGTGAAAACTTTAAATTCACGCGCGCAACGCACATCGTAGCCATAGCTTGAGGTGCCATACGAGACGATCTTACGTCCTTGCACTTCACGTACCTGGCCCGGTTCAAAGGGCTCGATCATGCCCTCGTTTTCGGCCATCCGACGAATCCAGTGATCTGACTTGATGCTCATGTATCCTCAACCACGATCTTAGGAAATGTGAGTGAACGGTCGCGCACGCGACGGGCGAGCTCGCCGGCCGTGCGTCGCGCTAAATCGAAATAAGCCTGGGCACGCGCCGTGTCAGCCGCCGCGACCACCGTCGGGCAGCCACCATCGGCTTCTTCACGGATACGCGCATCCAGAGGCAGTTCACCGAGTAACTGAACCCCATACTGCTGCGCCATCTTTGAGCCCCCACCCTGCCCAAATATCGGCTCCACATGCCCACACTGCGAGCAGGTATGCAAACTCATATTCTCCACGATACCGAGCACCGGAACATTGACCTTCTCAAACATCCGCAGACCTTTGCGTGCATCGGCCAAAGAAATGTCTTGCGGTGTCGTCACAATCACGGCACCCGCCACAGGGACTCGCTGTGACAGGGTCAGTTGAATATCACCGGTCCCAGGCGGCATATCGATCACCAAGTAATCAAGCGTGCCCCAATCTGTCTCGGCCATCAGTTGATTGAGCGCCGAGGTCACCATCGGCCCGCGCCACACCATCGGCTGCTCCACATCGACCAAAAACCCGATCGACATCGCCACCACGCCATGCGCAGCGATGGGAACCAACCGTTTGCCATCGCGCGAACCTGGGCGCTCACCCTGCATACCGAGCATGATGGGCTGGCTCGGACCGTAAATGTCGGCATCTAGCAGGCCGACCCGAGCGCCCTGCGCCGCCCAAGCCAGTGCCAGATTCACCGCCACGGTCGACTTGCCCACACCGCCCTTACCCGAGGCCACAGCGACCACGTTGGCAATACCCGGTAAGGGCGTGAGCCCGCGTTGCACCGCATGCGCCTCGATCTCGCTATCGAGCGTGAGACTCAAGCCGATCTCGTACCCCTCGTCCGCGAGGTGTTGATGCAAGGCCTGCGACAACGGCTCCTGATAGCCACCCACAGGAAAGCCGAGGCGTATCTTTACGCGCGCATCCGTACCGTCGAGCTCACAGACCTCTATCGCTCGCGCCTCACCCAAAGTCTGCCGCAGATGGGGTTCGTAATAACGCTCCAGAGCGGCCCGCAGCGCCGCGGCATTGATCGACTGTGCCATGGCGCCATTCTAGAACCTATCGCGCCGCCTCGCATGACCCGCGTCGCCAAACCGCGCATCTGCGCTTAGGGCTGGACGACTGCTATGCGATAATCGCCGCCATGACACGCGAGATTCTCGTCACCAGTGCCCTGCCGTATGCCAATGGCCCTTTGCACCTGGGACACATCATTGAAGCGGTGCAAACGGACATCTGGGTGCGCTTTCAGAAAATGCAGGGCCACCAGTGTCTGTATGTGTGTGCGGAAGACACCCATGGCACCCCGGTCATGATTAAGGCGCAAGCCGAAGGCCTCAAGCCCGAAGAGCTGATTGCTCAGGTCGCCGCGCAACATCAAGCGGACTACCAAGGCTTTTTAATCGGCCACGATCATTTCCACAGCACCCACTCGGCAGAGAATCGATACTTTACGGATCTCATGTTCACTCGACTGGAGGCGGCGGGACACATCGCGAAGCGTACCGTTCGCCAAGCCTATGATGAACAAGCGGGCATGTTCCTACCGGATCGCTATGTGCGCGGTACCTGCCCGCGCTGCGGGGCGCTCGACCAATATGGCGACAGCTGCGAAGCCTGTGGGGCCACCTATTCGCCTGCGGATCTGAAAAACCCAAGCTCGACTATCTCGGGCACCACGCCTGTCTGGCGTGACTCGGAGCATTTGTTTTTCGCGCTCGGTAACTTTGCCGAGATGCTGCGCGAGTGGGTCGCGAGCGGAGCGTTACAAACCAGTGTCCGCGCGAAGTTGGATGAATGGTTCGAGGCGGGTCTCCAAGATTGGGATATCTCGCGCGATGCCCCCTACTTTGGATTTGAGATCCCCGGTCATCCGGGTAAATTCTTTTATGTGTGGTTCGATGCGCCCATCGGCTACCTTGGCAGCCTGAAAGCCTGGTGCGAACGTCATGGCAAATCGGTCGAGCACTACCTTAATCCCGAAAGCTCGGTCGAGATGCACCATTTCATTGGCAAGGACATCAGTTATTTCCACACTTTGTTTTGGCCAGCCGTTTTGCATGGATCGGGCTTCCGTCGCCCCACTGCCGTACATGTCCATGGGTTTTTGACCATCAATGGTCAAAAGATGTCTAAGTCGCGCGGCACGTTTATTACCGCACAACGCTACCTCGAGCAGTTACCCGCCGAAGCCTTGCGCTATTACTTTGCCGCGAAACTAGGGCCTGGCGTCGATGATATTGATCTGTCGCTCGAAGATTTTGTCGCGCGAGTCAATTCAGATCTCGTCGGTAAATTGGTTAACATCGCCAGTCGCTGCGCAGGTTTTATCGCGCGAGGCGGCGGTCAGCTCGCAACGACCCTACCGGATGAGGGGCTTTACCAAGAATTCGTTGCCGCGCGGCCTCGTTTGCAAAGCGCCTATGCCGCGCGTGATTACTCGCTAGCCATCCGTGAAATCATGCAACTGGCTGATCGGGCCAATCAGTACGTCGATAGCCAAAAACCATGGGCGCTCGCTAAAGACCCAGCGCAGGCCGAGGCTGTCAAAGCCATTGCCACGCAGGGCATCAATCTATTTCGTGTGCTGATGATCTACCTCACACCGGTGCTACCTGCAATGAGCGCCAAAGCGAGCGAATTCTTGGGGGTTCCGCTCAGTCGCTTCGATGAAATCGATCAACCGCTACTCGATGCGCCCATCCAAAAATACGAGGCGCTCGCTACACGCTTAGACCCGAAAGTGGTTGCTCAACTCATCGACACCGCGAGCCCCGCTAACGACAAGGCCAAGACGGATACGCCAGTAGAATCTGGCAAACCAGAAATCAGCATCGAGGATTTTGCAAAGCTAGATTTACGGGTAGCGCGGGTGCTCGAGGCCAGCGAGGTCGAGGGCTCCGATAAATTGCTACGCTTAACGCTGGATCTTGGTGACTCGCAGCGCACGGTATTCTCGGGTATTCGCAAACACTATGCCGCCCAAGATTTAGTTGGACGTGACGTGGTGATGGTCGCCAATCTGGCGCCACGGAAAATGCGCTTTGGAACCTCTGAAGGGATGGTGCTCTGCGCCAGTGACGCTCAGGATCAGCTCTTTTTATTGAGCGCTGAAGCCGGTGTTCCACCGGGGTCGCCGGTCAGCTGACGGCGTGTCTTGATAGTTGAAGCTCGAGGCATGGATCGCACTCAACGGGTTCAATTAATTGACGACTTGCTGCCCCAGACGCAGTGCCGGCGTTGCGGCTACGACGGCTGTCGTCCGTACGCCGAGGCGATCGCCGATGGCGGCGCCAACATCAATCGCTGCCCACCGGGTGGCGAAACCACTTTGAACGCCCTCGCAAAACTCCTTGATCGACCCGTACCGACACCTGATACCGACTGCGGCGAATTTGGCGCTCAAAAAACGGTTTGGATCGATCCTCACCGCTGCATTGGCTGCGCACGCTGCCTACCCCCCTGTCCCGTTGATGCCATTATTGGGGCCTCGAGACAGTTGCATGTCGTGCTGGATGCCGAGTGTACGGGCTGTGAATTATGTATCGCGCACTGCCCCGTAGACTGTATCGTCCTCATGGATCGCAACGAGCGTCCATCACCCACCGTCGCCCCTCCACGAGAGGAGAATCTACAACGCTTTCAAGCGCACGAAAGACGGGTTTTACAGCGCAATGAGCGACGGCAACAACTTCTCGCAGAGCGTAAAAAACGCGCGGCGAGCCTCATCGCCTAACCCTCCTACAGCCCGCTGACCCATCTCAATGACCAAAGCTCAACGTCAAGCAATGTTTGAACGATTACGGGCGCGCAACCCGCAGCCAACCACTGAGCTCGAATATCGCTCGAACTTTGAATTGTTGATTGCGGTCATTCTCTCGGCTCAGGCGACCGATCGTAGTGTCAATATCGCCACTCGCAAACTCTTTGCAGTCGCCTCTACGCCCGCCGCGATTCTGGCACTCGGAGAGGCGGGTCTGTGCGAATACATTCGTACGATTGGTCTCTACAAAAGCAAAGCAAAGAATGTGATCGAGACCTGTCGACGACTCATAGAGCAGCATGCAGCTGAAGTCCCCGCCTCGCGCGAAGCGCTTGAGGCGTTACCTGGCGTGGGACGCAAGACAGCGAATGTGGTTTTGAACACGGCGTTTGGCGAACCGACCATGGCCGTTGACACCCACATCTTTCGCGTTGCCAATCGCACGGGACTCGCGCGCGGTAAAACCCCGCTCGAAGTGGAACGAAAATTACTGAAGGCCGTGCCTAAAGAGTTTTTGCTGAATGCTCATCATTGGCTGATTTTGCACGGTCGATATATTTGTAAGGCTCGTAAGCCAGATTGTCCCGCCTGCCCAATTGCCGACTTATGCGCGTTTAAACCGAAAACGCGCGCGGATGAACGCTGATGCTATTTGACTCATCGCGCGACTCACTGCGCCAACAATGGCTCGATGCTTGGCAACGTGCACAAGCAGGCGCCATTCTCACGCCACTTGAGTCGAGCCTCGCCCAGTTAATTCAGGATCACCCTGAGTATCATGGTTGGCTACAGCAGGGTGATCGAGCCGTTCACGCCGATTTTTCTCCGGATGGCGGCGTCGCGAACCCGTTTTTGCACCTCTCTCTGCACCTTGGCATCCGCGAACAAGTCGCCACGGATCGTCCACCTGGTATCGCAGCGATACATCGTCAGTTGTCGCAACGGCACGGACAACATGATGCCGAACACCGGATGCTCGAGGTGCTCGCGAAAGCGCTGTGGGAGTCACAGCGCGCGCAGCGTGCGCCTGACGAGCAGGCTTATCTTGAGGACCTCCGGCGGCTCTGAGCGCTCGAGAATGCGACTAACTCGCGCGTGACTTCGCCGTTTTCTTGGGAATGTACAAATCTGTCAACGTTCCCTCAAAGGCCTCCGCCGCCATCGCCACCGACTCAGACACCGTGGGATGAGGATGAATCGTTAAGCCTACATCCGCCGCGTCTGCACCCATTTCGATGGCGAGAGCGACCTCTGCAATCAACTCACCGGCATTCGGCCCCACGATACCGCCGCCCAGCACACGATGGGTTTGCGGATCAAAGAGCAGCTTAGTGAGTCCCTCATCGCGCCCCTGCGCTAATGATCGCCCACTGGCTGCCCACGGAAACTGCGCCTTTTCATAGGCGATGCCTTCAGCTTTTGCGCGTGTCTCGGTCAAGCCCACCCAAGCGACTTCTGGATCGGTGTAGGCCACCGACGGAATCACTCGCGCATCGAACGCGCGCTTTTCGCCTGCGATCACCTCAGCAGCCACTTTGCCCTCATGCGTCGCCTTATGCGCCAGCATGGGTTGGCCCACGATATCGCCAATCGCAAAGATATGCGAAACGTTACTGCGCATATGCGCATCCACAGCAATGAAGCCGCGATTATCGACCTCAAGCCCTGCCGCTTCAGCACCGATCGTCAAACCGTTTGGTTTACGTCCGACCGCCACCAAAATACAGTCAAAGATATCTTCAGCCGGCGCGTTATCCCCTTCGAAATGTACACGCAGACCTTTTTTAAGCGCCTCAACAGCCGTGACTTTCACCCCAAGCAGAATCGACTCGTAGCGTTTGCGTAAGCGCTTCTCAAGCGGTCTCACCAAATCGATATCTGCGCCAGGCATTAATTGGGGAAGCACCTCGACCACGGTGACTTTTGCGCCGAGCGCCTCATAAACACAAGCCATCTCAAGACCAATGATCCCGCCGCCAATTACCAGCATGCGTTTGGGGATACTGTTGAGCGCCAGCGCACCGGTTGAATCAATAATCCGCGGGTCATCCGGCAAGAACGGCAACCTCACGGGTTCGGACCCCGCTGCGACGATACAGTGATCAAAACTAATCCGCTGCGCGCCGCCCTCCATCGCAACCTCAATGACGCGCGGGCCGATGAACTTTCCTGCGCCTTGTAAGACCGTCACCCTACGCTGCTTGGCTAACGCACCCAGTCCACCGGTCAGCTTACCGATAACCGAATCTTTCCAGCCCGCTAATTTTTTTAGATCAATCTTAGGTGCGCCAAACTCCACGCCATGAGCCGCCATCGAGGCGGCTTCATCAATCACCTTAGCTGCGTGCAATAGCGCTTTGGAGGGAATACAACCGACGTTTAAGCACACGCCGCCAAGACTCGGCCAGCGCTCAATCAACGC
>CAZSRB010000036.1:7482-19002 GCA_964609065.1 uncultured Acidibacter sp. | reverse complement strand
GCTCGGAGCGTCGCGACATCGGCGGCGCAGCTTGGCAGATCGAGGGCTGTCCACTTAAACCAACGGTGATCACCCGATCAGGCCAGCGTGTTTTCTCTGCTGTTCATAGTGGTGGTGAGCCGACGCCCGGTGTCATTTTTTCGGTATCACAGGATGGAGGTGAGCAGTTCACCTCGCTTGGTCTAGTTCATCCGCAAGCCGCTGTTTCCGACGCGCCGGCGATAGCGACTAACGGCAAAAGCGTCGCACTCGTTTGGCATGCGAAGACGACCAGCACTTGGGCGATTTATTATCAATTCTTTGATTTAGAGGGTAACGCCTTAGGCGATGTACAGGCTATCGATTCACCCGGTTCTGCGCGGGCACCAGTGGTGGCCGCGCGGCCAGACGGCAGCTATCAAGTGGCCTGGCAACAAAATAGCCGCATCATGATGATGACTTTATCGGCGCCAACAACATGATCAGAGCGATATGGCCTTTGAGCAGTCGCTGGTTGATATTGCTCTGTGTTATCACAGGGGTGTCGGGTTTGGCACATGCGAGGGATGCCGCTGTACCACCTGCCTCGACTTTGAGTACGGCGGCGTTTAAGTCTGAGCTCGACAAATATAAAGGCCGGGTATTAGTGGTGAACGTTTGGGCAACATGGTGCGTGCCTTGTTTGAGAGAAATACCGGATTTGCTTACTCTGCAACGCGATTACGCTGACCAGGGTGTGGCCTTAATGGGTATTGCGGTGGATGAGCCAACACCCGGCGCAGCGGAAGTTGAGCGTTTTCGCCAACGCTACTTCCCACAATTTCTCACCTATGCCCGTCAGGGTCCCGACCTTGATGAGTTGACGCGTGTCATTGATCCCGCATGGAATGAGGTGGTGCCCACCACTTACGTGATTGGCCGCGACGGTCAAGTCATTCAGCGTATTCAGGGCAAGAGGACCCTCGAACAATTTCGAGCCCTGCTGCAGCAGGTTCTTTAATTGCTGTTATCCCTAGCAATGATCGACCCAATATATTGAGTCGTTCATGATAGCTTGGCGGTCCGGCTGGATAGCCCGCAGTCGACATCAGCATAACGTAGCTCTCAATTAAGGGTAACGGTAACTGGCGAGACTCCGGTAAATCAAAGGCTGCTACGATCAATCGCCAACGATTTTCCGCTTCGTCAAGCGAAAGTGCGTCCGTATCTTGAGTCATAGCGGATAAGCGCTCTATCAGCGCTGAGGCGGGTCCAGCTAATTCAGTGAATTGGTCGGTCATTGCGCCATCTCGGAAGAGCGATGGGCGAGAGTGCCAGTTTGCCGGAGCCACGCCTAGCAATCTTTTTTATCTCGCAAAATACTAGCGTTTTTTAGACGAAAAATAGGCGTAATTTGTCTAGTGCAGAGCCATCTGCTTTTGCTGACAATCCTCTTGCTAGCACATGCATGCTGGAAAAAAGCCATATGCGGCTTTAAACCAGTCAAATATTGTCAATGTTTTTTCGTAAGAAGCCTAATGCCAAAAATCGGCAAGTCAAAGAAATCAAGTCAGTTGATGGTGGGTGAGGCCATTCGACAGCAGCGTCGGCGCCTCGGTATGACGCAGGGGCAGCTTGCGACGCTAATCAAGGCACGGTCCGATAGCATCTCGCGTATCGAGCGAGGGCATCATCAACCCTCGTTGGCGCGGCTCGAAAAAATTGCCTCGGCGTTAGAGATTTCACCGGAAGCTTTAATCGCGCGAGCTGGTCACTCGCCAAGACGGGAAATACTCACTTTGCTAAAAGAGGTTGAGTCCCTCCACCCTGAAGCGCAGTCTTTTGTGCTCGAGAGTCTGCGACATCAAATCGCCTTTTTCGCTCGCGAGTCTCAAGAACCTTGATCGATGCTTGACCGGCCTTTACCGATTCCGTGACACTCGGGTCATGAGCAAGTTAGAACCCCACACTATGCTGGCCGAAAGCACTCATGATGAACGCGAGCGTCAGCTATTTGTCACGCAGCTACGCGGTCATTTGGCCAGTCGTGTGGTGCCGGGAAATTACGCGGTCTATGAGCGCCGTATTGAACCGAGTTTTCGCCGTCATCATGGGCACCCTCCAGAGCACTTCAGTGACGTTCGCGCTGCGATGGAACAAGACGGTTACTACCAGTTTTGGAGTGCGATGCAGCGTTGTAGTCAGGAGCTCATGTGGGAGTCTGTCATCGATCCGGTCGAGCGCGCTACTAACCGGTTAAATCGAAAGGCCAAATCGTCTAAGCGTAAGACTCAAGGCTCACTTAAGTTGGATCCGAGCTTGGTGGTGCCTCGCTATCACACGGCGGTCGATATCCATCTACAACCCGGCGGGTACCATAGTGAATTTATTGAGGATGACGTCAGTGCAGGCGTGATCTATGACATGGCCCTCAATATTTACTCGAACGGTAGCATGGGCCCGCGCAATGAATATTTGGGTGAACTTTTGGTAGGGTTTTTTCGCGAGCAATATCCAGACCGTCAGCCGCGCAAAATACTGGATATGGGTTGTGCTATTGGTAACAGTACACTCCCTTGGGCGAGAGCATTTCCTCGATCGCGAGTCGAGGCGATCGACGTAGCCGCGCCGCAGTTAAGATATGCGCATGCGCGTGCTGAAGCCTGGGGTATTCCAGTTCACTTTAGTCAACAAAATGCAGAGTGCACTCATTTCGAAGATTCAAGTTTTGATCTCGTGATCTCCCATATCATGTTGCACGAAACATCAAAATCCGCACTCAATAATATTTTGCGAGAGTGCCATCGAATTCTGCGGCCAGGTGGTTTCATGTTGCACCTTGAGGTCCCTCGTGGCCGCACAGTACTCGAGCAGTTTTTGTACAACTGGGAGAGCTGGAACAATAACGAGACATTCGGTCAGTTCATGACCGAGGCCAGATTGGCGGACTTGGCATGTCAGGCGGGCTTCTCGTCAGAGGCGGTTGAGTGTCTTGATTATTCAGTTCGACGTGAAAAGGAGCAGCAGCTTTACTCTTCCGATAGCTATTGGAAGATCCTGTTAGCTCAAAAATAATGGCGTCGAATATTGGGTCAGGCTGAGCCGCGCCAGGGTTCGCGCAAGATCCGCAGGATGCCCTGAAACCGAGGATCGAGTGCTGGGGCAGGGGTCGGCTGTGTGGCTTCGGGTGAGGTCTCGCGAGGTTCGGCTGGCTCGATGGTGATGTCTTCGTAGGTGAGCTGCCCGAAGACCTCAGCGTCAGCGCCGAGTACCAGAGACTGTTGTGCCCCGACGTCGCCGTGTACGCAGCCGTGCAGTTCGATGTCGGTCGCTGTAACCGCACCGTGGATTACCGCGGAATGATCCACGGAAAGCGTTGAGCGCCGCTGGGGTTGGGTGGGGGCCACATGCCCCAGAACGGTCCCTGCGATGTGGGCGCCTTGGGCGAAGCGTAAGCTGCCGTGAATGACGGTGTTTGCCCCAATAACCGTCTTGATTTTATTTCGTCGCAGGAGGCTTGGCATGCAGGGCAGTATGCAAACTGCTGTGCAAGTTGCGTCCTTAAAATTGATCCAATATGGTAGTGTCTTCGCACAAACATATAGGTTCACAGGCGGCCGTCATGGACAGCAAGGATTCCAAGGGATGTCTCTTTGTCGGAGAGGGCGTCACCATCAATGGTGAAGTGGCCCTGCCGGGGGCGGTATTTGTAGATGGCGTCATCAACGGTCAGATCAAAGCCAACGAAGTCTTCGTCGGCGTGACAGGTCAAGTGAATGGCACTGTCAGCGCATCCAAGGCGGACATTCGCGGTGCTGTCGGCGATGCCATCGAAATCCACGAGCACATCACGGTGAGAGCGAGCGCACGATTGCAAGGCAACGTGACCTATCGATCGCTCGAGATCGAGCGCGGTGGCGTGATTGAGGGCCAGCTGGTGTGTGTCGATGAGCCGCTCGAGTCTGCACCTGCACTCGTATCGCCTGAGTCCGTACCGTTGACGGAATCGGACGATGCATCAACCGGTTCCACGCCTAGTTCTTGAATCCGATTTCATTGGTGACCCATGTTTGGTAAACGCCGGAACGACGCGTCCAGCGAATCCCCGCAGTCTGAATCTACGCGTCAGTCTTTGGAGCCCCCAGTCATGAACGACCTGAGTCGCAAACCCCTTTCTGCCGCGGATGAGGCGTCCCGTAATCGATTGGGCGTGATCTCAGAGGGTTTTGAATGCGAAGGGTCGATCCGATTTGATGGGCCTTTGCAGCTCGATGGGCGTTTCAAAGGCACGATGTCAGTAAAAAGTTTGACCATCGGTAAGACTGGGGACTGTGAGGCCGATTTGCGCTGCAAATCTTTGGTCGTGCGTGGCCGTTTCACCGGTAAGGCGGTCTGCGAAGAGCTCGAGGTGGCGACGGGCGCCATCATCTTGGCAGATGTGACTTATGGTCGTATTCGGGTTGCAGCGGATTCTCATATCCGCGGCCGTCTCAGCCATCAACCCATCGACTGAGATTAGGCGCGCGGTCGGCGCAGCATTTGCACCATATCTTGATAGCGTTTGACGGACTTGTTGCTGCTGCGTTCGTTTTCTAGTTCGCCCACTGATTCTTCGAGCAGCCGATTGGGGATAAACCGACCCGTCACGGAACTGCAGCCATCCACCGCGAGTTCTGAATAACACACATCGCCCGCCACACGAGCCTTGGCGCCGATCGTCACGCGTTGCAGAGCAAAGATATCGCCGTCAACCGAGCCATGCACGATGACATCGGTACCGCGCACAGAACCTTTGACGATCCCCTTCTCTCCGATCCAAACCTGCGAGGGTTGGTCGGGGTTTTCGGGCGCCAAATCACCGAGCACGGTGCCGTCAATATGAATGCCACCCGAATAGGTTAAGTTGCCATCCACTAGGGTCCCAGCCCCAATCAAGGTGGCGAGTGCGCAAGGTTTGCCTTTTTTATCTCGACGAAACATGTCGGGTGGATCCCCTAAGTTGACCGTTCCACTGCGGATCAGTCTAACCCCGTTGCCCAGTGATGGGCAGGTCTGACGAGGACGATAATCCGAAGTTGGCTACCATGACACAAGATGCGGGGGGTTGCGCAGCATGATTGATCACACCAAAGACACTAAAGGGTGTTTGTTTGTCGGTGAGGGGGTCACCGTAGCAGGCGAAATTACTTTGCCCGGCGCCATCTTCGTCGATGGTGTGGTGGATGGCACGATCGAGGCGCGCGAACTCTTCGTCGGGGCTTCAGGGTGCGTCACAGGGAGTGCCAAAGTCGCGAAAGCCGATATTCGCGGTGTCATGGGGCAGCATCTTGAGGCCGCCGAGCATGTGACTTTGCGTTCGACGGGTCGCTTGGAGGGCAAAATTGTTTACCGCTCGATTGATATCGAGCGAGGGGGCATCGTACAAGGCGAGATGGTCTGCGAAGCGGCGCTGCCGGAGCCTGCGGCGCCGGCGTCTGCAGCAGAGGCGCCCGGTGATGAACCAAGCCCTGATTCAGCAGCTTCAGCTTCGTCGGACCCGACCGATTCATCGGCTGCACCCTGAGGTTGGTCGATGTTTGGTAAACGACGCGATAACACGCCTCCCGCGACGGCCGAATTAGAGACAGAGGTTTTGCCGGCACCCCCTGCACCGGCGCCGGCACGAGGCCGCCCCGCGTATTTTGGTCCCGGCTTTACGGCCGAGGGTGCAATCCAATTTGAGGGGCAGCTGGATCTTGACGGGCAATTTAGCGGTGACATTCGGGCGGCACGCTTGATTATTGGCCCGACCGGCCGCTGTGACGGGACCGTGATCTGCGATTCACTGGTGGTGAAGGGGCGATTTTCTGGGTCGGCAAGCTGTCGTGAGCTCGAAGTCCACACCGGCGCTCATTTGATGGCCGATGTCACGTACACAGAAATTCGTGTGACGCCGCGGGCCCAGATCTCCGGTCGACTCATGCATCGAAACCGCTAAGCGAGTTGCCGCGACCTTTGTCGCGGCGACCCTCGGTATACTCAGGCCTCTCCATCTTGGCGCGGGGCCTTATCCATGAAACAGCTGAGCAGCACGTTGCTGAAAGGGCTACTGACCATCCTGCCCATCAGCTTGACCCTATATTTTGCGTATTGGCTGGGTGTGACCACCGAGAATTTGCTGTCGGTGCCCCTCAAAATGTTGGTCTCCGAGGCCTACTATTGGCCGGGTATGGGCGTGATCGCCGGTGTGCTCGTGCTGCTGGTCGTGGGTCTATTGGTGAACGCCTATTTGGTTCGACGCTTGATCGAATTTGGTGAGCGCTTGTTATTGCGCGTGCCGGTCTTGAAGACGGTCTACGGGGCGATTCGTGATCTCACTAGTCTCGTGCGCGTCGGCGATGGTGGGGGCGAGCTGCAACGAGTGGTGCTCGTGGATGTCGGTCCGGGTCGAGTGATTGGGTTTGTGACCCAAGAGGCCGCGAGTTTGCCCGGTATGATCCAAGACAATTCTTTGGTCGCCGTCTATTTGCCGATGAGCTATCAAATCGGCGGATATACCCTCTATTTGCCGCGAGATCGCTTGCAGCCGACCGATCTTTCCGTTGAGCAGGCGATGCGAATTGTACTGACGGGTGGTTTGCAAAACCGTTGAGTCGTTGTCGTTGAGAGATCCGAATATGAAAAGGTCAGAGTCATGACGTCATTAGACTATTCCATCCAGCAAGAGGTTGCGGTGATCGCTTTTGCATCGCCACCCGTTAACAGTTTGGGTCACGGGCTTCGGTCCGCTTTAGTGGAAGCGCTAGAGCGAGCCAAACGAGACGACAAAGTGGCGGCCGTTGTACTGATAGGCGCTAATGCAACTTTTTGCGCCGGTGCGGATATTAAAGAATTCGGAACTTCTGCAATGTCGCGAGGTCCCGGTTTGCCTACGCTGAATGCCACGATTGAGAGTCTTGGAAAGCCAGTGGTTGCCGCGATTGAAGGGGTGGCGCTAGGTGGTGGTCTGGAACTTGCCATGAGTTGCCATCATCGCGTCGCGCAGAGCGGCGCTCGTCTCGGGCTCCCTGAAGTCAAGCTGGGCCTGCTGCCCGGTGCGGGCGGCACTCAGCGATTGCCAAGACTTATCGGCATCGAAAATGCGCTCAATATCATGCTCTCGGGTGAACCCCTCTCTGCGAAAATGTTTCAAGGTTCTCCCCTACTCGATGCCGTGGTGGACCATGACTTACTCGATACGGCGATCGCCGTCGCCAAGCAGTCGGCTACTGCTCACCAAGCCGGTAGCCGATTATCGCGAGCACGAGATCTCAAAATCCGCGAGCCAGACCTTCAAGCACTTTGTCAGTTTGCTCGGAATACCGTTAAGACCGCTTTTAAGCCGTATCCAGCACCTGCCGCGATCGTCGATGCGGTGGAATATGGGGCCCAACACGGTTTCGCCGCAGGTCTAGAGGAAGAGAATCGTCTGTTCCGGGGTCTATTGGTTGATCCTGTCTCTGCGTCGCTAAGACATATTTTCTTTGCTGACCGAGCTGCTGCGCGCATCAAAGACTTATCGCCCGACATCAAACCGAGAGCGTTTGAAAAAGTCGCGATCATCGGCGCCGGCACGATGGGTACGGGCATTGCCATTAATTTTTTGACCGCGGGGATCGAAACTCGTTTGCTGGAAGTCAATCAAGAGGCGCTCGATCGTGGTGTCGAGAGAATTCAAAAGTATTTTGAAGGCCGAGTCAAAAAAGGAAAGCTCACAGCAGACAAAGCACAAGGGATGGCCAAGAGCCTCGTGCCTGTGCTCGATTACGCCCAGATTAGTGATGTAGATTTAGTGATTGAAGCGGTCTTTGAGGACATGGTAATCAAAAAATCCGTGTTTTCTCAGCTCGATTCAGTTATGCGCGAGGGCGCAATACTGGCAACGAATACGTCCACACTCGATATTGACGAAATCGCCGCAACGACTAAAAGAGCTGAGGATGTCATTGGTCTTCATTTCTTCAGTCCCGCCAACGTCATGAAACTACTGGAAGTCGTCCGAGGAAAAAAGACGAGCCTACAGGTGCTGGCAACGGCCATGGCGCTTGCTAAGAAAATTCGTAAGACGGCGGTCGTTTCCGGCGTCTGCGACGGTTTCATTGGCAACCGAATGATCAATCAATATTCGGCGCAGGCTCTGGCTATGCTGGAGGAGGGGGCGAGTCCGCAGCAGATCGATGCAGCCATCGAAAAGTTCGGCTTTGCAATGGGGCCATTTCGCATGAGCGATTTGGCGGGTAACGATATCGGTTGGCATATCCGTAAGCGCCAATTAGCAGAGGGCAAACTGACGCGAACCTCTTTGATCGCAGATCGCCTGTGTGAGTTAGGTCGATTCGGTCAGAAGACGGGAGCAGGTTGGTATGACTACCGACCCGGTGATCGCCATGCGCATGTGTCCGAGGTGGTTGAAAAATTGATTGCGGAGCAACGGAAGGCAAGTGGCGTTAGCACTCGATCTTTAGATGATACGGAAATTGTCGATCGTCTCGTTTTCTCTTTGGTCAACGAAGGGGCAAAGATTTTGCAGGAAGGTATTGCACAACGAGCGTCCGATATCGATCTTGTCTATTTGACGGGATATGGCTTCCCCATCTGGCGTGGAGGCCCGATGCATTACGCGGAATCTCGCTCGCTGTACGAAGTGGCAAGACGTATGCACGAGTTTGCCACTTTACCGGGTGCCGATGAGGCATTCTGGCAGCCCGCTGAGCTATTGCAGCAATGTATCGCGGCAGGACACGGGTTTGATGGAGGTGCAGCATGATGCGTGGTGCTAGCGATGAGGTGGTCATTGCCTCGACAGCGCGTACCGCGCTAGCCAAAAGTTGGCGTGGCTCGTTCAATATGACGCATGGCGCAACGCTGGGTGCGCATGTGGTCAGGGCAGCCGTAGAGCGAGCTGGAATTGATCCGCAGACCGTCGAAGATGTGGTGATGGGCTGTGCACTACCCGAGGGCGCGACCGGTAATAACATCGCACGACAGATCGCGTTGCGCGCCGAGCTACCGGTCACCGTTTCAGGTATGACGGTTAATCGGTTTTGCTCGTCAGGGCTACAGAGTATTGCCCTAGCAGCGCAGCGCATACTGGCGGGTGAAGGCGATGTGTATGTAGCTGGTGGACTTGAGTCGATCTCATGTGTCCAACTCGAAGTCAATATGCACATGGCTATGGAGTCTTGGCTCAAAGAAAAAAAACCGGGTATTTATCATTCGATGTTGAAAACCGCCGAGACCGTTGCCGAGCGCTACGCGATTTCTCGTGAACGGCAGGATGAATACGGCGCACGTAGTCAGCAAAGAGCCTGTGCAGCAGACGCAGCAGGTTACTTCAAAGATGAAATTGTCCCGATCACGGTACGTATGGCGGGCGTTGATCAGTCGGCGGGCGGAAAGCTGTATACCCGCGAAGTGACTGTCTCGCGCGATGAAGGCTTGCGCGAAGGCACCACCTATGAGGCGGTCGCACGCATCAAGTCGGCGAGTCCGGGTGGATCCATCGCTGCAGGTAATGCCAGTCAGTTTTCAGACGGTGCAGGCGCCTGTGTGGTCATGAGTGCGAAGGAAGCGGCGCGTCAAGGCGTCCAGCCTCTTGGAATATTCCGAGGGTTTGCGGTGGCTGGGTGCGAACCCGATGAGATGGGTATTGGGCCGGTGTACGCCATTCCCAAGCTCTTACAGCGTACCGGCATCGGCATCGATGATGTGGATCTGTGGGAGTTGAATGAAGCATTCGCTGTACAGGTGCTTTACTGTCGAGACCGATTAGGTATTCCTGATGAGCGCTTAAATATGGATGGTGGAGCCATCGCGGTGGGTCATCCATACGGGATGAGTGGCCAAAGATTAGTGGGTCACGCCTTGCTAGCCGGCAAACGTATCGGGGCCAAGCGTGTCGTGACAACGATGTGCATTGGCGGTGGCATGGGTGCTGCTGCCTTGTTTGAGATCGTGTGACGAGTGCTGCACACCTTAAAGGCGCAAGTCGTGGCCGCGTTTGGCTTGCCGCTATTTATGCCTGCTTTTTGGTGGCGATAGGGGCTGTTGCCTTGGCGATTGAGATTCCAGAGTATCAGGTGATTGAATCGGATCAGGCCTTTGAGGTGCGTGAGTATCCGACTTATTTGATTGCCGAGACAGAAGTGCAGGCGGGTTTTATGAACGCCGGCAACGTCGCCTTTGGCCGTCTTTTCCGTTATATCAGCGGTGCTAACGTGAGCCAGCAGCGTATTTCGATGACGGCCCCCGTGGAGCAATCGGTGATGGAAGGGGAGCGCATTGCGATGACCGCGCCCGTAGAACAGGTTAAAACCGAAGACATGTATCGAGTCGGGTTCATTGTTCCACGGCAGTACAATTTGGAGACGGTGCCGCAACCACTCGACCCGCGCGTCAAAATTCGCCAAGTCAATGCTCGGCGCGTGGCTGTGTGGCGCTATAGTGGTCGCTGGACGGAGGACAACTTTCGCGAAAATGAGCGGTTGCTCAGAGACGCACTGCGTGCACGCAGCATTTCAGTAGATCCTGCCGCTCCTGCCATCATTGCTCGTTATGACGCGCCATTCATGCCATGGTTCATGCGTCGTAACGAAGTGCATATTTCTTTGACTACCCAGTAGCTGAGGGTTCTATCATGAGCGCAATGGATCGGCGGCGTTTCGTCGCAGGCTCTTTAGCATCCGGTTTTGCAGCGGCTGTTTTGCCTGTGAGTGCGACGACGCTCACTACTTCGAGCGAGGGGCTTGCGCAGGGTGAGAGTCAGATTCCGGTAGGCGATGCTCTCTTACCAGCGTACTGGGCGCGGCCTGAACAGGGCGAGGCTTGGCCGCTTGTCATCGTGGTACAAGAAATTTTTGGTGTTCACGAGCACATCCGTGACGTCTGCCGACGTTTCGCCCGTCGCGGCGTTCTCGCTGTGGCGCCAGAGCTCTTTGTGCGTCAGGGCGATCCTTCGCAGGTAGGCGATATCAGCCAACTGATGCGGGACATCGTATCGCGCGTCCCAGACGCCCAAGTCATGGCAGATCTGGATGCCACGATGAGTTGGGCGCGATCGCAGGGGGCGAGCGATGCTGCAGCGATTACTGGATTTTGTTGGGGAGGGCGCATCAGTTGGCTCTATGCCGCGCACCAACCTGCCATCCGAGCGGCGGTGGCTTGGTATGGGCGATTAACGGGTACGGCGACCGAACTGCAGCCGCAACATCCCTTAGATCTCGCGGCAGAGCTAAAAGCCCCCGTCCTTGGATTATATGGGCGGCTTGATCGTGGGATCCCTTTGCAGGACGTTCAGCAAATGCAGCATGCACTACAACAGGAGGGCGTTTCGGCAGCAGCTCGCACGTCACGGTTTGTCGTTTATCCCGAGGCGGGGCATGGCTTCCATGCTGACTATCGCCCGTCTTATCGCGATGTGGATGCGCGTGCCGCATTCGCCGAATGTTGTCTGTGGATGCGTGACCACGGTATCGCGCTTGATACACGAGATGTTTGAGTGCTCTTACGTCTCGACCAAATTTCTTTGGCATTCGGTGCCAAGCC
>CAZSRB010000036.1:0-7382 GCA_964609065.1 uncultured Acidibacter sp. | reverse complement strand
ATGTTTGAGTGCTCTTACGTCTCGACCAAATTTCTTTGGCATTCGGTGCCAAGCCACTGCTCGATCGGGTTTCGCTACAGGTTGAAGAGCGCGAACGGGTATGTATCGTCGGTCGAAACGGCGAAGGCAAATCATCGCTACTGAAAGTTGCTCAGGGGCAAACCGTTCCTGATGACGGTCGCTGCTGGGTGAGACCAGGCGCGAAACTTTCCATGTTGGTACAGGATCTCGATGAGTCCACCGACGCAACGGTAGGCGATGTGGTGATGGCTGGTCGTTCTGTTAATCAGGCCATCGAGAGCAGCCATGACCCCGATTTTGAGGTACCCGAATACCGAGTACACGCACTGTTATCGAGGCTGAAATTAGATCCAGGCTGGTCATTCGCGTCACTGTCGGGTGGGTGGCGACGGCGAGTTCTGCTTGCTCGTGCTCTTGCTTGCGAGCCGGATATCTTGCTCTTGGACGAACCGACTAACCATTTAGATATTGAAGCGATCGAATGGTTGGAATCGACCATGCTCGATTTCAAGGGCGCTTTACTCTTTGTGAGTCACGATCGGTACTTTGTAAATCGTCTTGCCACACGAATTGCGGAGCTGGATCGGGGTCAATTAAGTCTCTGGCCTGGAAATTATGATGAGTATCTGAAGCGAAAAGCCTTGCAACTTGAAAATGAGGCCAAAGAAATCGCGGAGTTTGAAAAGAAATGGTCTGCTGAGGAAGTTTGGATCCGCAAAGGCGTTGAAGCTCGGCGCACACGTAATGAAGGACGAGTGCGAGCACTTCAAAAAATGCGCGAAGAACGCCGTCAGCGACGAACTCGTGCAGGTGCAGCCAAGATTGAGTTATTTGAGGCCGAGCGATCAAGCAAAATGGTCTTCGAGCTCGATAAAGTCAGTTTGAAGCGCGGACAATCTCAGATCATTAATAATTTCAGTTTACGCGTGCAGCGCGGTGACCGTATCGGCATCGTCGGCGCGAACGGTCAGGGAAAAAGCTCTCTTATCAAACTGCTTTTAGGCGAGCTAGAGCCAGATCAGGGGTCAATACGACGCGCGCACTCTATCGAACTGGCTTACTACGATCAGCAACGCGAGCAACTCAACCTTGATGCCAGTGTGTTCGATAACGTCAACGACGGTAATGAATATATTGGGGAGGGCTCGGATAGGCGTCATCTATCAAGTTGGTTGCGAGATTTTCTGTTTCGCCCAGAGCAATTTAGAACACCTGCGTCGGCGCTGTCAGGCGGTGAACGAAACCGGTTGTTATTAGCGCGAATTTTCGCACGGCCAGCAAATCTACTCGTACTCGATGAACCCACTAATGATTTGGATATCGAAACGCTAGAGCTACTCGAAGAGAAAATCGCGGAGTTTTCCGGAACGCTTCTCTTGGTGAGCCATGATCGCGCATTCTTAGATCGTGTCGTGAGCAGTCTTTTGGTGCTTGAAGGTCAAGGCCAAGTGCGAGAGTTTGTGGGCGGCTGGTCGGATTGGCGTCAATGGAAAGCACAGCAGAGCGCTGCGACAACATCTACCGATATCAAAGGCGCTCGCGACTCAAAAAGAAACATAACTTCCGCGAGCGACCGAGGGGTAACGTCTGAGTCTGCGCCTCGTTCGCGTCCTCAACGCATGAGCTATAAAGAGCAGCGTGAGTTTGAGGAATTGCCACAACGATTAGAATCCTTAGAGGCGCGCAAGCTGAGCTTAACTGCCGAAGTGTCGACGCCCGAGTTTTATGCGCAAGACGAACAAGCGATCCGTGACGGGCTGCAGGCCTTAGAGGCGCTGGAGCAAGAGATTAGTCAGGCTTGGGAGCGATGGGCCGAGCTCGATGCCTTGGCAGCGAAGCTCGCGCGCTAGCCGCCTGCACGTTTGGCGGTGAAGCCTCGCTTGGCCAGCTCAGCCACGAGCGTATCGCGATGTTCTCCTTGGATTTCAATATGGCCGTCCACCACACGACCTCCTGAGCCACATCGTTGTTTGAGTTCTTTCGCAAGTTGTTCCAGCTGGCTCATTGGTAACGGTAAGCCGCTGATCACGGTGACGCCCTTGCCACCTCTTCCTTGCGTGGCGCGACTGACGCGTATAGCAGAGGGTCTGCCTGCAGCGAGTGACGAGGAAAGCGCGCCCGCGAGCTTTTTTCGACGTTCATCAATGCTCATACCGCTGAGTTTAGAGGAGTACAACACGCGCTAGAATCCCTGATCGGAATTTCGCGGGGGAGGTGATACATGATCACGGTATTCAATTTTTACGCTCCGTTCGGGCGTTGGCTGGCTACACGTGTGCTTGTGGTCATGGCGACCCTCGTACCTGCGCTCGCGATGGCAGCAGAGGTCGAACGGAGTAACTCCCAAGATGTCATTGAACGAGTACGCGGTTGGCTGCCCGGCGAATTTGAGGGCGCTATCCCGGCCCCCGAGGCCGCAGCGTTCGATTCACCCCAGCGCTTGCGCCATCAAATCGTACGCGTGCCGGCGTCAAGTCTCGGCGAAGAGGTGTATTACCATGAAATCGCTGTAGGGCCTCCCGAAGCCACTCGAATATTTCAACGTAAGCTCTATGTGATGGTAACGGATGAGTCATCAGTCAAAACTCGTGTGTTGTTACTCCCAGCCGAGACACGCTCTGTCGCATCGCACTCATCCTTAGCAGAGGCGATTGCTTCAGAGTTGGCTAAACTCGATCTTTCTGCTTTACCCTCTTTTCCGGAAGGCTGCGAAATTCATTGGTCATTAGAAGGCGAAGATACACTCATCGCGCGAGTGACACCGGATCGATGTCGCTATTTCAGCGCAGCTTTTGCCAAGGATATTTTTCCTGACATGACCTATCGGGTAACCATCAATGATTTTTCAATGCGTGATCGGTTACTTAACGCGGACGGTAAGGATCAGGTGCCAGATGTGGGCTTGATGAAAGCCGAGCGCGCACCGTCAACAACGAGTGAAGTCTTATCGATGACGACAGATGCCGATTGGCGAGTACCTAATGCTGATCACCTGTTAGTGATGAAGTTGGCAGCCGGCGCTGTCATCATTGAGCTCGCGCCTGAATTTGCACCGCAGCATGTCCGTAATATTTTGAAGTTAGTCGAGCAAAAGTGGTTCGATGGGCTGACTGTTAATCGTGTTCAAGATAATTTTGTGGTGCAGTGGGGAGATCCAGACAACAATCGCCCTCTGGGTGAAGCCAAGCGCTCGTTGCCACCCGAATTCACGCGTACGGGCGCTTCTACTTTGAATTGGCGATATCTGCCTGACGGCGATCTGTATGCCAAGAAAGTGGGCTGGGCGGGAGAGTTTCCGGCAGCGCTAGATCCGCAAACGGGTGCCGCTTGGCTGACTCATTGCTACGGTACGGTGGGTGTGGGTAGAGATAATGCGGCAGACTCCGGGAATGGCGCAGAACTTTATGCGGTGATTGGCCATGCGCCGAGGCAACTAGATCAAAATATCACTGTCGTCGGTCGCATTCTCTCTGGCATGGAACTCTTATCGGCTTTACCACGCGGAAGTGGTCCACTCGGCTTTTATGAAAGAGCAGAGGAGCGTGTCTCCATTCTCTCAATTCGGCAGGCAAGTCAGTTGTCGGTAGAGGAGCGGCCACTCATCCAAGTGCTGAAAACTACGCGACCGATATTTGACCGCTTCGTGGAAAGCCGTCGCAATCGTCGCGACTCGTGGTACCTCCAGCCCGCAGGTCATGTCGATCTATGTGCTATTTCTTTGCCGACTCGCGTGCCCCTCACGCCATGATTCCGCTGTAAGAGAGATTTTTATGCAACAGTCAAACGTAGCAATCATCGGTGCAGGAATTGGTGGCTTGGCTGCTGCATTGGCGTTGTTGCGTGCGGGGCAACGCGTACAGATTTTTGAGCTAGTCGATACTCTGGGTGAGGTGGGCGCAGGACTCAGTATCACGCCGAACGCGGGAAAAGCGCTGCGTGCGCTGGGATTAGCGAGTGATCTGGAGAAAGTGGGTAGTCGGCCGCCTGCTGGGGCAATCCGACATTTTGCGACGGGTGAGCAGCTGGTGGCACTGCCACAAGATCAGAGCGAGTCGCGATATGGAATTCCGTTATTCCATGTGCACCGCGCAGATCTTCATTCAGCTTTGCTATCGGCCATCTTGAAGCTCGATCCTCACTGCTTGCGAACGGGCGCTGGGCTCAGTCACTTACAGACGACCAGTAACGGAGTGCAATTTAGTTTGACCGATGGCTCAGAGCATTCGGCTGATTGGCTAGTTGGAGCGGACGGCATCCACTCCCGTACCCGGCAACAAATCTTTGGCGCAGATCAGCCTAACTTTACCGGCTATGTTGCTTGGCGTGGCTTGATTCCCGGCGATCAGGTCCCGCCAGTACTACTGGATCCTCCGCTTTGTATGACCGTGGGTCCTAGGCGGATGTTGATGCGTTATCCGCTACGGAGAGGTAGCTGGGTGAATTTTGTGGCGGTTGCCAAGCGAGCCGCGTGGGTGGAGGAGGGCTGGTCAGTCCCATCGACCTTGGATGAGTTGCTCACGGAATTCGCCGATTTCGAAGAGCATACGCTCGCTTTACTACGACTCACGCCTGTTGACCGCTTGTTTAAATGGGGGCTCTTTGATCGTGATCCTTTAGTCACTTGGATTGAGGGCAGAGTGACTCTGCTGGGCGATGCCGCCCATGCGATGCCACCTTTTACGGGGCAAGGTGCAGTGATGGCTTTGGAAGATGCGGTCGTACTCGGTCGCGCGGCAGCCCTCGCGAGTGATCCGCAGGAGGCGTTAAGTCGTTACGAGCAGGCGCGTCTTTCGCGCGTCACCCACGCCTTGCAGATGTCGCGCAGCCGCGCAGACTTATATTTTGCAGATGAACCTTCGACTCAAGTGCAGGCACTGGCAGCAGGCATGGCCGAGTTACGCACACTCTATGACTACGACGCAGGGCAGGTGGCGATCTAAAGAATCACGGTTTGTCGCAGCGTGGCGCCGCTGGCCAGCCGATCAAATCCCGCATTGATATCCTCTAGGCTCAAAGTTTCAGCTAATAATTGATCAACGGGTAAGCGCCCGTCTTGGAACCACTCGATGTATCGCGGGATATCTCTGGAGGGGACGCAACTGCCAAGATAACTACCTTTGATGGTTCGCTCCTCTGCGACTAACCCAGTCTGCGGTACTGAAAAAACAGCTTGTGGATGGGGGAGTCCCGCGGTCACGGTAGTGCCGCCGCGTCGGGTGATTTGATAGGCGAGCGTCATCGCCTGTGCAGCGCCTGCCATTTCAAACGCATAATCGACGCCACCCTGTGACGCTTCACGTATTTCTTTGACAATGTCAGGGTTAGTCGCATTGAAGACATGCGTCGCGCCCAGTTTTCGCGCCAGCTCAAGCTTCGAAGGCGACAGGTCGACCGCGATCAGAGGCGAGGCGCCTCGCATTTGAGCGCCGAGTAGTGCAGCAATCCCTACGCCGCCGAGTCCGATGACGGCCACGCTCTTCTCAGGCGCCACATCCGCAGTATTGATGACTGCACCGGTACCTGTAATAACCGCGCACCCGAATACGGCCGCTTGTGCGAAATCCAGACTACGGTCTACGCGTACCAGCGACTGCTCGGAGACGACGGCATACTCTGCAAAAGCCGATACCCCAAGATGATGGTGCAAGTCTTGACCGTCTCGATGCAGACGACGAGCGCCACTCAGTAATGTACCCGCGGTATTCGCAGCGAGTGCCGGCTCGCACAAAGCGGGACGACCCTCGAGGCACGGCCGACAATGCCCACAGCTTGGTACAAACGCCGTGACGACATGATCCCCAACAGACAAGGATTTCACGCCAGGGCCGAGCTCCTCGACGATACCCGCCCCTTCGTGTCCAAGCACCATGGGAACCGGGCGGGGTCGATTGCCATCAATCACTGACAAATCTGAGTGACACAGACCCGCCGCGCGCATCTTGAGCAGTACTTCGCCAGGGCCGGGCGGATCAAGATCGACTTCCGCTATCTCTAGTGGACGAGACTCGGCGTAGGGCTTTGCAGCACCGATCTGGTGCAAAATGGCGGCGCGGGTCTTCATGACCATAAAACCTGTGTTGGGTTAGACCCTATGACGCTAAGCCTTGGGAGGTCATCTGGCAATGTCTGCGAAGCGATGCTCCCGTGTAGCGGCCTCGACGTCATTTGGCTAGTGATCAGAGGATGACTTGATAATGAGTAAGAAAGCTCCATCGCCTGGGCGCGAGCAGTTCAAGGTGTTTCGTTCAGTATCCACGCGCTGGCGGGATAACGATGTCTATGGACATGTTAATAACGTCGTTTATTACGAATATTTTGATACCGCTGTCAATGGATATTTGATCGATACAACGGGCATTGATATTCGAGAAATGAGTGCGATTGGCGTGGTAGTCGAGACGGGATGTCAGTTTTTTGAGTCGGTTTCATTTCCCGAAACGCTGGAGATCGGTCTGGCAGTCACTCATATCGGTCAAAGCAGTATTCAGTATCGACTAGGTGTTTTTCGCTGCGATGCGCAGCACGCCGCAGCTGAAGGTCGCTTCGTGCATGTGTATGTTGATGCAAAAACTCGGACCAAGGTTGCGATCCCTGCCAAAATTGCCGAGGCGGCTGCGCACTTGGTATCTTTGTAAGTATTGATCGAAACGCGACTTATTTGAGAACTAGGCGTCAAATTAGTATATTTTTGGTATCGATTGATTCTGATATCAAAGGGGGGGTCATGAAAAAAGCGCTAATTCTGTTATCGGTTTTAGCGGCGCCGGTGGCGGGTGTGGTGGCTTTGGAAATGGGTGGGCTGACTGGGTTCAAGCAGCTTTGGCAGATCCTGTTGTTTGCCTGGCCTGCGAGCATTGCGCTCATTTGGATTCTCTTTTCGCGGCCGCTTGGTATTTCGATCGCGCGCCGTCAGGGTGCAGTGAGTTGGAGTGGCCTATCACAGTTTTTTCATTGGTTTATGGCGTTTTGTGCGTTCGGTACAGCAGCGCTGATGTACTACATGGTTAACCTGGGGGATACAGAAGATCCAATCGTCCGTGCAGAGTACAGTTTTTTACTTAAGCAACATAAGTCAATCGGCTTGATCGTATTGTTTTTAGTGGCCTTTCGTTTTGCTTGGAATCGAGCTCAGACTCGACCACCTGCTGCAGTCGGCGTCACGCCAAGTCAACATATGGCATCAAAAGCCAGCCATCATTTTTTGTACCTCGCGATGCTTGTCGTGCCACTACTTGGCTGGATGGCCTCTATGACCTACGGTGGTCGCACATTTTTCTTCGGCCTGTTTGAGCTGCCCGTTTGGTTACCCAAGAATATCGATTGGGCGTATGTATTACAGCCTGCGCATATTTGGGGTGCTT
>CAZSRB010000035.1:6027-19078 GCA_964609065.1 uncultured Acidibacter sp. | reverse complement strand
GATTGAGAAATCGTCACAAACAGCGAATTTTTTGGAACGACCGGATCGCGATAACGATATTCGCTAGCGATCTCAACGGTGCAGGCGACTTTGGCGATTTGCTCGATGAGATAATGCGCGACGACGCCTGCATGGTAGCTCGTACCACACGCCACGATATGCACATGCTCGGTGCGTTTTAAGATATCGGTCGCGGCAGGTCCAAACGCAGCTTCCAGTAAGCGGCCGTTTGCCACACGCTCTTGCAGAGTATCGGCAATGGCGCGTGGTTGTTCGTGAATTTCTTTGAGCATGAAGTGCTCATACGGACCCTTTTCAGCGGCATCAGCCGAGAGTTCACTCTCGCGCACGATACGCTCTACCCGACTGCCGTCTCGGTCGAGGATACGGACGTCAGTACGACGGACCTCGGCCACGTCACCCTCTTCAAGAAACATGAATCGACGGGTGACCGGCAGCAAGGCCGCCACGTCGGAGGCGACATAATGGGCATCCTCGCCCACACCGATCACGACCGGGCAGCCTTCACGAGCCAAAATAATTCGCTCGGGATCACTCTCGCTCACGACCGCGAGCGCATAGGCACCTTCGAGCTCGGCCACGGTGGCGCGAACTGCCTTGAACAGATCACCCACGCGTTTTTGGTGATGATGGATCCGGTGGGCAATGACTTCGGTATCCGTCTCGGAAGTAAATGTGTAGCCTGCGGCGCGTAGCTCCGCTCTTAACTCATCGTGGTTTTCGATGATGCCGTTATGAACAATGGCTAGGCCATCATTGGAGATATGCGGATGCGCGTTTCGCTCAGAAGGCACCCCGTGGGTCGCCCAGCGCGTGTGTGCAACACCTAGCGTGCCATGAGTTGGGTTGAGATCGATCGCCTCCTGCAATCTTTGAACCTTGCCGACCGTGCGGACGCGTTGTAGGTGGCTCGTGCCATTGAGTACGGCAATACCGGCAGAGTCGTAGCCACGGTATTCAAGCCTACGCAGCCCCTCAATCAAAATAGGAACGATGTCGCGTTCGGCAATGGCTCCGACGATTCCGCACATGGGTTTTGGCTCCCCCGATAAATACGATTATTGTGCGCTTTTTTTCGGCCGTTTCCACGCAGGCAGCGAAATCTGCCGCGCTCGAGCAACCGTTAAGCCGCCGGGTGGGACGTCCTTGGTGACGGTGGATCCAGCGCCGATGGTCGCCCCTTCTCCCACCACGATCGGTGCCACCAGTACCGAGTTCGAGCCGGTATGCGCATCATCGCCGATAGTCGTGTGGTGTTTTTGCGCTCCATCGTAGTTAGCGACGATAGTGCCCGCACCGATATTGGCACGCGCACCCACCGTCGCATCACCGACATAGGCTAAGTGGTTGGCTTTAGCACCGGTTTCCATACGCGAGTTCTTGACCTCAACGAAGTTACCGATATGCACATCGGCACCGAGATCAGCGCCCGGCCGTAACCGGGCAAAGGGACCGATGCGCGCGGCTACCCCAACACGCGCCTGCTCGATCACACAGTGGGGGTGGATGATCGTGTCAGCAGCGATCTCGCAATCTCGTAAGACACATCCGGCTCCGACGGTGACGCGATCGCCGAGTACGACCCGCCCCTCAAGGATCACATTGATATCCAATAGAACGTCACGCCCAACCTGAACGTCACCACGGATATCGATCCGAGCAGGATCAATCAGCGTGACACCCGCTTGCATCAGGCGATGAGCAGCCCGACGACGATAGTGAGCCTCAACTTGCGCTAACTGCAGCTTGTCATTGACTCCGAGTGCCTCGGCTTCATCATCGATACAAAGAGGATGAACCTCGACGCCATCTGCCACCGCCATCGCAATGATGTCAGTCAAATAAAACTCGCCCTGCGCATTGTCGCTTTTGAGCGCGGTGAGCCAACGCCTCAGGTGCGAAACGGGGACGGCCATGACACCGGTATTACCTTCACGGATTTGACGTTGCTCGGAGCTCGCGTCCTTATCCTCGACGATGGCGAGCGCGCGACCCGCTTCGTCGCGCAAGATACGCCCGTAGCCTGTCGGATCACGCAGCATCACCGTAAGTAACCCCAGCGCATTGGAGCCTGCCCGCTCAATGAGCGCGTGCAAGGTCGATGGGGTAATCAAAGGAACATCGCCATACAGAACGAGTGCCACGTCGCCATCTTGCAATGCGGGTAGCGCCTGCTGCATCGCATGTCCAGTGCCACGCTGCTCGGCCTGAAGCACCCAAGAATCCACAGGTGCGTCACGCAAGGCAGATCGCACATGATCGCCACCATGACCATAAATCACGTGAATCGCCCGCGGATTCAAAGATTTAGCGGTGCTGATGACGTGTTGCAATAACGGCTGGCCTGCAAGCGGTTGCAATACTTTTGGCAAGTCGGACTGCATCCGCTTGCCCTGACCCGCCGCCAAAATAACGATGGAGAGCATGGGGCTCTCGATCAGCCTTTGATTTTCCGCAACTTCTGCAACAACTTAAGCTGCGCGGCCGCGCGGGCCAGTTCAGCAAGCGCTTCGGCTTGCTCAATTTTGTCGATCTGACCTGCGAGCGCCTCTTCGGCGCGGCGCTTGGCTTCCAGCGCAGCCGCTTCATCGACATCTCGTGCACGCAATGCGGTGTCAGCGAGAACTGTGACGCGCTTGGGCTGAATCTCCAGTGCACCGCCACCGACCCAAAAAAACTGCTCTTCACCCCCTGCCGTTTGTACGCGCACCTCGCCTGGCTTAATCAGCGTCAGCAAGGGGGCGTGACGCGGCGCGATACCGATCTCCCCCTGCTCGGCGGGCACGAACACCATGGTCGCTGGGCCAGAGAAAATCTCGCCCTCGGCACTGACGATGTCGCAATGAATGGTGTGATCGTCCATGGCTGTTGTCCGTTGGTGGCTGTGGGTACCGCTCGCTTGCGCTTACTGCAAGGTTTTGGCTTTTTCGACCGCTTCGTCGATGGAGCCCACCATGTAGAACGCCTGCTCGGGCAGGTTGTCGTAGTCGCCCGCCAAAATCCCTTTGAATCCACGGATGGTTTCTTTGAGGGAGACGATCTTACCGTCTTGACCAGTAAAGACCTTGGCGACGTTGAACGGCTGCGACAAGAAGCGCTGGATTTTGCGGGCACGGAATACCGTGAGCTTATCCTCTTCGGAAAGCTCATCCATACCGAGGATCGCGATGATGTCCTGCAATTCTTTGTATCGCTGCAGCACCGTCTGCACGCCACGTGCGACCGAATAGTGCTCCTCACCGACAACAAGAGGATCGAGCTGTCGGCTGGTGGAATCGAGCGGATCCACTGCAGGATAAATACCGAGCGCGGCAATCTGACGCGACAACACGACCGTCGCGTCCAAGTGGGCGAAGGTGGTTGCCGGTGATGGATCGGTCAAGTCGTCCGCCGGAACATACACGGCTTGAATCGAAGTAATGGAACCCGTCTTGGTTGAGGTGATGCGCTCCTGCAGCACGCCCATTTCTTCGGCCAAGGTCGGCTGATAACCCACGGCCGATGGCATACGACCGAGTAGCGCCGAAACCTCGGTACCAGCCAAAGTGTATCGATAAATATTGTCGACGAAGAACAGTACGTCGCGACCTTTGACGCCATCTTCGCGCACTTCGTCACGGAAATATTCGGCCATCGTCAGACCGGTCAAGGCGACACGCAGACGGTTGCCCGGCGGCTCGTTCATCTGGCCGTACACCATCGCTACCTTCGAGTTCTCGAGGTTCTCAAGATCGATAACGCCGGACTCCGCCATCTCGTGATAGAAGTCGTTACCTTCGCGGGTACGCTCGCCGACGCCAGCGAATACCGACAAACCGCTGTACTGCTTGGCGATATTGTTGATGAGTTCGAGCATGTTGACGGTCTTACCTACGCCCGCACCCCCGAAGAGACCGACCTTACCGCCCTTAGCGAATGGGACCAGCAAGTCGATAACCTTAATACCCGTGACCAGCAGATCGCTGCCACCCGCTTGCTCGTCATAAGACGGTGCAGGACGGTGAATGGACCAAACCTCTTTTGAGGCGACAGGACCGCGATTGTCCTGTGGCGTACCGAGTACGTCCATGATTCGCCCAAGGGTCGCTTTGCCGACCGGCACCGAAATCGGCGCACCCGTCGACTCCACGGTGAGACCGCGCTTCAAACCTTCAGAGGTGCCCATGGCGATCGTGCGTACCACGCCGTCACCGAGCTGCTGCTGAACCTCAAGGGTCAGATCCACATCGTTGAGCTTCAAAGCCTCATAAACCTGAGGAATGGACTCGCGCGGAAATTCCACGTCGATAACTGCGCCGATGATTTGAGTGATCTTGCCGGTTGCCATGTCGCTACCCTGTACGTGTAATGCGTTTCGTATCGAAATCAGACTGCGGCTGCGCCGCCGACGATTTCCGCCAATTCTTTGGTGATCGCCGCTTGGCGAGCCTTGTTGTAGATAAGCTGTAATTCGTTGATCAATTTACCCGCGTTGTCCGAAGCGGCTTTCATCGCCACCATTCGCGCTGCCATCTCGCAAGCGACGCTCTCAACCACGCCGCGGTATACCTGTGACTCCACATACCGCGACAACACTCCATCAAGAATGTCTGCGGCACTGGGTTCGTAGATGTAATCCCACATCTCCTGTAGCTCGTCGTCCTTGACTGGCTCGACGGGCAACAACTGGTTGATCAAGGGCTTTTGCGTCATGGTGTTGACGAACTCGGCATGCACCACAAACACGCGATCCAATGAGCCGTCGCGGTACGCATCCAGCATGATTTTCACGGGCCCGATCAAATCTTTGACAGTCGGCTTATCGCCAAGCCCTGCAGCGGTAGCCAGCACTGGCGCACCAAGTCGACGGAAGAACGCTACGCTCTTGTTGCCAAAGAGCGCCAAGCTCACCTTTGCGCCTTTGCCCTGCCATTCGCGCATCAAAAGCAAGGTGCTCTTAAATACGTTGGTATTAAGAGCGCCGCAAAGGCCGCGGTCACTCGACACAACGATGATGCCGACGTTCTGGGCTTCGCGCTCAACCAAAAACGGATGCTTGTAATCCGGATTAGCCTGGGTAAGGTGGCCGATGACCTGCCGGATTTTCGCAGCGTAGGGACGCGCCATACGCATACGATCCTGCGCCCGGCGCATCTTGCTCGCCGCGACCATCTCCATGGCTTTGGTGATCTTTTGCGTGCTCTTTACGCTCGAGATCTTGCTGCGGATTTCTTTGGTACCGGGCATGGTAGCTTAATCGCTCAATAGCTGCCGGTGGCTGCGAAATCGTCGCAGATTTTCTTCAAGGTCTCTTCGTGCTTTTTGAGGACTGGCTCAGCGTTAACCGCAGCCAGCTCATTGGCATATGACGCGTTCGCAAAGGATTGCAGCGCCGCCTCGAAATCCACCACCTTGTTACGAGCCACTTTATCCATGTAGCCGCTATTGACCGCGTAAATGGACAGGGCCATTTCCGCAACCGACATCGGCGCGTATTGCTTCTGCTTCATGACCTCAGTCACACGCTCGCCACGCTCAAGCTGTCGACGAGTGGCTTCATCAAGATCTGACGCGAACTGCGAGAAGGCTGCGAGCTCGCGATACTGCGCAAGCGCCAAACGAATGCCACCACCTAATTTTTTGATGATGTCAGTCTGCGCGGCACCACCCACACGCGACACCGAGATACCGGCGTTCATCGCTGGGCGGATACCCGCGTTAAACAAGTCGGTCTCAAGGAAAATCTGACCGTCGGTGATCGAAATGACGTTGGTAGGCACGAAGGCCGTCACGTCACCCGCCTGGGTCTCAATGATGGGCAGACCCGTCAGGGAACCGGTTTTGCCTTTGACGGCGCCCTTGGTTGCCATCTCGACGTACTCTTCGTTCACACGCGCGCTACGCTCAAGCAAACGCGAGTGGAGATAGAACACGTCTCCAGGGAAAGCTTCGCGACCTGGCGGGCGCTTCAGCAACAAAGAAATTTGGCGATAGGCAACGGCTTGCTTCGAAAGGTCATCATAGATGATCAAGGCGTCTTGACCGTTATCCATGAAGTATTCACCCATCGTGACGCCCGAGTAGGCTGCCAGATACTGCATCGCCGCCGGTGTCGACGCCGAAGCGGCCACGATGATGGTGTGATCCATCGCGCCGTTTTCTTCGAGCTTGCGCACGACGTTCGCAATCGACGATTGCTTCTGGCCGATCGCAACGTAAATACACTTAATGCCCGAGGTTTTTTGATTGATGATGGTGTCGACGGCAAGCGCGGTCTTACCTGTTTGACGATCACCAATGATGAGCTCACGTTGCCCGCGGCCCACTGGCACCATCGAGTCGATTGCCTTGTACCCGGTTTGCACCGGCTGGGATACCGATTTGCGATAGATCACGCCTGGCGCTACGCGCTCAATGGGCGCCGTACGACTGGCGTTGAGGGGGCCCTTACCATCGATGGGGTTACCTAGTGCGTCGACCACACGACCGAGCAACTCGGGACCGACGGGAACTTCGAGAATACGCCCCGTGGTTTTGACCGTGTCGCCTTCACGCAGAGACTTATAGTCACCGAGCACTACCGCGCCGACTGAGTCCTGCTCGAGGTTCAGAGCCAGGCCAAATAAATTGCCCGGAAATTCGATCATCTCACCATAACGCACATCCGCCAGCCCGTGGATTCGGCAGATACCGTCCGTCACCGAAATGATCGTGCCGACATTACGCGCTTCCGCCGCCGACTCGAATTTTTCGATGCGTTGCTTAATGAGATCGGAAATCTCTGATGCCTTGATGGACATGTGGGGTCCTCTAAATCAATGAAAACGGGCTTAGCCGCCCGCCATGGTGTTGTTGAGTCGCTCGATTTGCCCGCGTAGCGAGCCATCGACGACGAAATCTCCGGCGCGAATCACCGCGCCGCCAATCAAGCCGGGGTCAATTTCCGTATGCAAGCGAACCGTGCGTGACAAACGCTGAGTCAAGGCCGCGACCAACTTAGTCGATTGCTCATCACTCAGCGGCATGGCCGCCACCACTTGCACGTCGATCGTGTTTTCCACATCAGCACGCAACTCAGCGTACTGCGCGGCAATCGCGGGCAGTGACTCCAATCGGGCATTTTCGGCAAGGAGCTGCAAGAAGTTGCCGAAATGTGCGACCTCGGCTGCGCCAGCAATCTCACCGATCCACGTGACGAGCTCGGCACGCTCAACATGTGGATTCCCGATAAGAGGTCTGACTCGCTCATCGAGAACGACGGCACTCGCGCGCGCAAGGCAATCGCCCCAGGCGGCCAGCTGGCTCGCGGCGTGCGCATGCTCAAAAGCGGCGCGCGCATACGGCCTTGCGATCGTCGCTTGATCAGCCACGGGCGATCTCTGCGGCGAGTTTGTCGATCAGCTGCGCGTGCGCCTTGGCATCGACCTCGCGCTCGAGCAACTGTGCCGCACCTGCGACCACCAGCGCACCGTACTCGCGACGCAACGCGTCGCGTGCGCGGTGAGTTTCGGTCACAGCTTCTTCTCTAGCCGCGTCAACGATCCGCGCACCTTCGCTTTGCGCCGTCTGGCGTGCCGCGTCGATCGCTTCATTGGCTCGCTTGGAGGCCTGATCTTCGATCTGACGCGCTCGATCGCGTGCCTCGCGAACAATGGCTTCGGCCCGCGTCGTCGCCTCTGCGAGGTCCTGCTGGCCCTTCTCGGCCGCAGCAAGACCGTCGGCAATTTTCTTTTGCCGCTCTTCGATGGCGCCGAGAATCATCGGCCAGCCAAATTTCATCACGAGCCAAGCGACCGCGAGAAACGCGAGCCCCTGAATGATCAGCGTGACGGTGATACTCATGCTCTTCTACCCCTTCGTTTTGCCCGTAACCAGCACCTGCTGGACACGGAAAGCCTGCCGTCAGGCAGGAGCTTTACTCAGCCTACGCCGAGCGCGGATAGGAACGGGTTGGCAAAAATGAGCAGCAACGCAATCGCGACGCCGATGATCGGCACCGCGTCGAGCAGACCCGCGACGATGAACATCTTGGTTTGCAGCATGTTGGTGAGCTCTGGCTGACGCGCCGCGCCTTCCAGGAACTTACCGCCGAGCAAAGCAAAGCCGATAGCGGTACCGAGCGCGCCAAGGCCGATGAGCAGGCCCGCAGCGATCACGGTCATGCTCATGACGTCAGCGATCTGGGTAATGTTTTCCATTGCAGTCTCCGTGGGTAACGACAAATAACAATCAAACGATCAAAAAATTAGTGTTCCTGCACCGCCATACTGAGGTACACGACGGTCAGCATCATGAAAATGAACGCCTGTAAGGTGATGACGAGAATGTGGAACGCCGTCCAAATAAATCCGGCAATCCACTGCATCGGCATCATGGCCCAAGTCATACCGCTCATGAGTGAGCCGCCGAGGGTCATACACGCGATCAAAATGAAAATGAGTTCACCTGCGTACAAATTACCGAATAGTCGCAAACTGAGCGACACCGGACGCACCAGCTCCTCAATCAAGCGCAACAGCAAGTTAGCGGGCGCTAACAAAATCGTACCGACCACGCCATGTGCGTGAAACGGCGCGGTGAACATCTCGCCCACGAACTTAGCCACGCCTTTATGTTTGATGGCGTAATACTGAATCAAAATAAAGACGCAGATCGCCATGCCCAAGGTGGTGGACAAGTCCGCTGTCGGGACGACTCGCAGATAGGGCACACCCATCGCATGCGCGCTTGCCGGTAGCAAATCGACCGGGATCATGTCCATGAAGTTCATTAAGAACACGAGACAAAAAATGGTGATCGCCAACGGCGCAATGAACTTGGTCTTTGCCGGGAAGGTTTCTTTCACAATGCCGTCGATTCCTTCGACCATCATCTCGATGGCGCATTGCAGTTTGCCCGGTACCCCTGAAGTGGAGCGGCGCGCAACCCGTAGGAACACACCCAAAAATAAAGCCGCCAAAACTAACTTGAAAAAGATGCTGTCGATATTCAGCGTCCAGAACGGGCCCTCGCCCACCGAGACCGTCAGGTGCTCAAGGTGGTGCTTGATGTAACCGGTCATTCCGCCCGATTCGCCCTCAGCCGCCATAACGATGTCACCTCACCTTAAAAACGCGATACCCAACCAGAACCCCACTTGCGCCGCTAGCAGCCCCAAAAAAAAGGGCAGCGGCTGCAAGTCTGCGGCAATCAGTGCTAACCAAACGGCCAGCAACACCCAAAGCCACTTCAAGCCCTCGCCGAGCCACATGGCTCGAGCAATGCGCGCGGCCGGAGCAATCCCCGGGGCAAACAATCGCCAACCGAAAATCACATTACCCACGGCGACGACGGCGCCACCTGCCAATGCGGCCTGAAAAGCGGCCCAACCGCCAAACAGACTGACCCCCAGCGCCGCCACGAAGGCCCCCAGCATTTGCACGCCAGCAAACCTCAGGACGAGAGCCTTTCCTCGAGTTACAGGATTATGCTCGCCGATCACGCTCACGGAGCGCCCCGACTGCTGGCATCCCTGCCCTCAAAAAGGCGGCGCATTTTAGGCATAAGCGAGCCCCGCTTCAACCAAAAGTATGAAGAGCCTCAAACCGGTGACCAATCCGCCGCGCGCGCGACGCCACACGCGACTCAACGCGCAAGTTAACGAATATGCGCAAGGATCCCGTCGAGCTCATCCAATGAGTGATATTCAATCACTAAGCGCCCCTTGCCCGTGCCCGTGTGTTCAATGGCAACTCGGGCACCGAGCGTATCAGCCAGTTGTTTTTCCAATTCGAGAATATTGGCATCCGCCGACTCGTGAGCTGGCTCACGACGACCCTTAGCAGGGCTTGACGCAGCACCACTGTTCAGCCGGCGAACCAATGCCTCCGTTTCGCGGACCGTTAGACTCTTTTTTGAGACTAATTGGCTAACTTCCACCTGTTGGCGTTTATCCGTCAACGCTAGCAAGGCGCGTGCGTGGCCCATTTCGATCTCGCGTTTTTCCACCCGCTCGGCCACTTCGGGCGCGAGCTCCAGCAAACGTAATAAGTTACTCACCGATGCGCGGGAGCGCCCCACCGCCTCGGCCGCCTGCTGATGGGTAAGAGAAAACTCCCGAATCAGGCGATCGAGCGCGCGGGCCTCTTCCAGCGGATTGAGATCTTCTCGCTGAATGTTCTCGATGAGTGCCATGGCAATCGCCGCTTCGTCCGCGACCCGCCGGATCACCACGGGCACCTCGGTTAACCCCGCTAGCTGCGCCGCCCGCCAGCGACGCTCGCCAGCGATGATTTCATAACGAGTGGCGTGCTCATCGCTCGCGCCTGGGATCTCGATCGGACGAACGACGATCGGCTGCACCACGCCTTGTGCCTGAATGGAATCAGCGAGCTCCTGCAAGCTTTCAGCCCGCATATCCATACGCGGCTGGTAGCGACCGCGTTGCAGGCGATCGACGGCCAAATGCGTTAACTGTTCAGAAGGTGCCGCGCGGGTGGTGCTTTGCGCCGAGTCGCTCGGGTCAACAGGCGCAGGCCGCGGCATCGAGCCGAGCAGAGCATTGAGTCCTTTACCCAAGGGTGGGCGCTTCTGGTTCATGCCCGAGATGATAACGGAGAGGACACCGCTCCCGCCGCAACTCGCGTCGGCCCCCGAGCCTGATTTTCACCAATACCCAGAAAAATCTCTCGAAACGATACGTAAATCAGTGCGCCGAAAAAGCAATACAGCACAGGTACCAACGGCGGTAACACGAGACCCGCGACCACCGGCAACACCACGAAAAGCGAACCGATCCCAAGCATCGGTGCCAGGTTGCGAATTTGTCCGCTACCACTCAAGCGCCACGCTGGCCGATAAGGCAGTGCCAATAAAGTCATGCAGGGAAACTGAAAGAATGAGGTCACCCCAGGGATGTTGAGACCGAAATAGCACAGGCCCAATGCGAATGCCGAGTACACAAAGATTTGTCGGAGCGCGACAAACCAATCGCCCGATAGCATCTCTACCGCATTACGCTCGGTGTAAAAAATGTTCCACCAGGCGACCTCAGGTCGCGCCAATAAAACCCACCAAACCAATGCGCCCGCTAAGGTCACGATCGAAGCAAAACCGAGCAAGGTGCGTGCATGCACCTTGAGCATCTCCAAAACGTCGCCGAGCCGAATGGATCCGCTGCGATCCAACTGCGCAGCAATCAACGTGCAGGCTAATAAGGAGCTGACCGCAAGCACTCCACCGAATATGGGCGTGCGATGCACCATGAACATCCACAGGCACATCAGAAGAGATAAGGCGAGCCAAAACCCTGCGCCTCGCCAAAGCAACTCGAGCGACTGACGCATCCAACGCCCGAGCGCCGATAGCCCAACGACCCTCGGCTCAATCCTCATACTGCCACAGCCTCATGCCGCAACAGACTGACGACTTAACATCTCTCCAGCCAATGCCAAATATGCCAAGGCTCCACGAGATTCTTTGTCATACAGCAGCGCTGGCTTACCAAAAGAAGGCGCTTCGGCCAAACGAATATTGCGTGGCACGAGCGTACGGAACACCTTATCACCAAAATATTCGGTTAACTGCGCACTGACTTCATTGGCAAGATTATTACGCGGATCAAACATCGTACGTAATACGCCCTCAATTTCTAACTGCGGATTGACGGCATCGCGTATCTGTTCAATGGTCGAGAGCAAGGCCGTCAACCCCTCGAGCGCGTAGTACTCGCATTGCATCGGTACCAGCACGCTATCAGCGGCAACCAAAGCATTGACTGTCAACATATTCAAAGAGGGTGGACAGTCAATGAAAATAAAATCGTATTCGTCACGGATGGGCGTCAACGCACGCCTTAATTTTTGCTCGCGACCCACCGACTGCGACAGTAGCTGCACTTCGGCGGCGGTCAGGTCCTGATTGGCAGGCAACAAACTCATCGCTGGCGCCTCAAGACGGATCAAGGCCTCGTCGACGGCGCAATGACCGAGCAAGATATCGGCGATCCCGCGCTGCAGCGCGTTTTTCTCGACCCCACAGCCCATTGTGGCGTTGCCTTGCGGATCCAGATCAATCAGCAGCACACGACGGCGCGTCGCTGACAGCGAGGCGGCGAGATTGACAGCGGTGGTGGTCTTACCGACGCCTCCTTTCTGGTTGGCGACGGCGATGATACGGCTCATGGCTTTCAGTCTAGCCCAGTCAGTGCGGTGGACGCAGCACGAGCAAATGCCGCGATTCCTGCAAACCGGGCACGTGCAGATCGTGATCCGCCTCAACTGACCAACCTGCGGGGAGCTCAGCCGCCGATTCGGTGCTGCGTCGCCCTTTCATCGCGAGCACTCGCGTCTCAGGGCCGCAAAGGGCTTCCACACGCGAAATAAGCTCTGTGAGTGGCGCAAACGCGCGGGCCAGCACGCAATCCACCCCGTTGGCGCGGTAATCCTCCGCCCGGGCGTGCACCGCCGAAACCTGTTGCAAGCCCAGAGTACGCACCATATGCGCCACAAATCGGATCTTTTTGCCGTTGGAATCGAGTAGTACAAACTCGCGCTCAGGCTGAGCAATCGCGAGCGGTAGTCCCGGAAATCCCGCCCCTGTCCCGACGTCAATACAGCGCTGACCCTGCAGGTAAGGCGCGATAGACAGGCTATCGAGTAAATGATGGGTCAGCATTTCTTCGCGCGCATGGATCGCGGTCAGGTTGTACGTCTGACTCCAGCGAGATAACTCATCGAGCAACCGCAGCAAGGCTTGAACTTGCGCCGGCTGTAACGTCACCCCCATCTCAGAGGCCCCTGCGTACAGCCGAGTCGCCTCGGTGTCATTCATTTTCGGGTCAACCTATCCGGACCACAGTTCGACCGGTTACCCGCCCTTCCAAATACGCCGCGAAGGCTTGAGGTAAGGCTGCGAATTCGATGACCTCACTCACAATAGCGTCTAAATGCTGTGGCTTGAGATCGCTTGCGATGCGCTGCCAAATCGCCAAACGAGGCTCGCGTAAAGTCGCCGAAGAATTGATCCCCAAAAGATTAATCCCGCGCAAAATGAACGGCATCACCGAAGTATT
>CAZSRB010000035.1:0-5927 GCA_964609065.1 uncultured Acidibacter sp. | reverse complement strand
TCGTCCAGCGTCAATGATTCGAATTGTGCCTTGATCTGCCCGTCAACTTCGTGGATACGATAGGCCTTGAATGCTGTCATGGTGGTGATGCCGCGCTCAGATGGAAGCAGCCATGATAACTGCCGTACCCGCTGGCGTCAGGTCCGTGCCCGCGCCAGCCATGCGAGTAACCCATCGGTATTCAGATCAAGATCCAGCTCGAGCACTTCATCCACTACGGCTTCGGGCAAGGTACAACCGTGACGGGCAAGCTCGCCTCGTAACACATCGTGTATCCCTTCGCGCACTAAACGCCGCGCCTCGCTATCGGGCTGTCCGCTCTGCTCACGTGCCAAATGGGCAAAATCGTTGATCATACGGATCAAACTTTCGGCAATGCGTGATAAGTCCGTGATCCGACCGTAATGCGTCAAGTAAGCCGCTACAGGCTCAAGCCCCATAATGCGCTGAATGGAATCAATGAGTTGATCCGGGTCAAACTGGGTCGGCGTAGTCGTCGGAAAAGCAAACGCACGACCATCCACATCAAATTCGCGATAAGACAAACCAAAAGTATCCCCGGTAAATACCCCTCTCGATCGCTCATCAAAGAATACGTGATGATGCATTGCGTGGCCTGGGGTGTGCAGTACCTTAAAAATACGCCCAGCTAACGCTATATTCTCCCCCTCTGAGGTCGCATGCACACGCGCGGCATCGATCGGTAAAATCTCGCCGTAGAGCTTTTCATAGACGGCATCGCCATAGACCGCTCGCGATGCAGCGATGAGCTTGGCGGGATCGATCATATGAGGCGCACCACGCGGATGTAGTACGGCGCGCGCATTCGGCAAGGCCTGCATCAACTGACCTGCGCCCCCCGCATGATCCAGATGAACATGGGTAATCAAAAGCCAGTCCACAGCCTCGCGCGCGACGCCCAGCGCTTCCAATGCCGAGAGGATACGCGGCACCGAATGCGAGGTACCGCAATCAACGATTGCAGCACGGCCTTGCTCGATGATCACATGCGACGCATCAAAGTTTGGGCGCAAATAGTGAGTATCTACCGCATGAATCGCGTGCTCGTAATGGATGATGCTCATGACGACGCTTTATCCTCACGTTTTTCCAATACGTCTTTCCACTTCTCCTCAAACTGCCACACCGCACCGAAACCCACCATCTTACAAAACTCATCAAAACTGAATAGCGTGGGTCCATCACCCAGACTGGTTCCATTTTCTTTGAGATTTAGCATGGCGCGCTCCATTGCATAGCTCGCAGACAATGCTGCCATCGCTGGCCAGATTGCCAAACGATAGCCAAGCGCTTTTAATTCATTGACTGACCTGATTGGCGTCTTGCCACCATCGGACATATTGGCGATGAGCGGCGCGCGAATGAGGCTGCAGGCCTGACGCATTTCCTCTTCGCTTTGCAGCGACTCGACGAACACCACATCCGCACCGGCCTCTGCATAGGCCTGTCCCCGTCTGACCGCTTCGTCAAATCCGAGACCGGTACGCGCGTCGGTCCGCGCAATGACTAGAAAATCATCTGTACTACGCGAATCTACCGCTACACGCACTTTGGCCACCATGTCCTCAATTGGGACGACTCGGCGATAGGGCGTGTGGCCGCATTTTTTGGGGAATTCCTGATCTTCAATTTGAATCGCTGAGACACCCGCCCGCTCGTAGCCGCGGACCGTGTGCTGCACGTTCAATAAGCCGCCGAAACCTGTATCGGCATCAGCAATGACGGGCGCAGTCGACTTCTCGACCACGCGCGAAACACGATCGAGCATATCGGTGTAAGTGGCGAGGCCTGCGTCGGGGATGCCCAAATACGAGGCAGTCAACCAAAAGCCGGAGGCGTAAACGGCGTCAAACCCTACCCGCTGCGCCAACATCGTGGACATCATGTCGAAGACACCGGGAGCGAGAATGAACTCTCCAGCATTGAGTTTTTGTTTGAGTCTGGGATCAGCCATGAGATCAGCTAGCCTTTCGGGGTTGGAGCCAAAGTGGTGACTACGGCAACATAGCAGACATGACTACGACCTGTATCCACCCGCGCAATGCGGGTAAAACGCCCACTCGCTGGGCTATCGTCGCCGTTTTACTCAGCATGCTCGGCCAATTGAGCATGTCTTCGATCAGTCATGCGCAACGGCGTGAACAAGGGCCTTTGATTTTCGATCAAATACCCCCCGTTCCCGCTCGCATTCAACAACAGCTGGCACCCTGGCTAGAGGTGAGATCCGCGTCGTTCCAGGATTTTCTACCGGATGGGGGCATGCTCATCAGCACTCGCTTCGGCAACGTGTCACAACTACATCGAGTCGCGGCACCGCTTGCCGCACGGGAACAGTTGACCTTTGGCACAGAGCCCGTCGCGGCGGCGCGCATGAGTGCGAGCGGGATCATTTTTTATCGTGACGCCGGGGGCAATGAACAGACCCAACTATGGCAAACATCTCAACAGGGCGGCGCCGAACAATTGCTCACCGACGGTCGTTCACGCCACGGGAGCGCGCAGATATCTTTTGACGGCAAACAAATCGCTTTCTTCAGCAATGCTCGAAACGGTCGCGACCAAGATATCTATGTACGCAACATCGAGGGCGGTACGGCGCGCTTACTCCTCGCCGGACAAGGGCATACCTGGCAACCACTCGATTGGTCTCGCGATGGGCGGCAATTGTTGCTGCGTAATTTTATCTCTGTCAACGAATCCGAGCTTCACATTGTCGATGTCACCAGTGGTCAGTTACGCCAATTGGCACTGGGCAAAGAGAGTCAAAATAAAACGTCACTCGCGATCGGTGCTGCAGGCTTCTCAGCGGATGATCAAGGAGTTTGGTTAGTATCGGATCTCGGTGGTGAATTTCGTCACTTACATTATTTTTCTTTGCTAGATGAAAGCCTACGTACACTGACTGCGGATCTCACCTGGGATGTGGAAGATCTTGCGATTGATCGTAATGGGCGCTATCTCGCCTACGTCGTCAACAACGACGGATTCGATGAGCTCTATATCCGTGATCTCGGTGCAGCCCAAGATCTGGTGGTCAAAGGCTTACCTAAGGGTTTGATTTCCAACTTGCGCTTCAATGCGCAGGGCAAAAAATTAGGGCTGGCGCTCGAGTCTGCGACCCAAACACGGGATGTATGGGCTCTCACGCTGCAGGACTCGACACCGGAGAGCCCGGCGTTTGCCGAAGCGCAACGCTGGACCCGCAGCGAGATCGGTGTTCTCGGTAGTCGCTTGTTGAGCGAGCCTGTCGTCCTACGTTATCCCACATGGGATCGTGTCCGACTCAAAAGTCGTGAAATCCCGGCACTCGTCTATACGCCTACCACCCCGCCGCGTTCGGGGCGGGGCCGCTATCCCGTCATCATTGATATTCATGGTGGCCCTGAGTCGCAAGCTAGACCAAGCTTTAGCGCCTTCACACAGTATCTCGTCAATGAATTAGGCTACGTCGTGATCCGCCCGAATGTCCGCGGATCGACGGGCTACGGTCGGCAATACACATTGCTCGATAACGGCAAGCTACGTGAGGATGCGGTCCGCGATATTGGCTCTTTGTTGGTATGGATCGCGGCTCAATCAAACTTGGATCCCGAACAGGTCGTAGTCATGGGGGGCTCCTATGGCGGTTACATGACTTTGGCGACGCTCGCCGCCTATGGTGATCGACTGCGCGGCGGGATTAATGTCGTTGGCATCAGCAACTTTGTGACCTTCCTCGAAAGCACCGCTGACTATCGCCGCGACTTGCGGCGAGTGGAATACGGAGATGAACGCGACCCGCAGATGCGCGCCTTCTTGCAACGCATTTCACCACTCAATCGAGCGCAGATGATCCGTCGGCCTTTATTGGTGGTACAAGGCTTGAACGACCCACGAGTACCCGCAACGGAAAGCGAGCAACTTGTCGCCCGAGCGCGCAGCCAAGGCAACGAAGTCTGGTATCTCGCTGCGCGTGACGAAGGTCACGGCTTTCGCAAAAAAGCCAATCAGGAAGCGTATTTACAAACCGTCGTCGCTTTTCTGGAGCGACTACAGGCTACGCGCTGAAGTTTTCCGCCTAAGATTACTCAGCGACTCGCGGTCGCAGTGACAGTTTTCTTTGACGTCTCAAGTCCTGGGCGTCGGCTCGAATAATAGGCCGCCAGTTGTTTGATGTCGTCAGCGGATAACTGTGCGGCAAACCCCGCCATAATCGCGTTGCGTCGACCGCCCTTTTTGTAGTCCGTCAGCGCACGCTCCAAATAATCGGCATGCTGACCGGCTAGGTTCGGATATTCCGGCGTGATGCCGATGCCATCTGTCCCGTGACATGCCACGCAGGTTTGCGCCGCAGCAGGCAGATCTGCCGCAGGAGCAGCGTTCGACGCCACAACGAGCGGTGGCCCCGCCAAAAACGCAGACATATCCGCCAAATCCTGATCAGACCAAGATGAGGCGTTGGCGTGCATGGTCGCGTGGCTGCGCTCACCGCCGCGATAGGCCTGTAATGCCAAAGTCAGATATTCAGGATGCTGACCACGCAGCTTCGGCACGCGGTAGATGGGCTGAGCATTCTTATAGTTCGGAATACCGTGACAACCGAGGCAGGTATACGCGAGCTTGGCGCCGCGCTCAGCGTCTCCCGCCGCCTGCGCCACTGCCGACGGAACCATCCATGCTGCCAGCAAGGACAAAGCCAGTAGGAACTTGGACACCACAACCCCCGAGAACCACAAGTGCTTGAAACCGGGCGGGATGTTAAGGTCTTGGCCGCCGAATTGCCACTCTGAGCCCAACCGATGATTGCTCTGCTGCAACGAGTTTCCAGCGCTAGCGTGCACGTGTCAGGGCAATTGCTTGCGCAAATTGACCGTGGCTTGCTGGTGCTCGTGGGCGTGGAGCCATTGGATGATGAGGCCACCGCTGCGCGGTTACTCGAGCGGCTGCTCGCCTATCGTGTCTTTGCCGATCCTGAAGGCCGCATGAATAGGAGTCTCGTGGACATTGAAGGGGGACTGTTATTAGTCCCCCAGTTCACTCTGGCGGCCGACACCCGCAAGGGCAATCGCCCCGGTTTCAGTACCGCGGCCGCACCGGCAAAGGCGGAAGCCTTGTTCGATGCCCTCTGCCAGCGGGCGATGAAGGTGTACCCGACTACCCAACGAGGGCGCTTTGGGGCAGATATGCAGGTGGCGCTCGTGAACGATGGCCCGGTCACATTCTGGTTACAGGTCCCACCAACGCCCCCCCAGTCCTGATCTCTGCGGGGGGACGAACGGCCACTACGCACTGAACTTTCCCTGCTGAAAAAACTCTTTTGTCCTATCATCATTCCATTGTGTTGCCTGCCATCGGGCTCACCCGCAGAGGTCTTTATGGGAATAGGAATGCGCGAACTGATCATCATCCTACTGGTGGTGCTGCTGGTGTTCGGCGCGAAAAAGTTGCGAACCATCGGTTCGGATCTTGGTGCTGCCGTTCGCGGCTTTAAAAAAGGTTTGGATGAAGGTGAAACCGAAGAAAGCCTGAAACAAATCAAGCAGGACCAGGCCGATGCCGACTTCAACGAAACCAAGTCGAGCGATAGCAAGTCCGGCAGCCGTAACGGCTAACTTTCTCCCGCCACAGCGGGCTCATCACACAGATGTTTGAAGTTGGCTTCAGCGAACTGTTGCTGATTATGGGCCTCGCACTGTTAGTGCTGGGCCCAGAGAAGCTACCAAAGGTCGTCACAGAAATCGGGCGCTGGATGGGCCGCGCTCGTGCCATGGCTCGTCAGTTCAAAGATCAGCTAGAAATGGAAGCGGCCGAATCCTCGCGACGCAAGACGTCGTCGAGCACGCCGGCCAGTGAGTCACCTGTTACTGCCGATGACTCGAATAAAGCTGATGGCGCTAATACAAATGTCGACCCGCCAGATGTCGACC
>CAZSRB010000034.1:0-19146 GCA_964609065.1 uncultured Acidibacter sp. | reverse complement strand
GCATGAGTGATGATGCGGCCAATACCTTGCTCAAGGCCGGCGCGACGCTTGATCTATTGGCGCACCGGCCACCGGATCGATGGGCGCTCGGCGCGAAGGGGGCGGCCTTGCTCGGCAACCCGGGTGTGCTCGCGATGATCGAGCACCACGCGGTCTTGTATCAGGATCTTGCCGATCCGTTGGCGCTGCTGCGGGGCGCACGGGGCGACACGCAGCTCGCGCGCTACTGGCCTTATGCGACTCACCACACCCCTGGCCAAAGCCCGCTCGAGGGAGTCGCGAGCTACACAGAGCTCATGGCCGCCTCACAAGGCTTAGTCGCCGCGGAAATCTTGGATGCCTATGATTTTAGTGGCCACCGCTGTGTGCTCGATGTAGGCGGCGGAGACGGGAGCTTTTTGCGCTCCGTGGGAGCGCGGCATGCGAGCTTAGCGCTACAGCTCTTCGACTTGCCTGCGGTGATTGAGGTCGCTTCTGAACGCTTACAAGACACGGGTATCGCCCTCTATCGAGGTGATTTCACGTGCGATGAATTACCGACCGGGGCCGATCTCATCACCTTGGTGCGCATTCTTCATGATCATGACGATGAGCGAGCTCTGCAATTGCTGCGCGCTATTCGCAGGGTGGTGCCTGAGAACGGAACGCTTTTGATCGCTGAGCCCCTGGCCGAGACGCCTGGCGCGGAGCGCATGGGGCACCCGTACTTCGGTTTTTACTTGTTCGCCATGGGAAGTGGTCGTCCAAGAACGATTAAAGAAATAGGTGAATTGCTTGAAAAGACTGGCTTTTCTCAGCCGCGTCAATATCCCACCCATATTCCGTTGCAAACCAGTGTGGTCTCGGCGAGACCCGTGAGATAAGCATGTTCCACTCAAGTGTCTAAATAGATTGACACTTATGTGCGTAAGCGTAGACTGACACTTGAGTAAGAGGGTCCAAGGAGGAGGCCAGTCGGCGGGAGGACCATGACGAATCACAAGACACATGCTGTGGTGATTGATGCTCCGGAGCGCTTGCGTCTGGCCACCCTGCCTTTGCAAGCCCCCCACGCGGGCGAGGTCGTCGTGGCCGTCGAATGGAGCGGTATCAGCACGGGTACCGAGCGGCTCTTGTGGTCGGGGCGTATGCCGGTCTTTCCCGGATTGGGGTACCCCTTGGTGCCTGGCTATGAATCGGTGGGGCGCATTGTGGCCGTCGGTGGCGATGTCGACCCCGCGCGTCTGGGTGAGCGCGTATTTGTCCCGGGTGCCAATTGTTTCGGAGAGGTGCGCGGATTATTTGGTGGAGCGGCTTCGCACTTGAGAGTGTCCGCCCACAAAGTATTGAGGGTCGAAGAGTCTTTGGGTGAGCAAGCAACTTTATTGGCGTTAGCAGCAACGGCCCAGCATGCGTTAGATCGAGCGCCGGCTCGCTTACCGCAGTTGATTGTGGGGCATGGAGTGCTCGGTCGACTCTTGGCGCGTTTGACGCTGGCCGCAGGTGCCGAGCCGCCGACGGTTTGGGAGGTGGATCATCGTCGACATGTCGGCGCTGAAGGATACCGTGTCTGTCATCCTGAGGATGACGCGCGTCGGGCCTATGCCACCGTTTACGACGTGTCGGGTGACTCGCAAATTCTGGCGCAATTATTAGACCGACTTGCGCCACAAGGCGAAATCGTCTTGGCGGGCTTTTACTCCGAGCCGTTGAGTTTGCCGTTTGTGCCGGCCTTTTTACGCGAGGCCAGTATCCGAGTCGCCGCCGAATGGCAGCCCCAAGATTTACTCACTGTTCAGCAGCACATTGCGGCAGGTCGCTTGTCGCTAGATGGGCTAATTACGCATCGACAACCTGCGATCGCAGCAGCTGATGCGTATCGGCAAGCGTTTGCTGATGCCGATTGTTTGAAGATGGTTTTGGATTGGAGGCAGGCCGCATGAGCCCACAAGGCGATACTGTGTCGATTCCGGTAGAACGACTGAAGCGCTCGTTACGAGCCGAAGCGGCTGATGAGCCCGCGCCAGTGAGTACGGCGCCGACCACCAGCGAGACGCAAATCATTGCCATCTATGGCAAGGGTGGTATCGGTAAAAGTTTCACGCTCGCCAATCTGAGTTACATGATGGCGCAGCAAGGCAAGAAGGTTTTGCTGATTGGCTGTGATCCAAAGAGTGATACCACTTCGCTGCTCTTTGGCGGACGCGCGTGTCCGACGATTATTGAAACCTCCTCGCGTAAAAAACTCGCCGGCGAGCAACTTGAGATCGGTGACGTGTGCTTCAAACGTGATGGGGTATACGCCATGGAATTAGGCGGACCCGAGGTGGGTCGTGGCTGCGGCGGGCGCGGCATTATTCATGGTTTTGAGACTCTAGAGAAGCTTGGCTTTCACGACTGGGGTTTTGACTACGTATTGCTCGACTTTTTGGGTGATGTCGTTTGCGGCGGTTTCGGCTTACCGATAGCACGCGACATGTGTCAAAAGGTGATTGTCGTTGGCAGTAACGATCTGCAGTCGCTGTACGTCGCGAACAACGTCTGCTCCGCGGTGGAATATTTCCGCAAACTCGGCGGGAACGTGGGAGTCGCAGGGCTCGTCGTCAACAAAGACGACGATACGGGCGAGGCGCAAGCCTTTGCACAAGCAGCGGGCATTCCTGTGCTCGCATCGATCCCTGCGCACGAAGACATCCGTCGTAAAAGTGCGAACTACGAAATCATCGGCCGTCCCGAGTCGACATGGGGTCCGCTCTTCGCTGGCCTCGCGACGCAGGTGGCTGAAGCGCCGCCGGTTCGACCCAAGCCCTTATCCCAAGATGAGCTCTTGGGGCTTTTCAAAGGTGAAGCCGTCGGTCGAGATGTTGTTTTACAGCCTGCGACACTGGAAGACATGTGTGGCGTCAGCGCGCTGCATAAGCCCTCACTGGAGGTGATTTACGACGCCGTGTAAGGCGTCTGCAATCAGCCCCCATGAACGATCTCCATCATACTGATCTACCCGAAAGCGCAGCGCCTGCGAGCGCCGTGTCGGGCGACTGTCATGGTGGCAAGGCGACGCTGCGCGCAGCCGCTGCAGCAGCGGGTAAGGGTGAAACCTTACAGCAGTACGCCAAAGATTATCCTGTCGGCCCGCATGATCAGCCACAAAGCATGTGTCCGGCTTTTGGCTCACTGCGTGTCGGTCTCCGGATGCGTCGAACCGCGACGATCCTCTCGGGGTCAGCGTGTTGTGTGTACGGTTTGACGTTTACCTCGCATTTCTACGGCGCACGCCGAACAGTGGGGTACGTACCATTTAATTCTGAGAGTTTGGTCACGGGTAAGTTATTTGAAGATATTCGTGACGCCGTCCATGAGTTGGCAGACCCTGCTCATTACGATGCCATTGTGATCACCAGTCTCTGTGTGCCGACTGCATCGGGTGTGCCGTTGCAGTTGTTACCCAAAGAAATCAATGGTGTGCGAATTATCGGTATCGATGTTCCGGGATTTGGCGTGCCGACACACGCTGAAGCTAAAGATATTCTCGCCGGCGCGATGTTGAGTTACGCGCGTCAGGAGGCCGAAGTCGGTCCCGTCCAGGCGCCGAAAGCGGGACGTTCATCGAAGCCGACTGTTTCATTGGTGGGTGAGATTTTTCCGGCAGATCCAGTGGGTATTGGACGCTTACTCGAGCCCATGGAGCTCGCAGCAGGTCAACTGGTACCGACTCGTGAGTGGCGAGAGCTCTATGCAGCGCTCGATGGAGCAGCGGTTGCTGCGTTACATCCGTTTTATCGGAGTGTGTGTCGAGAGTTCGAACGTGCAGGTCGCCCGATTGTGGGATCAGCACCCGTGGGTTATGACGGCACGGCGACGTGGCTCGAAGCGATCGGCCAAGCTTGTAACGTGTCGCGCGAGAAAATTGAGCTCGCCAAGGATAAAGCTTTACCCGCCATTCGAGCGGCCCTCGATGCCGCACCCATACAAGGTCGGATCACGCTTTCTGGCTATGAAGGCTCTGAGTTACTCGTGGCTCGTCTTTTGGTCGACAGCGGCGCCGATGTGCGCTACGTGGGTACGGCTTGCCCCAAAACGCCGTACTCTGAGCTCGATGCCGAATGGTTGAGTGCGCGCGGTGTACAAGTTCAATTCCGTGCATCGCTCGAGCAGGATCTCGCCGCGATGCAGGAGTTTGCGCCAGATCTGGTCATTGGTACGACGCCGGTGGTCCAAAAGGCCAAAGAAATTTCGATTCCCGCGCTGTATTTCACGAACTTGATCTCGGCTCGACCCTTGATGGGTGCGGCCGGTGCGGGATCGCTTGCACACCTCATCAATACTCAGTTGGCGAGCCGCGGCCGATTTGCCGACATGAAATCATTTTTTGGTGCCACCGGTAGCGGTGATGTGGCCGGAGTCTGGCCGTCACAGCCTCAGCTGCACCCTGACTTTCGCGCGAACTATCGTCGAAAGTTGGATCGCGCCCAAAAAGTACGACCGACTGGGGAGGGCCTCTAATGCTCGTCCTCGATCATGATCGCGCAGGTGGTTATTGGGGCGCTGTGTATGTCTTCTCGGCTGTCAAAGGCTTGCAGGTGATCGTGGATGGTCCCGTCGGCTGTGAAAACCTGCCCGTGACCTCGGTCCTCAATTACACCGACACCTTGCCGCCCCATGAATTACCGGTAGTGGTAACGGGGTTGGCGGAGGAAGAGCTCGGGCAGCATGGCACCGAGGGCGCCATGAAGCGTGCCCACGCCGTGCTCGATCCCGATCTACCCGCAGTGGTGGTCACCGGCTCGATTGCCGAGATGATTGGGGGCGGGGTGACGCCTGAGGGTACTAGCATCAAGCGCTTCCTGCCTCGGACGATCGACGAAGATCAATGGCAGAGCGCTAATCGGGCATTGTGGTGGCTATGGACGGAGTTCGGCCCCAAAAAAGTCCCTGCGCCACCGAAAGAGCGCTTCAAAGGCGAGCCCGGCGAGTATCGACCCCGGGTCAATATCATTGGTCCCGCCTATGGCATGTTCAACATGCCTTCGGATCTCGCGGAAATTAGACGTCTCATTGAAGGCATCGGCGCTGAGATCAATATGATCTTCCCGCTGGGTAGCCATCTAGAAGACATCGCAAAACTCGCCGATGCGGATGTCAACGTCTGTCTTTATCGCGAATATGGCGCACTACTGTGCGAGGGGCTCGAGCGACCTTGGTTGCAAGCTCCGATCGGCCTACATAGTACGACTAAATTTTTGACAGCGCTTGGTGAGCTGGTGGGACTCGATCCGACAGCGTTCATCGAGCAAGAAAAACACACCACGATCAAACCTGTGTGGGATCTGTGGCGTTCAGTGACGCAAGATTTCTTTGGGACTGCAAGTTTTGCAATTGTCGCCAATGAAACCTACGCCCGCGGCGTACGTCACTACCTCGAATCCGAGCTCGGCCTGCCATGCATGTTTTCGTATGCGCGGCAGCCCGGTGTCAAGCCCGACAATGGCGCTGTACGTCAAGCGATACGCGAGAAAACCCCCCTCGTGCTATTCGGTAGCTACAACGAGCGCATGTATCTGGCCGAGCTCGGACCTCGTTCGATGTTTATCCCTGCCTCTTTCCCGGGAGCCATCGTACGACGTCATACCGGCACGCCCTTCATGGGCTATGCCGGAGCCACCTATCTGGTGCAGGAAGTCTGTAACGCGCTGTTCGACGCGCTCTTCAATATTTTACCGCTGGCAACCGATATGGATCGCGTCGATCCAACACCTGCCAGAGCGGTATCGGAAACCTTGGAGTGGGATGAGGCCGCGTTGCGTCGCTTGGATGAGCGCGTCGCGAATGAGCCTTATTTGGTACGGATCTCTGCGGCCAAGCAGCTGCGCGATGCGATCGAAAGATCCGTCAGACGGGCTGGAGCGACGCGTGTCACTCGTGAGAGCGTGGATGCGGTCGAGAGTTTTCAGGCGGGAGGGCGTGCGGCATGAGGCTAGGCTCACGCGATACCTATCTGCGAAGCGTCAAAGATTGTTGGATGGGGGGAGAAGAATTGTCAGCGGGAGCGATTTCGGTCGTCGCCCGCAGGTTGCGGTATCTGCCGCAGCCGGCAATCCCTTCCGCGCGGGAGTGCGCGGTGTTGATGGAAACATCTATGGAGGTGAATAGCAATGTCTAGTCTTTCGGGACTCACGGCCGATGAGGCCAAGGCATTCCACTCGCTCTACATGCAGAGCTTTGTGGGATTCCTGATCGTGTCCGCGATTGCCCATTTCCTTATTTGGCAATGGCAACCGTGGTTCTGATCATTAAAGTTAAGGAGTAACTGAACATGTGGCGTATATGGATGCTTTTCGACCCGCGCAGAGCGTTGGTCGCGATGGCCATCTTTGTGTTCACCATTATTTTGGTGAATCACTTTGTGATGCTGACCAGCAAGTACGCGTTCTGGCTCGAAGGGCCAGGGGCGGGTGGTCAGGCGGTGGCAATGGTGCAACACAACGCACCGCTGCCGGCCTCCGTGAACTGATCACGGACCGCGAATGGCGGCGGGCCCGATTCTTTGGAGTCAGGTCCGCTGCCGGACGCGGGTCGATAGTCAGTAAGAATAACGACGACCCTCAAGACGAGGAATAGTCATGGCGATGCTCAGCTTTGAAAGAAAGTACCGCGTTCGCGGTGGGACCCTGGTGGGAGGCGACCTATTTGATTTTTGGGTCGGGCCTTTCTACGTCGGATTTTTCGGCGTTACGACCGCCTTTTTTGCGCTGCTTGGTACGGCACTGCTCGTATACGGTGCGGCGCTTGGCGATCACACCACGGGATTACAAACCTGGAATCTTTGGCAGATCAACGTCGCGCCACCCGATCTCAGCCACGGCCTTGGGCTCGCGCCTTTGGCGGAGGGCGGGATCTGGCAGATTGTGACCATCTGCGCGATCGGGGCGTTCACGTCCTGGGCGCTGCGTGAGGTGGAGATTTGTCGCAAGCTTGGGATGGGTTTTCACGTCCCGGTCGCCTTTGCATCGGCGATTCTCGCTTACGTCACATTGCAGGTGATCCGACCGGTGCTGCTCGGTGCCTGGGGACATGCGTTTCCCTACGGCATCTACAGTCACCTTGATTGGGTCTCGAATGTCGCCTACCAGTATTTGCACTTCCACTACAACCCAGCGCACATGGTGGCGGTGACGTTCTTCTTCACCACGACGTTGGCGCTCGCGTTGCACGGTGCGTTGGTGCTGTCGGCCATTAACCCCAAAAAGGGTGAGGTCGTGAAGACCGCTGAGCACGAAAACAGCTTCTTCCGCGACAACATCGGCTACTCGATCGGCACACTTGGTATCCACCGCTTTGGCCTCCTGCTCGCGATCAACGCGGGTGTCTGGAGTGCGATTTGTATCGTGGTATCAGGGCCGTTCTGGACGCGTAGCTGGCCGGATTGGTGGGCCTGGTGGCTCAACCTACCGATGTGGAATTGAGGGATCAATCATGGCTGACTATCAAAACTTATTCACTCGAGTGCAGGTCGAAGCACCGCACTATCCGGGTATTCCCCACGAGCCACAGGGCCTGTGGAAACGCGGCACCAAAGCGAGCGCGAGCTATTGGCTCGGTAAGATCGGTGACGCACAAATCGGGCCGTTCTATCTCGGAGCGACGGGTCTGGCGTCAATCGTCTTTGGCCTGCTTGCCTTCGAAATCATTGGCCTAAACATGTGGGCGTCGGTCGGTTGGGATCCGGTGCAGTTTGTACGCCAACTTTTCTGGTTGGCACTTGAACCCCCGGCGCCACAATATGGCCTGAGCTTGCCGCCACTGAAGGATGGTGGCTGGTATTTGATGGCGGGATTCTTTTTGACGGCCTCCATCTTACTGTGGTGGGTGCGCACGTACCGTCTTGCGCGCAAGCACAAGATGGGAACGCACGTCGCCTGGGCGTTCGCTTCGGCGATCTGGCTGTTCCTCGTACTCGGCCTGTTCCGTCCGCTTTTGATGGGCAGCTGGTCAGAGTCGGTGCCGTTTGGCATCTTCCCGCATCTGGACTGGACGGCAGCGTTTTCTTTGCGCTACGGCAACTTGCTCTATAACCCGTTCCACGCCTTATCGATCGTCTTCCTGTACGGCTCGGTGCTGCTCTTTGCGATGCACGCCGGCACCATCATGGCGGTCTCTAAGTACGGCGGTGAGCGCGAGATCGAGCAGACCATTGATCGTGGTACCGCGGCAGAAAGAGCGGCACTCTTCTGGCGTTGGACCATGGGCTTTAACGCGACGATGGAATCGATTCACCGCTGGGCTTGGTGGTTTGCCGTGCTCTGTACGTTGACGGGTGGTATCGGCATCTTGTTAACGGGAACCGTGGTCGATAACTGGTACCTCTGGGCGGTCAAACACGGCGTGGCGCCAGCCTATCCGTACTCCTTCGACCCAGTGGTAGATCCCGCAACTCTTACGGGAGCAGGTCAATGAAAACACGCTATGGAATGTGGTTGACCGGGCTAGCGAGCGCAGTGCTGCTGGTCGCCTGCGGTGAACGGCCGCCGGTGGATACCGTGCAGGTTGGGTATCGCGGAACCGGTATGGAACAGGTCTATAACCCGCGCTTGCTACAAGAGGTGGCTGCGCGTAACCAGGCCCCCGAGGTGGTCTTGCCGATGGCAGACCCAGAGGGTCCACTCGCGAAAGACATTTATCAAAATGTCCAAGTGTTGACCGATCTGAGTATTGGTGAGTTCACACGTGTGATGACGGCGATGACTCAGTGGGTCGCACCTGCTGATCAACAGTGCTTGTACTGCCACGTCGAGAACAATCTGGCGGATGACAGTAAGTACCAATACAAGGTCGCCCGGCGCATGCTCGTCATGACGCGGGATATCAACACGGAATGGCAGTCTCACGTCAAAGAAACGGGTGTGACCTGCCATACTTGCCACCGCGGCAATGCGGTACCGGCGAACGTGTGGTACATGGACCCAGGTCCACGTAAAGAGCGGGGCTCGATCGGGACGAACGCAGGGCAAAACACCCCTGTCACCGGTCTCGGTATGACGACGATCGCTCACTCGAGTCTGCCGTTCGATCCGTACACGCCGTATCTCTTGGATGCTCAAAACATCCGTGTGGAAACGACGACTGCGTTACCCGGCGACAATCGCGCCTCCATCAAACAGGCCGAATGGACCTATGGGTTGATGACCCATATGTCGAATGCATTGGGCGTCAACTGTACCTACTGTCATAACACCCGCGCTTGGGGGGATTGGACAGACGGTAACAGCCGGCCGCAACGTGTGGTCGCGTGGCATGGCATTCAAATGGCCCGCAGCTTGAACAATGATTACCTCGTACCGTTAACGGATGTATTTCCGGCGGTTGGTAGTGATGGTCAAGCACGACTGGGACCGATGGGTGATGTGGGTAAGGTAAATTGCCAAACCTGTCACCAAGGGGTGTACAAGCCCTATTTCGGAGCACCTGCAGCCAAAGATTATCCCGAGTTGCGTAAGAAGCCCGCGCCAGTCGCGACCGAATCGGACGACGACAGCGCAGGTGAGGGAGATAGTGCTGGCTCCGCGATGGCGGAAACGGCAACCGCTCAGCGCAGCACACCGGTACCGAACGCCACGACACCCGTGGTCAACGCCGCCCTAGTGGCGCGGCGCTGATCGCAGGCATCTGAGCGTTTAAGTCAGATTGTGTACAGTCAATGAAGATCATGCTCGCCCAACCGCGCGGATTCTGCGCGGGTGTGGCGCGCGCGATCGAGACCGTTGACACGGCGCTTGAAAACTTTGGCGCACCGGTTTACGTCTATCATGACATCGTACATAACGAGTCCGTGGTGGCTGATTTAGCGGAGCGCGGCGCCGTATTTATTGATGATTTGGCAACGGCCCCTCAAGGGGCCGTTGTCGTTTTCAGTGCGCATGGTGTCAGTCGTACCATTCGTCATCAGGCCGAGTTACGCGGGCAGCGAATTATTGATGCAACCTGTCCGCTGGTCAGTAAAGTGCACCTGCAGGCGAGTCGTCTCGTTGAGCAGGGCGCGACAGCACTAGTCATTCTCGGTCATGCCGAGCATGACGAAGTCGTCGGACTCGTGGGGGCCGTGGATGTGCCGGTCACGGTGGTAAGCTCTGCGGCGGAGATTGCTGCGCTCACTTTCGATAGGGATACGCCGCTTGCCTACGTGACCCAGACCACGTTGGTACCCCAGGATACAGAGCCCGTCCTGAGCGCTTTATTTCAAAAATATCCGTTCGCACGCGGAGCCGGCACCGAGAGCATCTGCTACGCGACCCTTAATCGTCAGCGTGCAGTACGTCGCTTAGCTGAGCGGACTGATCTTGTGCTCGTGATTGGCTCTGCACGTAGCTCTAATTGCCAAAGACTGCAGGAAGTGGCGGCTGACTATGGCGTGCCATCTCGACTGGTCGAGCAACCGTCGGACTTAGACCTCGCTTGGTTTGAGGGCGTTGAGGTAGTGGGTGTCACCTCGGGGGCGTCTACCCCTGAACATTTGGTCCGCGCAGTGTGTCGTCGGCTGGGAGATCTCGGTGCGACGCAGCTTCGCATCTTGCCGGGTATCGTCGAGACGACTCAATTTGCGCTGCCTGAAGGTCTACGCCGGCGTGAGCCGAGCGCAAAGCGTCTCTTCTCCTAAGACACGCGTTATCCGATCATACCGCTCATGATTACTTAGCGCATGCGAAAGCGCGTCAGTGATCGAGTTACCCCATTGAACATCGTATTGCGGCTGAGGCTGAGCTGATTTCGGTTACCAGCGGATTGACGGGGTCGTAGCGAGGCGGGGCTGGATTCGAGCTCAGCGGTATAGCGAGCAATGGCATCGAAAATACCCGGGACATCCAGGCCAGCCTCTTGCAAACATTGTTCGCGGGTACCGTGCTCGATAGCCCGGTCCGGCAGGCCAATCTGCAGTAAATGAGCCGGATGGCCCCAGCGCTGTAGCGCTTCACCCACCGCGCTCCCGGCACCGCCTGCTATGACGTTTTCCTCAATGCTGACGAGCAGCTCGTGACTGTTGGCGATATCGCGCAGTAAGTCCTCATCTAGCGGCTTCACAAAGCGCATATCGATGACCGTTGCATCAATGATTTCGCTGAGTTCACGGGCTTCTTTTAGCAAGCTTCCAAAGCACAACAAGGCGATTCCCGAACCATGCCGCTCAATATGAGCGCGGCCGATCGGCAGCGCGGGCGGCAGTGTTGCGGAGAGCATGCCGGGGACGAGCGCTGTGGCTGCCGGTGTCACCCCGAGTGCGGCACAGCGTGGATAGCGAATCGCCGCAGGCATCCCAGACTCGATCCCGGTGCGCAACATCGCCCGTAATTGTTGGGCGTCCGCCGGTGTCATAACAGTGATGCCAGGTACGGATCTCAGGCTACTGAGATCGAGGCTGCCATTATGGGTTGCGCCATCTGGACCGACCAAGCCTGCCCGATCAATGGCGAAGGTGACCGGCAGACCCTGCAAGCAGACGTCATGAACTAACTGGTCAAAGGCTCGTTGTAAGAACGTGGAGTAAATGGCGACCACCGGCCGTAGTCCCCGCGTGGCGAGGCCCGCCGCGAAGGTCACAGCATGCTGCTCTGCAATACCCACATCAAAAAAACGCTCGGGGAAGCGCTTTGCAAACGCGTTCAATCCTGAGCCTTCGCGCATCGCAGGGGTGATCACCACTAGTTTAGGGTCATGAGCCGCCATCTCACACAACCAGTCGCCGAAGACTTGCGTATACGTGACTGGTGAGGGACGACTGACGAGGCCCTCGGCTGGATTAAAGGGGGTGACACCGTGGTACCGGATAGGTTCGGCTTCAGCGCGTTCGTAGCCCGCACCCTTGCGGGTACGAAGATGCAGAAGGCGTGGGCCCGATAGGCCACGCATGCGCTTTAAAATGCCAACTAGGGAGGGCAGGTCATGGCCATCTACTGGGCCCTCATACGCGAAGCCCAGGGTGTTGAAAAAACCGGTGAGGTTCTGACCTGATTCAGCAAAGCCCAAAGATTTCGCTAAAGCACCGACATTTTCCGAGATCGACATGCCGTTGTCGTTCAAGATCACCAGTAAGTCCGCTTGCATGCCACCGGCGTGATGCAGGGCTTCAAAGGCCATACCGGCTGTCAGTGCACCATCTCCAATGATGGCCACTGCCTTGGCGGGGGATTCACTCGCTAAGCTCTCTGCGGTGGCGATGCCAAGCGCTGCTCCAATTGAAGTGCTGGAGTGTCCTGCGCCGAAGGCGTCATAGGGGCTTTCATCGCGTCGTAAAAAACCCGATAACCCCTCACGTTGACGGATACTCGCGAGTCGATCGCGTCGTCCCGTTAACATTTTATGCGGATAGGCTTGGTGGCCGACGTCCCAGACGAGCGCATCGCGCGGGGTGTCGTAGACATAATGCAGGGCGATCGCGAGCTCGACGGTGCCGAGACCTGCCGATAGATGTCCGCCGCTACGCGAGACGGACTGCAGTAACTCTGTCCGTAATTGTTCAGCGAAGGCGGGTAACGCGTCTTCCGGCAAGCGTCTTAAGTCCGACGGATCCACCACGCGTGCTAATAGGGAGTTTGGATTTTGATCGCTCATGATTTGACCCCTTGCGCGGAACACTCGCGGGCCTCCGCAGGGACTGCGAGGGTGTGTCCGTTGTCGTCACGATTTCGAAGGCTCCAGCGCCATAGGGCCTCTGCTGGGATGGGCAAGACCATCAGCATATGCTCGAGCATGGCAAGAGCGCTCAGTGTTGCGAGCATGCTAAAAGATGTGGCAACAAAGATATCGGTCGCTTGAATCGCTGTCATCGTCAGTTGCCACGTCAGAGCACTACCTAAAATGAGTGAAAAGGGAAAGAGAAGATTCATTTGACGGTGACGCAGAAAGCCCAATAAATGTTGCAGATGTCGGGGTAAAAATACTTCACCTAAATTGCGCACCCCAAGAAATAGGTTTAATTTGGCGCTACTGCGCATAATCCATAACAAGAGCAAGGTGAAAAGCGCAGTACGATTTGCAGCGGAGCCTGTCAGCCACGCGCAGAGCGTGATCATTGCGATGATGACAAGCTCGTGCCATAAGATCGCGCGAATCGCATCCCGAGCGTGCGCAAACCCCGCTCGAGGGGTGGGACGAGGGCGGTGCGGTCCCGTGATCGTGCCGGTTAGGAAGGTGACTTCAATCCATCCCCAAAGCGCTAATGCGGCACTAAAGCTGAGCCACGCACTCGGGGCGGTCGATTCAGCTGCGAAAAGCACAATCACACCCAAAGAAATCACGGCAATGATCGATGAGCCCAGCAATGTGAGGCGATAGCTTGAGGCGGGCTTGCCGATCAGCCAGGCAATGAGTCCGGTGGCACCCCACCACGCCAACACCGTGAACAGAGCGGGGCCTACGTGCCAAGGCCACGATAGATTGCCCACGATGTCGGGCATCGCCCTGACTTAGTGACCGCCCGCAAGACTTGCGAAGCGATCAGATCCAGTGGTCGATGGCGTGGGGGAGGTAGTCATCAAGTCATCGCTGATCAGCCAAAGATCAACGAATGTTTTGGCATTAGTGGGTCCGAATACATCGATGACGACCCGTTCCAGGGTTGCTGTGTCTTGTAATACCAACTGGCCATCCGCATAGCGAATCAAAGAAAAAGGAACATCTCCAGGGACTTTGGCGAGCGATCGACCTCGCGAGAACCCACGCAGGACCCCACTCACGAAACCCGCCTGCTCAATGGGAAGATGTCGGACTAAGGTGCCATCGGTGAGATACACATCGATGGTGCCGTTATCCTGCGGGAGTAACCGCAAATCATAGGCCGCGACCACCGCGCTTTCTGCCACGCTGATGCGGCCGATCCCGGTTTGGCGCCCCCAATAGGCGAGTAGCAGTGAGCCGACAATCAAAAGACCCGCTGCGAACAGCAGCGGTTTGGGTAGATCGAGATTATGATCGCCGCTCACGCCGTGACGCCCGCCGAGGGTGAGTCCATCAACGGCGTGGCCTCTTGGGTTGAGGTCGTCCGCTGTGGGCTTTCACGCCCGGCGACTTGCTCTTGATGGGTGAATGCACGGGCCAGTAGGTCCCCAACGGCTTGCACGTCGTTGATCGATCGCAATGCAGGCTGGGGGTGCGTGATCCGCCACGGACGAACATGGGGCCATAGCCAAATGTAGGAGACCCGATCACCGCGGCGAAGCTGCAGGGCAATATCCCCTGTGCCATTACTACGTTGTTGTAGGCTGGCTGAGTCGATGACGGTGAACGGCAGATTGATCGTACTTTCGAGCGCAACACCCTGGCGGATGATCACGCGTTTACTAGTGATGCTGTACACCGTACGCCGAGCGGACATGGCTGCGATAGCGAGTAAAATTCCAAGTGCGATCAAAGAAAAGATCGCTGGCCCAGTCATACCCGATAAAGCCGCCGGTAGGCCGACGCCGGTGGACAGCAGATAGACGCCACGAGCCATCACCATCAACGCGAAATACACGCTAAACGCGCGCACCCGATAGGCATTGAGGGCGAGGGATAGCCACTGCGGCGATCCCTGCCACAACAATTGCTCATCCGATGGCAAGACACCCGGCAGTCCTCGCACGGGCTCGTAATCGTATTCGGTGAGAGTGGTGGGCCCGGGCATGGTTACAGTACCGGGCCGAGGCGATCAGGTGTCGCGTAGAGCGTACCGCCACCGTAATAACCGGTAATGCGATCTTCCTCTAAGCGCGTGACCTGCTCGCTGCTGGCTGTCCTTGGAACCTGCGCAAATTGGGCGCCCGTGAGAGCGTTAACCTTTGCGAGGCGGCGACCTGCGTCATACACGATGAAGCCGTAGGGTACGAGCACCGCACCACCGCCATCGGCAGGCTGCATCTCAAGGTAACGAATTTGCGGCTCGGCCTTATCGACCCACACATCGCTCACCGTGCCAGCTGCCACACCGTCACAACCCACGACGGTCATGCCGCGCGGATCGGGATCACGTGAGTTAATGCTCCAGCCGCTGACGGTGCGCATCGGTACGATCATGGGGCTGCCATCGACCATGCACTCGGGTACATCCTGTCGTTGTGCGTAAGCGGCGGGGCCCACTCCATCGACCATCGGATTGCCAGTCGGTTGCAATGCAGCGCCCTCACCATTTCCGAGAGGGGTCGCCGCGATCGGGCGACGATCCGCACCATCGGCGCGTGGCGCTTGTACGCTGCTGCCGTCCGCCAGCAAGAAGGTCTTGGGTGAGGGTACGGCCGGAAAGCCTTCGACTTTAACGCGTCCGCCTGAGCGCTCCGTACGATCTGAGTCGAGCGGATAGCCTTCGCGCTTGTCCTCGCGATGCAGATACCAAATTAAGCCTGCAAAGAAAATCCAGAAGCCGTAAAGGGCTATCTGGGCCACGTCAATGTATTGGGTAAATCCACCGGTTTGCATGACTGTATCCTCCTTAACCTTTTCGATCCTTCAAAAACAAAAAGCTATCAGTTAGTAAAAAACTCATCTTTAATCTTTGACCATCAACATATTTGCACTCAATTAGCCGGGCATATCTGCTAAGCCCAGTCTTTCGGCAACTAATTTCGGCCCAGTAGTGATACGTACCAGCGGGCCGATCGCGATCAGGGCGGCGAACAGCAATCCGAGCTCTACGTGATACACAAACATGTAGCCGGATACTTTTGATACTAGTGCGGGGCCGAGTAGACCCTGTTCGGCGTAGTTGCCGATCAGATCACAGAGCGCGCCACCTGCGGCGATGGCTAGACCGGCCGCTGTCGCTTGTACGGCGCCCCAAGCGCCGAGTGCGAGACCGTTGTCGGTACGCTCTAGGGCCATGGCCGCGAGCAAGGTGCCGACCGAGAACAAACCGCCTCCAAAGCCGATCAGCAATGCGCCAAATTTAAATAAGGTCGGAGACCCGAGTGGGTCGGCTAGCACCACAGCGGCGAAGGCGAGGAGCCCTGTCAGTAGGCCACCGGCGGCGACGCGTAAAGGGTCGGCGCCCACCCGTAAGCGACGCGCCGCCAAGCCAAAGGCGAGTAGTGCGCCGAGCGCCCAAAATGCTGTCAGTAAACTTGTGGCACCCACCGGCATTCCTAGGATTTCGCCGCCATAGGGTTCGAGTAAGACGTCTTGCATGCTGAAAGCGGCTGTGCCGAGTCCGATCGTCCAGAGCAGGCGACGCGTACTTTGCGGCGCCGTGAAACGCTGCCAAACATCCCAGAAAGCCGGGGTGGGGACGGGTTCGCGAGCGCGATCTGGATCGCGCGGCTCTTGGCGCCATAGCGCGATGACATTGAAAACAAACGTTAAGAACGCCGCCCCTTGGATGACCTGTACGAGTCGTAAGTGCGTGTAATCACTCAGCAGCCAACCAAAAATGACCGAGGCGCCTACCATGCCGAGTAACAGCATGACATAGAGCAAGGCCACCACTCGTGGACGGGTTTCTTTGGGAGCAATATCTGTGGCGAGCGCGAGGCCTGCCGTCTGGGTGGTGTGTAAACCCGCGCCCACCAACAAAAATGCGAGTGCAGCCCCGATTTGGCCGTAGATGATGGGGCCCCGTCCTGTGCCACTCAGTACCAATAACGCGAACGGCATGATGGCAAGTCCGCCGAACTGCAACAGGGTGCCAAACCAAATATACGGGACGCGCTTCCAGCCGAGGATCGAACGGTAATGATCAGATCGGTGACCTAGCAAGGCGCGAAACGGCGCAAATAGCAAGGGCAAGGCGAGCATGATGCCGACCAGCCAGGTCGGTACATGTAACTCAACGATCATGATGCGATTGAGCGTGCCGGCTAGCAACGTCAGCGCCATGCCGACAGAGACTTGAAATAAGGCGAGTCGCATCAAGCGAGATAACGGCAGGTCATCGCTTGCGGCATCCGCAAAGGGCAGCATCCGTGGGTCGCTCAAAATGCGGGTAATGAGATTCATGTGCCGGTCGACCACGCGGTATCTCGGGGCTCTTCAGTCGCGCCGCGCGAGCGCCGAGCTAAATGAAGTTTGTAAAAGAATTGGCCAGCGTTGATCACGTAGAGCGCATAGGCGGCGAGTGCCAACCACATTTGTTGTTCGATGCTGAGGCTTTGAGTGAGCAAGGCGTAGAGATAGGCGGTGTGCAAGCCGATTACACCCATGCTGATCACGTCTTCCCAAAAAAAGCTGGGCGCGAATAGCCAAACGCCAAAGATCTCTTTTTCCCAGATTGCACCCGTCACCATGATGGCGTAGAGGAAGCCCGTCTTAATGACAATGCTGAGAGTGGCCATTTCCGCACCCTCGCCAGTACGCAGAAAACCAACCACTAACCAGACACTGACGAGAAAAGCGATGAGCTGCAGAGGTGCCAGGATGCCTTGCACCACCGTCCATACCGAACGATCACGCCGGAGGCGCTCTTCGGGGGTATAGAGGGGACGGCGGGTCGCCGTCCGATGAGGCTGAGGCATGACTGTACTCACACTACCGGACAACACCCGAATCTAGAGAAGCGCTGCCAAACTGTCAATTAGAGTTTACGTCAGTCCAAATTGACATTTGACGTAGGGGGGCCTATATGTGCGATGGTGCGACGAACGGGGCTAGCCGAATAGGAACACGGGCCCCTTTCAGGTACACGGAAGTCGTCGCGCATTGGGGGCCATTGGGGGCGCAGTCAGCGGCTGCGCTGGGCGAGGGTGACGACATGACGGATCGAAAAATCCGACCAGCCGTATCGGCGAGAGAATCCTCTGCGCTGCTGAGAACCATAGAGGGCGAGGTGATCCCACGTTTGGTGCTCGCGCATCGACGTCATGGGCTCGTTGCAGCGAGTGACTCTGATTCGGGCAATCTTCAGGTTTCACCAGCCCAGGTTGAGCAACTTTGTGGGATGTTGCGGCTTGGCCATGATGCTGAGGCGCTGGCCTTCACGCAGGAATTGCAAGCCTTAGGTGTTGACCGCGACACGCTTTATCTCGATCTCTTGGCCCAAGCAGCCAGGTGGTTCGGTGCCGCTTGGGAGAATGAATGCGCTGATTTTGTCGAGGTGACGGTGGGCTTGCGTCGCTTACAGAAGCTCGCGCGTAGTCTCTCTGCCGAGGCAAGCGACAGCATGGAACTACCGCTGGCGGGGCGTCGGGCGCTGATGGCGGTCTTACCGGGTGAGCAGCATGTATTTGGCTCCCAATTGGTCGTCGACATGCTGCGTCAGGCCCGCTGGGATGTCTGGGATACGCCGGGTGCGACCGAAACGGATATACTCTCGCTCGTACAACACGAATGGTTTGCGGTGGTAGGCCTATCCATCAGCAGCTCTGAACAACTCGACGCTCTCTCTGGACTCATACGGCGAATTCGTCGTCAATCCTTAAACCGTGATGTGCGAATTATGGTGGGCGGGCGTCCTTTTCAGGCGCGCGGCGATTGGGTTGCCTTGGTCGGTGCGGATGTGGCGGCTACGGATGGGCGAGATGCCGTGAGGCAAGCAGAACAACTGATCCAGCTCTTGTAATGGGGCCCTTAGTCAACGGAACTGACGCGGACAAAAAGTGAAAACATTCAAGGCGCCAAGGAAGGCCCTAACCGGACTCTCAGCAGAGACCGTATCGGGTTTGGTGACGGCAGCGACGGATCTGGCATTAGTGTTGGATCGTCGTGGGGTGATCCGTGACATCGCGGTCCACAGCGACGAACTGGCCGACAGTGTCGCTGATCAATGGTTAGGTCGTGCCTTGGTCGATGTCGTCACGAGCGACAGTCAAGTCAAGATCCAACGATTACTGGAGGCTGCCAGAGACACAGCGGCCGATAGCCCAGCGCTGGGTCGTCAAATCAATCACCCGCTCCCTGGCGGTCAAACGCTGCCGGTGCAATACCAAATTCAGCGATTGGATGATGAGGGGCGTTTACTCGCGCTGGGGCGTGACTTGCGCTCGCTAGCCGACATGCAGCAACAACTCGTGGCGGTTGAACAGTCATTGGAACGTGACTATTCGCGTTTACGTGCGGCGGAAACGCGCTACCGTTTGTTGTTGCAGTCAACAACTGAGCCTTTTTTAGTGGTCGATCTGACGGCGCAACGCATCACCGAGGCCAATTCGGCTGCAGCAGACTTTTTTGGTGTCGATTCCAAAAAATTACTCGGTAAGCCACTGCAAGAATGGGTCG
>CAZSRB010000033.1:0-19503 GCA_964609065.1 uncultured Acidibacter sp. | reverse complement strand
GTGGCTGCCTATTCAGCTCTGGCTGCACTGAATGCTAATGACATGCCCCGAGTGGCTGAGCGTGCAACTCGTGCGCAGACACTATTGACGGCATGGCGTAACACCGATGAACGCGAATCTTTGCAAGCGGATCCCAACGTGGCGCGTCTGCCGGTATCCGTCAGGGTATCGATTCTTGAGGCGCAAATGCTGCGAGCCCAGGCCATTGCCGCCTCAAAATTACAAAACGCGCAAATAGGTCGTGCGGGACTCGCGCAGGCAGCACAGGCCGCCTCAACCGTCGATCCACGCGCAGGGAGCTGGTTACAGTCTGGTCTTGCACAAGATCAGGCTGCCTTGGAGATTGCCGATGGACGCCCTGAGGAGGCAGAGCGACTGCTGCAAGATGCGCTTGCAAAATATCGCCGGAATGCTCGTGGGACTCGTATCGAAGCTAATTTATTGATAGATTTGGCGCGCGCGGTTCAGGCGAGCGGGCGTCGAGACGAAGCATTATCGATTTACGGCGAGGCCTTTCAGATCTATCGCGATCAGACTGAGAACAGGGGGGTGTCGCCGCGTCGCGCGATGTCATACCTGCAGGCGCTCGCAGCTGGATCCAGCGGTGCTTTGGATGAAGACTTGGCGAAATCTTTGTTCATGGCTTTTGAAACACTGGCATCGCCCGCTGTCGCCCAAACGGCGGCAGCGACCGCCGTACGACTTTTGGCGGGACCTCGGGGCGGATTTATTCGTGCTTGGCAGGACTCCGATCGCGCGCTCAGACGCGCGTTGACTCGCTTATCGAACCTACCGGCGGATACCCCGTTGGAAGAGCGACGCGCGGCCGAAGCGGACGTTGCAGAGTGGCGTGCGCGCACCGCGGAGCTCGAGCAGCAGGTGAGTCTCGCCTTTCCGAAATTCGGTTTGCTGACCTTGCAGCCGGTGGACTTAGGTACGCTGCAGGCATCTCTCGGTGGCGGTGAGCGGATGTTGCGTCTCGCCTTAGGTGATACCGAGGGGATGGCGCTTTTGATCGACCAAAAGTCGGTGACAGCTTTTAATATCTCCATCGGTGAATCACGTGCGGCAGAGCTTGTCGCTCGAATCAAGGACACCGTCCGTAATCCAGACGGAGAGTTCGATCGCACAGCGGCACGCGAATTATTTGATGGCTTATTTGCCAATGCGCCGGCGGATTTCTTGGCTAAAGGTGCCCCGCAGCGACTCATTATCGAAACAAGTGGAGCGCTTGCGAGCTTGCCGTTTGGCATCCTGATCGAACCGCGCCAAGTAGCCTCGGGCGAGGCTTGGTTCGCGCGTCGGTTTGCCTTGATGGCCGTACCGAGCATGCGCGCGTTCGTAACGGCACGCGAGGCGGGTCGGTCGCAAGGATCGGTTGAGTTTGTCGGCTTTGGAGACTTTTTACCGCTGCAATCTCAGCAAAACGCGGATGAGATCGCTCGCGCCGTGATCAGCGCTAGACGTTTGCCGACTCTTTGCGAGGCACCGATTAAAGCCGCCTTGGCGCGCTTGCCGGCGTTACAGGGCACGGCGAAAGAACTCAATGCGGTTCGTCGCGTGTTGGGGGGTGATCGGGCCACGGTTCGTACTCGCGAGCGTTTTACTGATAGAGCGGTGCTGCGTTCGCAGGCGGTACGCGATGCGAGAGTGCTGATGTTCTCGACGCACGGCGTATTCGCGACGGACTTTCCCGATGCGCAAGACTGTTTGCCGGATGCGGCCTTGCTCGCATCCGCGGTCGATCCGCAATCTGGATTATTCCTGGATTCCGCGAAGGTGCTTGATTTACAGCTCGATGCGGATCTGGTTGTGTTGTCTGCTTGCGATACGGGTAACCCGCAACCCGTTGCGCCGGGTGAGTCGGGTTTGCCTTCGGGCGGTGATGCGTTGAGCGGTTTAGCGCGCTCGTTTTTCTATGCGGGTGCGCGCAGTGTCATGGTCTCGCATTGGGTGCTACCCGACGAGGATACCGTCGCAGTCATGCGTAAATTCTTTGAGCGTGTAAAGGCAGGTGACGCGGCACCGGAGGCCTTGCGTGCGGCGCAGCTAGCACAAATCGCATCGGGTGCCGATGATCCGCTGCAATGGGCCGCATTAGCTGTCGTGGGAGCGCCCCCTGCTCGCTAGCGTTGTCGGCTTGGGGGTCGCTGACACCATCGAGATGAACTGGTAACCTCTAGACTGAAGTGACAGCTGGGGAGATATTACGCGTGCGACAGGTAATCAAAATCGGAGTGTTGCTCTTGGGTGGCGTAGGCCTCCCGGTGATGGCGAATGATTACATTGTTGCGCGCTCGTCAGATCCAGCGATCGAGCGTGGCAGCGCTTGGGCCGCTGGATCCTCTCTGGCGTTGGGCGCAGGGCAGAGCGTGACGATGGTGACGCCAGGCGGAGATGTCCTCAATCTCGAGGGTGCCGAGGGGGGTATCGTGTTGCCCACTCGCGCCGCCGGTGGCAGTGCCTCGACCGAGGCGCTGCAAGCGCTGATTAAGCGACCGATGCCACGTCGAAGCTTCGGAGCGATGAGAGGCCCCGGCGATTGCCCATCGGCTGAAGACCTCAAAACCTTGGATGAAATTCTGGCGGCGGCGGCCCGCGAGGGCTGTGATCGCAACGCTCGCGTGGCACTTGAGAATTACCTGTCGGCTGATGAAGCTGGCGCGGAGAGTGCGAGCTCGGAGTCGACTTCAGAGTCGTCAGAGTCAGACGAGAAAGATCGCGCCTAATCCGAGTAGCGTTGCAAAGCCGATCACGTCCGTAAAGGTAGTCAAGATCACGCCTGCAGACAGGGCAGGATCGATATCGAGTCTGCGTAGCGCGAGTGGCACGAGCACACCGACTGCCGCAGCGGCTAATAAATTGATCGCCATCGCCGCTGCCAAGATTGTCGCGATCATCCAAGTATCAAACCAGAACACGGCAATGGCGCCAACGACGGTCGCCCAGATTAGGCCGTTTAGTCCACCTACCGCGATTTCTTTGAGTAATAACCAACGTGCGTTAGACCATTGCACCTGACCTAAGGCGAGTCCGCGAATAATGAGCGTAACGGTTTGAGTGCCCGCGATACCGCCCATGGAAGCGACGATTGGCATCAGTGCGGCAAGTGCAGCGACTTTCTCAATGGTACCTTCAAAGTTTTTGACCACGGCCGCTGCGATGAAAGCGGTCACCAGGTTGACGCCTAGCCAGAGCAATCGTCGCCGGGTCGAGGTCACAACGCCGGCAAACAGGTCTTCCTCATCTTGTAGACCGGCCATGGAGAGCACGGAATGCTCGGCTTCCTCGCGGATGACGTCCACCACGTCATCGACCGTCACACGACCGAGGAGTTGGCCTTGCTGACTCACGACAGCAGCTGAGACGAGATCGCGATCTTGGAAAAGTTCCGCCACTTCATGCGCCGAGGTAGTCGGTTCAATGCGTGCAGCATCCGGATCGAGTGATTCGCCGACGAGATCTTCGGGGTCACCCGTGATGATGCGCGCCAAGGAAATGCTGCCGAGATAGCGATCATTTCGATCAACCACAAACAGACTATCGGTGCGCTCTGGGAGCTCGCCGCGCATACGCAAATAGCGCAATACCACCTCGAGCGAGACGTCAGGACGCACGCTCACGGTGTCGGTATTCATCAACCCGCCAGCCGAATCCTCCGGCCATGCGAGCACGTTACGTAGTCGCTCGCGATCGCGCTGGTCCATCGAGCGCAGCACCTGGCGGGTGACTGCTTCAGGCAGATCGCCAATCAAATCGGCTAAATCATCGAGTTCGAGGCTCTCGGCAGCGGCGACCAGCTCTTCGGCCTCCATCTCTTGGATGAACTCTTGACGGATATTTTCATTGAGCTCGATGAGGACATCACCCTCAAGCTCAGGATCGATCAACTCCCACACCAATTCGCGTTGGCGACGTGGCATGGACTCCAGCAAAAGCGCGATTTCAGCGGGATGCAGCGTGGAGACCATACGCTGTGCTTGCCGCAGGGTGCCTGTCTGCAGAGCCTCGCGTAAGGCGGCAAGGCGAGTATCTTTGAGGCTCTCGTTGCTCATGATTTATTTGGCCGCAGGGGTTTTCGACGCCTGAGGGGCGTCGATTGCCGAGAGGGCCGAGGCGCCGACTAAGGATTGATGTCGATGCGCTAGAGCAGGGTGGTCCTTGCGTAGCCGATCAGCCAAGCGCTCAACGAGGTAAACCGAGCGATGTTGTCCGCCTGTGCAGCCGATACCGATCGTGAGATATCGTCGATGCGCGGCCTCATGTTCGGCGATCCGCTTACTCATGAATTGCTCAAGTTCCGTGAGCATATTCGCAACGGACGGTTGTGCATCGAGGTATTCAATTACCGGCGCATCAAGGCCGCTGAGTGGCCGCAAAGCGATTGTCCAGTAAGGATTCGGGAGAGTTCTCGCATCAAAGATAAAATCGCAATCGCCGGGTACGCCGTGCTTAAAGCCAAAGGACACGAGCGTGATCGAGAGTGATTGACTACGTCGCTGGTCGATACGCTGGACAACCAGTTCACGCAAGTCATGCACGCCCATGTGTGTCGTGTCGATGGTCAAATCGGTCGCCTGCATGAGCGGCTCGAGCAGGGTCTGCTCTTCTCGGATCGCCTCTTGTAGCGTGAGACCTGGACGCGAGAGCGGGTGTCGTCGCTTGGTTTCGCCATACCGTCGTAGTAGTTCCGTCTCCTCCGCGAGTACGAACAGCATTTCGCAGCGCAGTCCACTGCGGCGCAGTTGATCAATAGTTTCTGGGATACGGCTGAGGCCAATGGCGCTATCGCGGGCATCAATACCAATCGCGACATTATTCAACGTGCGTTCATTTTGTAGCCGCAAGGCGTGCGCGACAAACGGCTCGAGCATCGAGGCGGGGAGATTGTCGATGCAGTAATGACCGAGATCTTCAAGCGCGTGTAAGACTACGCTCTTTCCCGCTCCCGATAAGCCGCTGACGACGATGATTCGCATCGATGATGATATCCGTTGGCGCTGGCGATCATTGCCGGGCCTTACGACCCTCTGTGGCGTGATGGTCCGTGTCGATTTCTTTGCGTTTTTTGACAAGTCGGTCGAGTTTGTCGGCTAGAGCATCAATGGCTGCATACATGTCTGCTGCCTCCGCATTCGCGTGAATGTCACTACCCGGCACACGCAAGGTCGCCTCAGCAATATGCCGTAGCTTCTCGACCGACAGTACGTAATGCACATCGATCATCTGGTCGTAGTGTCTCAGAATGCGATCCATTTTTTTGTTCACGTAGGTGCGAAGCGGCTCAGTCACTTCAATATGGTGCCCAGTAATCGATATTTGCATGACATTCTCCTTACAAAAGCTGATCAACGTGTCAGGTTGATCCGTTGCGTTTGCGCTCTGCGGACGACTCTATGCCGAGCGCTTCGCGATATTTCGCTACGGTACGCCGCGCCACCGGGATTCCCTGTTCCGAGAGTAACTCGGCAATGCGGTTGTCGGACAGAGGTCGGGCGGCGTCCTCTTCGCGAATCAGTTTTCGGATCTTGGCGCGGATGGCGGTAGAAGAAGTACCTTGACCGTCATCGCCTTCGACCTGGCTTGAGAAGAAGTATCGCAGTTCAAACACGCCCCGGGGGGTATGTAGGTACTTTCCCGAAGTCACCCGAGAGATGGTCGATTCGTGCATCTCGATGGCTTGCGCGATGTCTTTGAGAATCATCGGCCGCATGCCTTCCTCGCCCTCGGCAAGAAAGTCCGTCTGTCGTTCGACGATGGCTCGCGCCACCTTGAGCAAGGTGTCATTACGAATCTCGAGGCTCTTGAGTAGCCAGCGCGCCTCTTGGAGCTGGGCGCGCAAGGTGCTGAAAGAGCCTCCGCGCCCCAGCATTCCTGCGTAGGTATCATTGACGCGTACGCGCGGCAAAGTACCGGGGTTGAGCTCAACGGCCCAGCCTTTTTCGGTTCGCCGAACAAAGACGTCCGGTACGATATATTCGGTTGTGGTCGTGCTAATCAGTGATCCAGGTCGCGGATGACACCCGCGAACCAAGGCGATTGCACTTTCGACTAGTTCACTATCCGCGTTCAGTTGATTGTGTAAAGGTTGAAGATCCCGAGCGGCGAGTAAATCGAGATGCTCGGCGACAATGAGCTTTGCGAGATCGAGTCCTTCGGTGTTTGGGTCAAGCTGTGCAAGCTGTAGTAACAAGCACTCACTCAGATCGCGTGCCGCGATTCCTGCAGGCTCCAGCATTTGCACGAGTAGCAGTACCCGCTCGACTTCTTCGGTGTCCCAGTCAAGTTGAGGTCGCAGACTGTCGGCGATCTCTTCGAGAGATTCTTTGAGATAGCCATCATCATTGAGTGCATCGACGATCGCGGCGGCGACCTGCAAATCATCCGGTCGAAGCCCAGCGAGTTCCAATTGCTCGAGTAAATGTTCGCGTAGCGAGATGGCATGCTCATCGGCTAACTCTCGTTCACGCTCTTCGTCATCCTCTGCGCGCGCGGCGTCGCTGCCCGTGCCTGGTCGATCAGCCCAAGGTTGTTCAATGATTTCGACTTCGGTCGGTTCATTGACCTCGACGGTCGGTGTCGCTTCGAGGGCGGTGAGCGAGGTCAGTAGCTCGGCTTCCTCTTCGGAGTCCTCCTGCTCCAGCATCACATTGCTTTCGAGTACTTCCTGAATGTGTGCCTGCAGTTCTAGCGTCGGCATCTGCAGCAGACGGATGGCTTGCTGCAACTGGGGCGTCATCGTCAGTGACTGACCGAGCTTGAGTTGCAACGACTGCTTGAGCATGAGTATGGGGCTCGGTCAGTAGAAAGAGGCGGGTCGAGGAGACCTCTTAGAGATGGAAGGACTCACCCAAGTACACCTCACGCACACGCGGATTGGCAAGGATTTCCTCAGCCAAACCGGCGGCAATCACTTGTCCTTCGCCGATAATGTACGACCGATGGCAGACGCCCAAGGTTTCACGCACGTTGTGATCGGTGATCAGAATGCCAATTCCATGAGCGGCGAGGTCTCGAATAATTTGCTGGATATCGCTGACTGAGATGGGATCAACACCGGCAAAGGGTTCATCCAATAATAAAAAGCGCGGTTGAGCAGCGAGTGCTCGAGCAATTTCGGCTCGGCGTCGTTCGCCACCTGAGAGCGCCATGCCTTTGGAGGCGCGCACATGACCAATCCGTAACTGCGATAGAAGTTCCTCGCAGCGCTCTTGGCGGGCTTGAGCATTGAGCTCGGGATGGATTTCTAGGATCGCAAGGATGTTTTCTTCAACCGTCAAGCGACGAAAAATCGATGGTTCTTGAGGTAAGTAACCAATACCTGCCTGCGCGCGTCGGTGCATGGGTTCATCGGTGAGGTTGGCGTCATCAAGCGTGATACGCCCAGAGTCTGCTGCCACGAGACCGACGATCATGTAGAACGCTGTGGTTTTGCCTGCGCCGTTAGGGCCGAGCAAACCGACGATCTCACCCGATTTGACCTCCAGGCTTAAATCTTTGACTACCGGGCGCGAACCGTACGCTTTAGCCAGATGTTGCGCGACCAAGGTACTCATTTAGGAGCCTCTTGCGGGGTCGGTCGGATGATGATTTGTACGCGGTCTTTACTGCCTGTTTGTGAGCCCGCCTGAACGCGTTGCTCACGCAAGCTATATACCAACTGTTCGCCGCGAATTTCATTGCGGCCGTCAGTCAGCCAAGCTTTATCGCGTAGCGTCACCGATTGCTGATCGATCTGGTAAACGATTTGCGCAGCTTCCCCTCGGGCTACCCCACCGCGCTCGAGTGCCTGCGAGAACTTCGCCGGCTGTCCGTCAATTCGTGCGCGAATGATCCGATTTTCTTTGAAGGTTACATTAGCCGCTTCGGCCTGTAAGTCGCCGCCTTGTACGCTAATACGCACCCGTCCACTTAATACCCAGGTGGAGTCATCAAAATCGAGTCCGGTCGAGCGCGCTCGCTCGGCGGTGACGCGTGTCTCACCTTGGGTAATGCTGAGGTCTCGAAACAAGACGGTGTTCGTTCGGTAATCGACTTCAGAGGAGGCGGCATCCAAAGTAATCGCTACATCGGTATCTGAAGATTGGGCTCGAGCGCAGATGGGGGTTAGCCACAGCGCAAGGCTGATCGCTAACATGATGCGTAGCGCTGTCGATGGCTGCGCGGGTGAGGGATGCAGCTTCATGGTTGGAAGCGACCCTGAACGGAGTCATGAAGACGTACGCGTCGGCTTCTTAGATCCGCTTCCAAGCCAGTCCCCTGTAAAGGATGGCCATCGACGACCAAGGTGACCGTCGCGTCTGTTTCGGCGACACCATTCAAAAAATCGTAACGCAGTGTTTCGGTATCCAAGGTAAGCGTGGGGCCATCGTTTGTGCGGGTGGACACCACGTTAACTTGACCGTCCAGTTGCATGACGCGGGTATTGGCCGGTAACCGACCATGCGATGCGGACACGCGCCAAGCGACCGAGCCGTCCTCATGTACGTCTAGGACGGGCTTATCCGCTTCGATCACGAGAGAGGCGGGATTCTGAGCAATTCGCTCAGCCATTAGGCGGTAGCGCGGAACCCCGAGCTCGTCGGTCTCGATCAATTCAGCGCCGATGACGACGTACCCCGGATCGGTGGTCGTCGCGGCAGCTAATATTTCTTTGTCGCTCGCGAGTTGATCGCAAGCGCTTAAGCTTGCGCTGAGAGCGAAGATAGACGTCAGCATCATGGCCATGGTGGCACCCCTTCGAGGGGTCATCACTGAAGAAGCATGACTTCCTGGGCTGCGCATGGGTCGCCTAGTACACGCCACTGCGCATCAAATCATGGATATTGAGCGCACCGACCACAACGCCCTTTTCATCCACCACCGGTAACGCGGTAATCCGGTGCGATTCCATGAGGAGTACTGCCTCAGCAGCCAGAGCGTGCGGTCCGATACTTTTGCAGGGATGCGTCATGACTTCAGCCATCGTGGCGCGATGCCAGTCGAGTTGCCGATCAAAAGATCGTCGCAAGTCCCCATCGGTATAGACGCCGAGCGCCAGACCCTGTGAGTCGGTAATGATGGTCATACCGAGTCCTTTGCGTGACATTTCGAGCAAGCCTTCGGTCATTGGCGTGTCCGCCAAAACTTTTGGGATCGCATCACCTTGTCGCATGACATCAGACACTTTGAGCAATAAGCGTCGCCCGAGCGCACCCCCAGGGTGTGAGCGTGCAAAGTCTTCTTCTGTAAAACCCCGTGCCTCGAGTAGCGAGACGGCTAACGCATCCCCTAAGGCTAGGGCTGAGGTCGTGCTCGCGGTCGGCGCTAGGTTGAGCGGGCACGCCTCGGCTTCAACGCTGACATCGAGGTGGACGTGAGCACTGCGTGCGAGGCTCGACTGGGGTTGACCGGTCATCGCGATTAAGGGAATCCCAAGCCGCGCTAACGGAGGTAATAAGGTCAGGACCTCAGGTGTCTCGCCTGAATTGGAGAGTGCGATGAGCACATCCTCTCGAGTGATCATACCCATGTCGCCGTGGCTGGCTTCCGCGGGATGCAGGAAAAACGCGGGACTTCCGGTACTCGATAACGTCGCGGCGATTTTGCTCGCGATGTGGCCTGATTTACCCATACCGGTTACGACGATTCGACCGCGACAGCTCAAGCAGAGCGCGCACGCCTCGGCGAAGCGATCATCGATGCGGGTGAGCAATCCCTCGAGCCCACGGATCTCGGTTTGCAGCGCCCGTCGGCCCGCCGCGATCAGCGTAGAAGAGGAGGGCTTTGGTGTCGTGCTCATGGAATGGCATGATACCCGCATGTCCCATTCAATCCACGCTCCCGTGCAAAGCCGCGGCCGAGGTCACTGATGCACCCAGATGATGTAGCGAACCTGATCCGAACCGGTCTACCCGGTGCCCTTGTGACCGTTGAGTCCGACGATCAGACTCACTTTGCCGCCCGAGTGATCAGCTCAGAGTTTGCTGGGCGGCGCGCGATTGCGCGTCATCAAATGATTTACCGCACGCTCGGTGAGCGAGTCGGGCGCGAAATCCACGCGTTATCGATCGAGGCCTTGACCCCAGAAGAAGTAGCCAGCGAATCGGCTGGCTAACAAGCGAGGATCGTCATGGACAAGCTGAACATCGAGGGCGGCCGCCCACTCGAGGGTGAGGTGCGCATCTCGGGCGCTAAAAATGCGTCACTGCCCATTCTCGCGGCGGGGTTGCTGGCCGATGAGCCGGTATCGATTGGTAATGTGCCTCATCTGCAAGATGTCACCACCATGATCGAGTTACTCGGTCGCATGGGCGCCACCGTGACGCTGGATGAGCGTATGCAGGTGGAAGTCGACTCACGCTCACTCGATAAGCCCGTCGCACCCTATGATTTGGTAAAGACGATGCGGGCCTCTATTTTGGTGCTGGGGCCGCTACTGGCGCGATTTGGTGAGGCCGACGTGTCGTTACCGGGAGGCTGCGCGATCGGTGCGCGACCCGTGAATATTCATGTGGCTGGTTTACAGGCGATGGGTGCTGAGATCTCCATTGCCAACGGCTATATCCGCGCGCGCGCGAAGCGGCTGCATGGCACACGCTTGGTACTCGACACCGTGACGGTGACCGGCACGGAAAATTTGATGATGGCGGCAGCGCTCGCTGACGGACAGACCGTGCTCGAGAATGCCGCTCGCGAGCCGGAGGTGGTTGACCTGGCAGACTGCCTCAATCAAATGGGCGCGCGTATTCGCGGCGCGGGTACCGATACGCTCATCATTGATGGCGTGGAACGCCTACACAGTGCTCAATATTCGGTACTACCCGATCGTATTGAGACGGGTACTTATCTGGTTGCGGGTGCGATCACTCAAGGTCGGGTGCGAACGACACACACCCGCCCACAACATTTGGATGCGGTACTCGCCAAATTAGTTGAAGCCGGCGCGCAAGTGTCGACGGGTGAGGATTGGATCGAAGTGGACATGCGAGGCCGTCGGCCGCGGGCGATCGATTTGCGCACAGCGCCATACCCCGCATTCCCCACCGATATGCAGGCGCAATTTGCCGCGCTGAATACTGTTGCCGAGGGCGTAGGTACCATCATTGAAACGATTTTTGAAAATCGTTTCATGCACATGCTTGAGATGCGCAGGATGGGTGCTGAAATTCGTCTAGAGGGCAACACCGCGATCATCAAAGGTGTGGAACATCTGCAGGCGGCGCCAGTGATGGCGACTGATTTGCGTGCATCGGCTTCTTTGGTGCTAGCCGGCTTGGTGGCCAAGGGGCGCACCGAGATTGATCGGATTTATCACATTGACCGCGGCTACGAGGCCATCGAAGAGAAGCTGTCGGGGCTAGGCGCCGAAATCAAGCGCGTCGTTCGCTAAGCGATATTTCGACAAGGGATATGTTGATCTTCGGGCGAGCCGTCAAAGATCAACGCGCTGACGGTTGACGCGGCGCCTCGACCACAGCGACTTCCACTTGCCCGCGCTGATTCGCCCGTTGCACTTGCAGGGTGAGCGTTGTGCCGGGCGCGGTACTTGCGATCCGCAGGAGCGCCTCTCGATCACTAGTTACCGGTGTGTCATTGATGCTGAGCAAAATATCTCCGGGGCGTAAGCCGGCGCGTTGTGCGGGACCCCCGTTGTAAAGACGTACAATACGTACGCCCCCCTCGGGGAGGTTCAGCGCACGGGCTGAAGCGGGATCGAGCGTCTCAAAGCTTGCGCCGAGCCAGCCGCGAATAACCCGACCGGTCTCGACAAGTTCTTTGATGACACCGCGCACTAAATTGACGGGAATGGCAAAGCCAATTCCTTCGACTCCGAGATCGCGCGCTAGTACGGCGGTATTGATACCGACGAGTTCACCCCGCGTGTTGATCAAGGCACCACCGGAGTTACCAAAGTTAATGGGCGCGTCGGTTTGAATGAAATTTTCAAAGGTAGAAATACCCAGTTGGTCGCGGCCCGTTGCGCTGACGATACCCTGGGTCACGGTTTGCGACAGACCGATGGGGTTGCCGATGGCGAGCACCACATCGCCCACCTGCAAAAAGTCGGACCGCCCGAGCTGGATCACCGGTAGCTTATCGAGCTCGATTTTTAGCAAGGCGAGGTCGGTGTCGGGGTCGCTGCCGATGACGCTCGCCTCGGCGATGCGACTATCGGCCAGTTGTACCTGAATGGACGAGGCGCCCTGAATTACGTGGTGATTGGTGACCACTTGGCCAGCGGAATTGACGATCACACCGGAGCCCAAAGACTGTTGGACGCGACGTCGATAGCGGGGAATGAGTTCGCCGAGCGGCGCTTGCCAGAAGTTACCGGGGACGCGTTCGGTGATCACCCGAGCGGTGTAGATATTGACGACCGCAGGGGCGGCCTGACTCACGGAGGGGGCATAGCTTGCGATCGTCACCGCCCCATTCACGGAGGGGGTGAGGGGTGGAGGTCGTGTGCTGCGCGCGGTGGGCGCCGCTGAGCGGTCGTCCACTTGGGAGGTCGCGGTCTCGGCCACCACATTGGTCGTCTCGGTCTCGCCGCGCAGGGCGGGCAGTAAATCGGGGCGCCAGAGCACGATCAAGAAGGCCGCCGCAAGACCACCCACCACCGAGCCCGCCAGAAACACACTCGCTTTAATCCAACCCGACATCTTCGTTTCAAGCCTCTCGCGCAGGCTCAATTGCTGCACTGCGGTGTATAATGCCGTAGTTTGGTAGTAAGCGAATGTCAGTACATCCGCCATGGATGAGTGGAGAGTCTCGACGATGAGTGACGATACGGTGAGTGCAGACGTCGATAACAGTCGGCGCAAGTTTCTGACCATGGCCACCGCGGCAACGGCCGCAGTGGGGGGGGCCTTTACGCTAGTGCCCTTTATCGCGTCATGGAAACCCTCCGAGCGTGCGCGTGCATTGGGCGCGCCGCTCGAAATTGATCTCTCCAAACTGGAGCCCGGTCAAATGATCACGCAGAGCTGGCGAAAACAGCCGATTTACGTGGTGCGTCGTACGCCGGAATCCGTCGCCAAGCTCGAGAGCATTCCGGATCTCAAAGATCCGTTGTCGGAGGCCTCGACGCAGCCCGCGTATGCACAAAACGCCATGCGCTCGATCAAGCCGGATTTTCTGGTGTTGTATGCCGCCTGCACCCACTTGGGCTGCCTGCCAAAGCAGTACTTCACTCAGGCTGATCCGGCCATGGGCGATGACTGGCCGGGCGGGTTTTTCTGCCCCTGTCACGGCTCTAAGTTTGATTTGGCCGGGCGCGTGTTTAACGGCTCGCCCGCCTCGGCGAACCTCGTGGTCCCGCCGCATAAATTCGAGTCCGACACCCAGCTTGTGATTGGGTTGGACGCTGATGCTTCTCAAGGAGTTGCCTGATGGCCGCCTCACCTGACTCCGTCACCCCCAACAAGGGTGGCTTCCGCGCCTGGCTCAACAAGCGGCTACCTGTCGATGAGTTCATGGAATCGCAGCTGATTGGGTATTTTGCGCCAAAGAATTTCAATATTTGGTATTTCTTTGGCTCGCTGGCCTTGCTGGTCTTCGTGATCCAGATCTTATCGGGCATCTTTCTGACGATGCACTATAAGCCTAGCGAGGACATGGCCTTCGATTCGGTCGAATACATCATGCGCGAGGTGGAGTGGGGCTGGTTGATTCGCTACATGCATTCAACCGGCGCGTCCTTCTTCTTCATCGTGGTCTATCTGCATATGTTCCGGGCGTTGATGTACGGGTCGTACCGCGAGCCGCGCGAGCTGTTGTGGATCTTCGGCATGCTGCTCTATTTGGCGTTGATGGCCGAAGCGTTCATGGGCTATGTGCTGCCTTGGGGCAATATGTCGTATTGGGGCGCACAGGTGATCGTGAACCTCTTTGGCACGATTCCTGCGATAGGGCCTGCGATCGTTGAGTGGATACGCGGCGATTACGGTATCGCGGATTCCACGCTGAACCGGTTCTTCGCTTTGCACGTGATTGCGGTGCCTTTTGCGATCGCATTCTTAGTGCTCATGCACTTGGTTGCGCTACGCCAGACGGGCTCGAACAACCCCGATGGTATCGAGATCAAGGCTAAGCTCAACGCGCAGGGCAAGCCCGTCGATGGTATTCCGTTCCACCCGTACTACACAGTCAAGGACGTGGTGGGTGTAGGCGTGTTTTTGTTGTTCTTCTGCGGCGTGCTCTTCTTTGTGCCGACCTTTGGTGGTCTTTTCTTAGAGAAGCCCAATTTTGAACCGGCGAATGCGCTCTCGACACCCGATCATATTGCGCCGGTGTGGTACTTCACCGCGTTTTACGCGATGTTGCGTGCCGTACCGGATCAGCAGATGGGTGCGCTATTAATGTTGCTCGCCATCGTGGTGCTCTTCTTCCTGCCGTGGCTGGATAAGTCGCCCGTGAAATCCATCCGCTACAAGGGTTGGATGTCAAAGCTTGCGCTCACCCTATTTGCGATCTCCTTTGTGGTGCTGAGCTACTTGGGCTTGCAGCCCGCTGAAGGGATCTACGTAGTGCTGACGCGGATCTTTACGGCGCTGTACTTTGCATTTTTTATTTTGATGCCGGTCTACACCAAGCTTGAGACCTGCCAAGCTCCGCCGGAGAGAGTGACCTATCATGCGTAAGTTGATCATGGCCAGCGTGGCTCTGGCAGGCGCACTGTGTATGTCCGTGTCGCAAGCGGCCTCAGGTCCGAGCGGCGAGTGGACCAAGTGGCAAGCGGGTAACGACATCACCAATACGGCATCGCTGCAGCGGGGTGCGGGTAATTTCATGGGTTACTGCGCCGGTTGCCACTCACTCAAGTACATGCGTTATTCGCGTATGGCTGAGGACCTCAGCATCCCGAGGGAGCAGCTCGATAAATTCTTGCTGTTGCCAGGCTCCAAGACGAGCGACTACATCACGACGCCGATGACGGCGTCTGATGGTGAGAACTGGTTTGGTAAGGCACCGCCTGATTTGTCACTCATTACGCGGGCTAAGGGCAGCGACTACGTCTATCAGTTCCTGAAGACGTTCTATCTCGATGAGAAAGCGACAACCGGCACCAATAACCTCGCCTTAGCGGGTACATCGATGCCGCATGTGCTGTCCCCGCTACAGGGTTTGCAGGAACTCAAGCTGCGCACTGAAGAGAAGACCTTGGGTGATGGCAGCGTGGTCACGGAGTCGATCTACGAGGGCTTTGAGCTCGTGGTGCCAGGTCAGCTCTCGAGCGATGAGTATGACGCTTTCCTACGTGACACGGTTAACTTCTTGGAGTACGTGGGCGAGCCCTACAAGGCCAAGCGCATTTCTTTGGGTATTTGGGTCACGCTCTTCTTGTTGGTGTTTACCGGCTTGGCCTATCTCATGAAGCGCGAGTATTGGCGGGACGTCGAGTAATCGACGTCCACCCGCTTTGTGACCGTTGCTTTGCGACCGCGGGGTCAGCATGACCAGTGACGTTCGAATACCGCGTCGGCCTTATTTGCTGCGTGCGATGCACCAGTGGATTACCGATAGTGGGCTGACGCCTCAGATCATGGTCGATGCGACGCTTCCCGGGGTGGATGTGCCGCGTGCTCATGTGCGCGAAGGTCGAATCGTGTTGAACGTGAGCTACGACGCGACGCGGCACTTGGATCTTGGTAATGATTGGTTGAGCTTTGAAGCGCGCTTTGGGGGAGTGGCGCGGCAACTACGTTTACCGGTCTTGGCGGTGCAGGGCATCTATGCACGGGAGACGGGTGAGGGTTTGATGTTCCCACCAGAAGGTGAGGTACCGCCCCCTGCGGCCGACGCCGATGAATCCGCGAGTCCTCAGCCTCCGACCGGTGATCATGCATCGACTCAGGCGTCATCGCCCGCTCGTGCTCGACCGAGCTTGAAAATCGTCAAATAAACGCCCGCTCGACTCAGCACGTGAACGCGTGCGGCAACCATTGTCGACGCCAGCGCCCCTCGGTCGAAGGCTCAATGGCAATCACATCGAATCGGATGGGGTAATGTGCGTAATCGGGATGGACTTGTAGCCATAGTTGGGTCGTGCGCACGAGCCGTTGTTGCTTGGCAACCGTGATACTCGCGGCGGCGCCCCCAAAGTGGCGGTGACGACGTAGCCGCACTTCTACAATCAGAAGCACACCCGCGTGCAACGCGACGAGATCGAGCTCTCCGCAGCGTCGACGAAAATTTCTTTGTAGAATTTTGGCGCCTCGTGAGCACAATAAGTCACAGGCCCAATCTTCAGCCTGCTTTCCCCATCTCGCGCGCTCATTCGCGCAGGTCATCGGTGCTCTGATCATCCATCTGATCACGCGCAACGAGCTCGCCGCGACGATTGAGTGTCGCCCACTCGAGGCTACGAGCGATGCGTCCATCCGCACCGATGCGAAGTTCGCCAGTTAAACCGAGGATGGGATCATTGAGGGGCAGACCCTGACCCGCAGGCCCGTTCAGCATCACAGAAGCGAGCAGCCAGGCGTCATGTCCCATCGCGAAGAGTCGACTTTGCAGCGCGCCAGATCCAAAGGACTGCTTCGCTTGGGTGCGTAAGGCGGCGTACTCGGTATCAGTCCCCGCGATCATCCATGGCATGTCCACAAATAGGAGGTTCCCAAGCTCCTCATCGGCGATCCCATTCCATGCGCTTGAAACAGAATAGGTTGGAATATCGGCGACGGCTTGGAAACGCAGTTGCGGCCGGACCTGTCTCAGCAAGCGGCTGGAGGCGGGGACGAACAAAAAATCCACATCGCCGCGGCGCCGGGGTTGAAATGCCAGCGGCAAATTCAACTCGGACTGTAATTGCCGATGGCGCGCCAAACTTTGACCGATTCGTAGCGCGCCTTGGATCGAGCTGGCGAGCTCTCGGGCTGCCGGGTCAGAGGCTGCGATGCGCTCTTGCGCGAGGAGTTCTCCACCGCCGCTTTGTAGAGCCTCCTGAAAAGCCGATAGCACTCGGTTACCCCAGTCTCCACTCGGAACGATCGCTACGGCTCGTGTGCGACCCTCAGCGATGGCTCGCTGCGCGATGGCTCTCGCCTCGTCCTCTGGAGACAATGAAAATTGCAGAAATCGCGCAGATGAAAGGTTCGAAGCCGATGCGTTCAAAGACGATGCGTGGGTACCCTCAGCAAGTGCATTTAAGGCAAGCACGGGGATCGTCGGTTGTAGTCTTGCCATTTCCGTGACGTCATCTTTGAGCAGCGGGCCAATGATGGCGATCGCACCCTCTTCGGTGGCTTTGCGTAGCAGGTTGATGAGCGGGTCGCGTTGGGTATCATAAAAGCGTAGCGGAATTCTTTGATCCTCTGGGGACTGGTAAAACGCGCTGATTAAGCCGTCTCTTAATTCACTACCCGCTGCCGCGTTACGACCCGTCAAGGGCAGCAATGCTGCAATGTGCGCGTTCGCAGATCGGAGGCCAAGTGGGCTTGCGCCCGATCGGCTGAGGTTAGGTCTGACGAGTGTTGGTCGCGCGAGACTCGCGCGTGCGGGGGTATCGCTGACCGCGTCGCTCAACGCCTCTCGGTTAAGAGACGACAAGATAACCGCCGCAGGGTGTCCGGGGTAACGACGCCGCCATGCCGAGGTGGTTTGAGCGGCGACTTCAGCGGATTGACGAAGACTCACGGCTGCCAGCTCCGCCGCCTCGAGCCAGCCGCGAGCGATGCGATCGCGACCGGCGAGTTTGGGATCAAAGCGCGCGCCTGCGGTAACGGCTAGGCGTAGTTGGTTCAATAACTCGGTTCGTAGAGCGCTGACTTGTCGGCTCTCGCGCGCCAAACTTTCACGTTGACGCGAGCTACGAATGGCTTCGATGGGCTCGCCAACGGCGATCGCCGAGCGTTGACGTAATGCATGGAAACGTTCCGTTTGGGCATCGCCCCGCGGCGCTGCCAGCGCTCCGAGTGCTCGCCAAGCGAGAGCGTAGTTGCCTTGCAATATGTCAATTTCAATTGCAAAGAGATCGCGTGCATAGCGCGCGGTCGGCTCGAGCGGGCCCATTACGCTACGCAAAGAGACCTGTGCATTGGCGGGATCATTGGCTGATAACCATTGCTCTGTGGCAAGCAAGCGGAAGTCATCGCCTTGTGAGCCCGCAGCAATGGCGAGCGCGTCGTACTCGCGTGCCGCAGCGCTATGCTCGCCGCGTGAGGCGAGTTCGGCCGCGCGCGACGCTGAGGGAGCGAGCGTCTGTGGGACGCTGCTGCACGCACCGAGCAGCGTGATCAGCACGACTAGCCCGAGTACACGCCCCAGAGAGCTTGCTTGCGGCTGGATAGAAATTCGCTGGCTCAATACTGCTCTCCTCGCTCTTCCCTCACGGTGGCGACAGGCCGGCGCGGGGATGAATTCACGCTATCGGCGCATTATAGTGACCCGACACGTGAATCAAGTTTCTGGTCTGCTCGAGGTTATCGCCACCCCGATTGGCAATTTGGGGGATCTGTCGACTCGTGCGCTCGAGTCGCTGCGTGCGGCAGATCTCATTGCGGCTGAGGATACGCGACACAGTGGGCAGTTGTTGCTGCGTCTTGGGATACAAAAGACGCTGATTTCCTTGCATAGCCATAACGAGTCGCAGCGTACGACGGAGTTGCTTGAGGCCTTGCGTCAAGGTTCACGAATCGCCTTGATCAGCGACGCTGGCACGCCACTCTTATCGGACCCTGGTTTCGAGTTGGTACGCGAGGCTGCGGCCGCGGGTATCAAAGTGCGTAGTATCCCCGGGCCAACCGCGATCGCTGCAGCGCTCGCTGTGAGTGGCCTGCCTTGCGATCGATTTTGTTTTGAGGGCTTTTTGCCAGCAAGAGATATGGAGCGCAGGCAGAAACTTGATCGGTTGCGAGTCGAGTCGCGCAGTATGGTTTTCTTTGAATCTCCGCATCGATTGCAGCGTACATTGATCGATATGCAGCATGTTTTTGGTGTCTCTCGGCAAGCGGTAGTCGCGCGTGAGTTAACCAAGTTACACGAGCAAATTTATCGCGGATCAATCGAGGATTTGGCGCAGCAATGTCAAACCGATTCTTTGATGTCGCGCGGCGAGATTACGCTGGTAATCGCAGGTTCGTCAGTTTTGAAATCTGAGACGGGTGAGGACGAAAGTGCAGTCGATAGCGAGCTTTTGGATCGTTGCTTGCGCGCCGCGCTTGTACATCTACCAGTTTCGAAGGCTGCTGCGATCGGTGCTGCGGTTGCTGGCGTGCCGCGCGCAGAGGCTTATGCGCGTGCCATGATGCTCAAAGAATTAAAAGATCGTTAGGTCTGGGTAGTGCTAAGTGTTGCTAAGGCGATGAGTCGAAAGTAGAGCGCCTGCGTACTGCGGTTTGCGCTCAACCACGAGGGCTTCTCGGTCATTTCGGAGCTCGATTAAGGTATCTAACGATTGTGGTTCCAGCGCCGCGTCGGTATCGTCCATCCTCGGAGTCGGCCAGGTGATCGCTGCGATGTCCTTTAAAGTCATCGTGGAGGAAAGTCCGGGCTCCTTCGGACACGGTGCCAGGTAACGCCTGG
>CAZSRB010000032.1:0-20000 GCA_964609065.1 uncultured Acidibacter sp. | reverse complement strand
GGTTGTCACGCCAGTGGCACTGCCGGGTAGCTATGTGCGGACGGGATAACCGCTGAAAGCATCTAAGCGGGAAGCCCCCCCCAAGACTAGATCTCCCTGGGAGCATGACTCCCCTAAAGGGCCCAAGAAGACTACTTGGTTGATAGGCTGGGTGTGTAAGGCCAGTAATGGCTTCAGCTAACCAGTACTAATTGCCCGTGAGGCTTGACCATATAACCTCAAGAAGTTTGATGGAGCGATCCATCTCATGTTTGTCGAATGCGACAAGCGTCTATCAAAAAAACATCCGATTTTTAAGAATTCCCTGACGGCCATAGCGAGCGGGAACCACCCGATCCCATTTCGAACTCGGAAGTGAAAACGCTCTGCGCCGATGGTAGTTTAGCCTGTTGCTACGCTAGAGTAGGTCACTGTCAGGGTCCTCATCAAAGAAACCCCGTGTTCGCAAGAGCACGGGGTTTTTCTTTTACAGGCTCTACCAGGCGATGCCGTGGTCTTCGCCGTGATTGCTCACCCCGCCACGCATGGTCCCGTGTTCGAGGTCGATTTCGACGCTGGTGATCGGGCCTGATGTGCGCTCAGAAAATTGCAGCGTGTAACCGCGTGCGCGCAACTCATCACGTACCCATTTGGGTGTCTCATCATCAAGCAGCATCTTGCCCGGTGTGATGCTGTGCTCACCAAAAGAGTCGTGGAGCTGAAAGCTATTCATATTGGCCGCTTCCGCGGCCTGCTGTGGGGTCATCCCAAATTCCACTCGATTCAAAAAATACTGAAGAAGATTTTGGTCTTGGCTGTCACCGCCTTGGACGGCAAACGCCATCCAGGGTTTGCCCTCTTTGATAGCGATACTGGGAGTGAGCGTCGCGCGCGGGCGCTTGCCGGGTGCGACAACGTTATAAGGATTCTCTTTGGGGTCGAGTACAAAAGACTGCATGCGTTGCGAGAGACCGATCCCGGTGTCACCGGCAATCCATCCGGGCACCCAACCGCCACTTGGGGTGATAGCGACCATCCAGCCTTCTTTATCGGCTGCCGCGATCGAGGTCGTGCCGCGCCAAAAAGGCGCGTCATAGTCGACCCCACGGTCATCCGTGATTGCGATCCCTGGGTTTTGCGGCGCGAAGCTGGGGGTGCTCTGCGCGATGGGAGCGACGCCACCCGGCGTGAATGGCCGCGTCGGGTTTCGAGGAATCTGCTTGCGATTCGACCCAGGTGTCGTGGTGCCCTCGGCGTACGCCTTTTGACGAGCGAGCAACAGGTCTAGGAACGGATTCTTATCGCTCTGGTAGGGATACGGATTACCCGGCGCTGCGGCGGGATTATTGCGCTTACCGATCGTTCGCGCCCGCATCTGTGCGTATTCTTTGGAGAGCAGTCCCTCGATGGGCTCAGCCGGGGGGAAGGCGGGGTCCCCGTAGTAAAAATCTCGGTCGGCGAAGGCGAGATTCATGGCTTGATACAGGGTGTGGAGATACTCTGCAGAGTTATAGCCCATCGCTTTGAGATCAAAGTTTTCGAGAATATTGAGCGTCTGCAGCATCGCCGGGCCCTGTACCCAGGTATCGAGCTTGTAGACATCAATACCGCGATAACGCGTCTGACGGGGCGCTTCGATTTTGACTTCCCAGTTAGCGAGATCTTCTCGAGTAATTAAGCCGCCATCTGCTTGCACCGCATCGACCAACGCCTCAGCGATATCGCCATGATAAAACCGCCAGTACGCCGCCATGATTCCTTCGACGCGCGAGCCTCCGCGCTCGATCGTGACGCGCTCGGCCTCAACTAGCTTTCGTAGTGTCGCCGCTAAGTCTGGTTGGCGAAAAATCTCGCCGGCCTGCGGGGCTTCCCTGCCGTCCGCAAGGGGAGCAGCGGTGTGTGGCAGCATGACGCGTGCGGTATTAGGCCAAGATTTAATTTTGGCTTTGTCCCGCTCGATTCGATCCGCAAGCTGCGCTTCAATCGGAAAGCCATCAGCAAGCTCAATCGCTGGGGCGAGTACCTCCGCCAAAGACAGCGTCCCATAACGGGCAAGCATGACCATCAGGCCACCCGGTGTTCCGGGTGTGACGGCTGAGAGCACGCCGTATTCAGGAGGGTAGTCGAATCCGCGCTCCTTGAAAAACTCGGGTGTCGCCCCCGTGGGCGCGACTCCGAGTCCATTGATGGCGATCACGCGTTGCTCGAGCGGATGCCAGATGAGCGCTTGCGTCTCACCTCCCCAATGCAGCGTATCCCACAGGGTCGCCGTCGCGCCCAACATGGCACAGGCCGCATCGACTGCATTGCCACCCGCCCAGAACATACGCGCACCCGCCGTGGCGCCGAGTGGCTTTCCCGTCACGGCAATCCAAGACTGCGCATGTAGAGGGGGTTTTTCGGTTTTAGGCTCCGCCGCGAGGGGAGCGACGGTGACCCACAAGACGGCGACGATCAACAGCCCCCAGGCCATGGGGCGTCGGGGGAGTGTCTGCAGAGTGAGCAGCTTTGTATCAGAGGCGCTCCGCAGGCCTTGCTTCAGGGTGGGGTTTTTGTTCATGCACCTAGAATAAGCCATCAGACATTTTGATTTAGCCTGTTGTCGAGGGAGAAGCCGTGGCTATTACTGAACCTGTCGTCATCGCCGGTGCGGGGCCCGTGGGCTGTACAGCGGCCTTGCGTCTCGCTCAGGCGGGTATTCCAGTGATCTTGCTCGAGGCTCTCGATGATTTACCCGAAACCTTGCGGGCCTCCACCTTCCATCCGCCCTCGATGGATATGCTCGATGAGCTCGGTATGGCCAAGCCGCTCATTGAACAGGGGCTGATCTGCCAAAAGTATCAGTATCGCGATCGACGGACGGGCGAAATCGCTGAGTTTGATCTCAGTGTGTTAGAGGGCGATACACGACATCCCTATCGTTTGCAGGCTGAGCAGTGGAAGTACACCCGTCTCGTTTGGAACGAGCTACAAACTAAATATTCAAATGTTGCGACCTGTTTGTTTAATCACGCTATCAAGGGTGTCTGGCAAACTGCGGACGGTCTTGAGATTCTGGTTTCCGATCACGGCGAAGAGAAAGTTTTACGTGGCTCATTTTTGATTGGCGCGGATGGCGCAGATAGCGCGGTACGCAAGGCCGCAGCTATTCGGTTCGAGGGCTTTACGTATCCAGAGAAATTTTTGGTCGCTTCGACTCCCTTTCCGCTTGAGGAAAAATTTGAGCGTCTCGCCTTAGTGAACTATGTCTCAGATCCCGAGGAATGGTTGGTGTTACTCAGGACGCCGACGCTGTGGCGGGTACTGATTCCTACCGATCCCGCAATTGAGAACGATGCGCTGTGGCTCTCAGATCAGTGGATTCAGGATCGTCTGCACCATATGGCGCCGCATGATGAAGACTATGAAATCATCCATCGAAGTATTTATCGCGTGCATCAACGTGTCGCGGTGACCTATCGTCGCGGTCGGGTATTACTCGCGGGAGATTCTGCGCATATCAATAACCCCCTCGGTGGCATGGGGATGAACGGCGGCATCCACGATGCCTGGAATCTGTGCGACAAGTTGATCCAAATCCATGCAGGTGAGCCGATGGATCCTTTGCTCGATCTTTATGATCGACAACGGCGCGGCATTTGTGTGCGTTTTGTCCAAGAGCACACTAAGAACAATAAGGCCCTGATGGAATCCAAAGACCCTGAAGTGCAGCGCAAGCGACAAGCCGATTTCATGCGTGCTGCTAACGATCCGGAGCTCGCGCGGGCTTTTCTGCTGAAGACTTCGATGATTCAGAGTCTGCGCGAAGCTGCGCTCATCGTCTAATCCGTACGGGCTTTCCCTAATGCCGCTTTCGCGGCTAAGTTGTTATATTTACTGAAGATTTTTCAGGGCTTGGGGCTGCGCTCCGCCTCTGACTGACGGGCCATCGTCCCCGATCGATCGTCGATCCACACAGGGGGCTGCCCACCAATATGACTCTGCCACAGTTAACTGACATCACGGCTTGGGCTGATTCCACCCTTTTAGCCGACGGTCTGCGGATCGCTCTCATCATCGTCTCAGCGTGGGCGGTGTCTCGAATCGGTGGGCGACTGGTGAGTGGCCTGCATTCGCGCGTGGTCGCGCGTATTGCGGATCCGGAGCAGGTTCGGCGCGCCGAAACCTTGGGTCGAATCTTGCGCTACGCCGTTTCGGTAACGGTATCTGTGCTCGCTACGCTCTTAGTCTTGAGCCAGCTCGGAATCTCCATTGCACCGATCTTGGGTGCCGCGGGCGTGGTGGGAGTGGCCGTCGGTTTTGGCGCACAGTCCCTAGTGCGTGACTATTTCACGGGCATTTCTTTGCTCCTTGAGAATCAACTCACTAAGGGCGACGTCGTGACGGTCGCAGGCTTAACGGGTGCAGTTGAGGATCTCACGCTGCGTTACATCCAGTTACGGGATTACGACGGTAATGTTCACTACATCCCGAATGGCTTGATCAGTACGGTGACCAATATGAGTCGTGGTCACGCCTATGCCGTGATTACGGTTGGCGTCGCTTATCGCGAGGATCTTGATCGCGTGATTCCCGTGCTGCTGGATGAGGCTGCGCGATTTCTTGAGCACCCGACGATCAAGGATAAGGTGCTTGAGCCATTTGAATTTGCAGGTGTGGATGAGCTCGGCGATTCCGCAGTCACATTGCGGGGTCGCTTCAAAGTTAAGCCGCTTGAGCAATGGACAGTACGTCGAGAGTTTCTGCGTCTGATCAAACAAAGATTTGATCGTGAAGGAATCGAAATTCCCTTCCCGCATTTGACGATTTATGCTGAAAAGGCCACGGAGGTGGGCAAGAGCTTGCCTGATGCGCCGTAGCGCCGATTGTTTGTTGCTACGGCCTGAGTACGAAAAAAGGGGGTGCCTATGAGCCGCTGTCTGATTACAGATTTAGACGGTACATTTTTGGGTGGTCCGGATGCTGACCGCACCCGACTACATACGATGTTCGCAGAGCGTGAGCGTCCACATCGTCTCGTTTACTGCTCGGGGCGTGCCTATTCCAAAATTAAACGGGATATTGATGCCGGCGTGCTGCCCGAGCCGGATGCCATTATTGGTGATGTCGGCTGCGGTCTTTGGAACGCCGCTGGTCAATCGCTCTGCGAGCGCTTTGATCTCGAGGTGGCCGGTCGCTGGGGCGGCGCGCGTCAGCAAGTCCTACAGCAGGTAGCAAATTTAGACGGCCTAAGATTACAGGAGGAGACGGGTCCATCGCGCTGCTCGTTTTTGTATGAACGAATTGAGGTTGCGCAGGAAGCGGCGCGCCGAATTGCTCCGCTCGGACTCGACACCCTGATTTCAGGAGGGCAGTACTTTGATGTTCTGCCCCGTGGCGTGAATAAAGGCTTCGCGGTGCAATACCTCATGAATCTTTGGGGGTTAGATGCGAAGAGTGTGCTGGTCGCAGGCGACACCCTCAATGATCTTGCGATGCTGCAGCTTCCTATTCCCGCAGTAGCCGTGGGTAATGCCGACGAGCAGCTCTGTGCAGAGCTCAAACTCGACGCGACCACGCATCTCGCTGAGCGTACGGGTGCGGGTGGGATTCTCGAGGCGTTTACCGTGTACGGGTGGAGTCGATGAACGGGGCCGAGGTGCCCAGTCGCGTCATCATGGGGCGGGCAAAACTCGTTATCGTTTATCACCGCCAGCCATTCGATGAGGTCGAGACCGCTCAAGGTATCGAGTACCGCGAGCACAAAAGCCCGAATGGCATCATTCCGAGCCTGCGCGGCGTCTGTCGGAGTCTTGATAATCCCGATGAGGCCATGTGGGTCGCCTGGAGTCGATGTACCCCAGACTCGGCCGGGCATTTATTTGAACCGATCGTCGTTCCCACGCCAGAAGGGCCGCTTAATATTCAGCGTGTCGGTCTGACGCCTGAGCAAGTGACCTCGTTTTATTACGTCACCTCCAAAGCGGCCTTGTGGCCTATTCTGCATTCCTTTCCAGAGCGCTTTGATTACGATGCGGCTGAGTGGGAAACCTTTCGCGAGGTGAATCGAATCTTTGCCGAGGGGGTCTGTGCTTGCGCCGCACCAGGCGCCGTCGTTTGGATTCACGATTACAATCTTTGGTTAGTGCCCGGATTTGTACGCGCGCAGCGCCCAGATTTAAAGATCGCCTTTTTCTTACATACGCCATTCCCCGGGCCTGATGTGTTTGGGATTTTGCCTTGGCGAGTCGAGATTTTGCAGAGTCTCTTGTCCTGTGATCGGCTGGGCTTTCATATTCCTCGCTATTCACAAAACTTTGTTACCTGCGCTCGGGCACTATGTGGCGCCAAGGCGAGCCACCGCGTTTCGGCGAGTGACTTACTCTCGCAAGAGGGGAGCGTACTCCACGAGCCACAGTTTGTGACCGAGCTTGAGCTCGGCGGCCAAAAAACTCACATTGATGCGATTCCGCTTGGGATTAACGCCCCTCTCATTCATCAAATCCGTGAGCGCGTCGCGACCCGCAAACGCACCGCACAAATTCGTGAAGAGCTGGCGGTTGAGACCGTTATTCTCTCCGTCGGTCGGGTCGATTACACCAAAGGCGTGGTGGAATTACTCCAAGCATTCGAACGATTACTCGCGCGCCGTGCCGAGCTCTCGGGTCGCGTTAAGTTAGTGCTGACCTGCGTGCCGCCGGCGAGCGGCATCGAGGTTTATGAAGATATCCAGCGCGACATTGAGCAGCGCGTGGGCGCGATCAATGGGCGTTATTCCACCCTGACTTGGACGCCGATTTTGCTGTTCACGCAGCCCTTCCGCTTTGACGAGTTAGTGGCGTGGTATGGCGCTGCAGATATTTGTTGGGTGACGCCCCTACGCGATGGCTTAAATCTTGTGGCCAAAGAATTTGTTGTGGCTAAAGGTGGCAAGGCAGGTGTGCTGGTTCTATCAGATTTTGCGGGTAGCGTGATCGAGCTCGATGAAGCCATTCATTGCAATCCCTATTCTTCTCGCAATATGGATGCGTCGCTCGATAAAGCCTTATCGACGCCCTTTGAGCAAGCTGCCCACGATAGTCACTTGATGTTTCGTCGGGTGTGTCGCAACAGTATTGGGCATTGGACGAGCGAAATGATGCGTCGTCTTGGGTTGGCCGTCGCCAAGAGGCCTGCCGCGTGAGCGCAATCGATTACGGCGTCATTGCCCTGTATGCACTCATCGTCGTGTATATCGGCTGGCGTAGTGCCCAGCGCACTCATGATCCGGATGATCTTTTTCTCGCCTCACGGGGGCTGGGGTTCGGAATCGTTGGGCTATCGCTATTTGCCTCGAACATTTCGTCGACGACGTTGATCGGTCTTTCTGGCGCTGCTTACGAGTCAGGGATCGCGGTCGTTAATTATGAGTGGATGGCAGGGCTGGTACTGTTATTTGCTGCTTTTTTCTTGGTACCTGTTTATCTGCGAGGTAAGTTCAAAACGGTTCCCGAATTCGTAGGACAAAGATTTGGGTCGTTTGCGCAAAAATATGTTGCGGCGCTGATGATTTTGCTCAGCATTTTAGTCGATACGGCCGGCAGCCTTTTTGCGGGCGCTTTGGTGATACAGGTGTTTATCCCGGGTATCGACATGATGGCTACCGTACTCGCGTTGGCCTTATTCGCTGGGGTTTATACGATCACGGGGGGCTTACGCGCGGTAATGTTAACCGACGCCCTTCAAGCGCTTATTTTGTTGATGAGCTCGGTGGTGATTGCCGCTCTCGTGTTCGCGCAGTTTGATTTTTCTTGGTCCAATATGCGCGCAGCGATTCCAGCGGAGAATTTATCGCTGATCCGACCGAGAGATGATCCCAATATGCCGTGGACGGGCCTCCTGACGGGAGTGCCGATTCTTGGGCTTTACTACTGGACCATGAATCACTACATCGCGCAGCGATTTTTCGCAGCACGCGACTTGCCGAGCGCTCAACGCGGGGCGCTCCTCGGCGCCGCGCTCAAGCTGACGCCCTTATTCATCATGGTGCTCCCGGGCGCGTTGGCCATCGAAATGTTTCCGGATCTCGCGCGCGGTGATGAGGTGTACCCAACGCTTATTCGAGAGCTCTTACCGGCGGGTCTCAAAGGCTTGGCAATCGCGGGTATCATCGCGGCGATCATGTCGACCATCGACAGTACGATTAATGCCGCCTCCGCGATGATCAGTTATGACTTCGTTGGTCTGGATCGTCAGACCCGCCAGTCCCCGCAGCGCCGTCTCTTGGAGGCGCGGTTGATTACGGGTGGATTGTTACTGCTCGCAGTAGTGTGGGCGCCAGTGATCGAGAGCTTTCCGGGCTTATTCAATTATTTGCAGCAGATGTTTGCCGTCGCTGCGCCGCCGGTGGCGGCAGTCATTTTGCTCGCTGCGCTGAAGCCGGGTTTGGGCGATTCGAGAGCGTTGACGGCAATGATCAGTGGTCATGTATTAGCCTTGGTGCTGGCGTTGAGCTCGAATTATGGCCTATGGCCGCTGCATTTCCTTGAGACGGCTGGAGTGGTATTTGTATTTTCTTTGGTTGTCATGGCTAGTGGCGGGCGTACCCATATCCTGGCTGAAGCGGGTGGACGCGAGAGCTGGCGGCAAGCTGATCCCGTACTCAAAGGACTTAGCGCTCTGATTGGGCTTGCGATCGTGGTCATGCTGATCGCATTTCGATAAGCCCACCAGGGGTATCCAGCCTGCGGGAGGTGGCTGCCTATTTCGGCTAGCCGCGCGTCATAATGACACCCTTGCTCCGTTTGCGTGCTGAGGCTGCCATGAACCAGGCTTTATTTTGTCGTCTCCAAAAACGCGTGCTGCTCGCTGTCGTCTGCAGTCTGTTAGGTAGTACGAGCACTTTAGCGACAGACGCTGAGTTTCCCGCGCGACCCGTGACCGCTCGGGAGCAGATGAACTCGACGCTCTGGATGCAGCGCGCGGCCGAATATCGACTTGCGGCGGCACAAGTTTGGCGACTGGCGGGCGAAAAGCTCGCGAGCGCGTTATCCGCCCCTGGCACCGCCGCATTGGAGCAGATCACTTTTTCAGCCGATCAGCTGGCCTCTTTGCCCACCGCGATCGTGGTGGATCTGGATGAAACCGTCCTCGATAACACCGCTTATCAGGCGCGCAATGTGCTTCAGGGTGCGGACTATGATGAAGCCTCTTGGCAAGCGTGGATGCAGGAGGCCGCCGCACCGGCTGTGCCTGGATCACAAGCCTTTTTGCAGGCGGCTGCTGCAGCGGGCCACCGCATCATTTATTTGACCAATCGTCGCTGTCTGCCCATGCCGCCATCCTCTGATGCTCACTCGGAAGGCTTCGGCGCCGACCCATGCCCCGCGCAGTCTTGGACGCAGGCGAATTTGAAAAAACTCGATTTCCCCTTTGCGGATGATCCTGAAAGTCTTTTATTGCGCGGAGCTCGTACGGAGTGGGCGAGCTCGGATAAGCGTATTCGCCGCGCGTGGGTGGCTGAACGCTATCGCATCATCGCGCTCTTTGGGGATGACCTGCATGATTTTATCGATAGGAGCGAATTCGTAGCACGCGAGGCGGAGTTGTCGCGCTGGTTTGGCGAACGCTGGTTTCTATTGCCGAACCCGATGTATGGCTCTTGGGATCGAGCACTGGTCGGTGATGCCTGTCAGCGTGGCGACACGCCTGAGCGCTGCGCGAAAAAAACATTGGATGCGCGCTATCGTGCCTTGCGTCCTTAACTTATCGATCTGATGCCCTCACTCGGCTGCGCGGTCACTCCGCTATGCCGTCACTCAGCGAGGGGCAGGCTTTCCCAGGCAAGGCGATGTCGAGCCACACCAATCGATGGTCTGAGCTCATCTTCGGGTCATCGTTAACGAGTGCAAAATCGGGGTCGTCGGAAGCCGGCCAAAAAACCCCCGAGCGACACACGGTTAAATCTTTGGAAGCGAGCACGTAGTCGACTCGTAGATTACCGATACCTCGGGGTCCTTCAGAAAAATCTGCGGTATCGAGCGCTGCGTCTCCTTGCTGCGTAAGGTTTTGGCCGCCTTGTCGTGCGGCCGCTTCCGCCGCTCCGTCGCTTCTTGGCGCGAGCAGGCCCTGCGCGGCGCTCGAGTTAATGGCGGGGTGCTCGAGTAATTGGGCGATCGCGCCGGGTTGACTGCCGCCATCGGCAGGATCTGCATTGAGATCGCCTGCAATGACAAAAGATTGGCCGATGGGTAAGCCGCCGCGCTTGCCTTGATCATCGACGAGATAATCAGCCGCAGTCCCGCCGGTGATGTAATCGGCCCATAGTCGAATTTCGTCGTGATTACGTCGGCCGTTACGATCCTCAGGGCCGTCAAAGCCAGGGGGCGTTGGGTGACTGACCAAAAAATGCAAGCTTCCTGCCGCGTTCGGTAATTGGATGGGGATATCCCAATGACTTTTAGAGGAGAGCGGCAGGAGCCCTAGCGCTTCATCCGTATACCAACCGGGGGGTAGCAGATTGTTAGGCATGTCCTTCCAAAGAAATCGACGAAAACTGCGGAGGTTTTCCGGATCAAAGTTGTACATCGATAACACCAGCATGCCGTATTGACCTGGGAATAGCCCAAACCCCAAGGCATCGTTCCCCCCTCCAATACGTCCATCGCGATCGAGATCGATACCGCTCGGCACGCCAGTATTGGAATGTGCGATGAAATGGTGGGGATAGTGAATCGCCGCACCCCCTTTGGGCTGAGCTGTCTCGAGGTAGCGCGATATGAATAGCTGCGCCGCCTCGGGGTCGTAATCAAATTCATTGATTAATAGCAGCTGTGGTCGTACCCGTTGGATGACCGCCGCAATCGCGGCTGCTTGCTCGCTCTCGTCCTGAAGCGCTTGCCGTAGCCCACCGGCCTTTTCGCGATAGAGGCTGGCGTTATAAGTGGCGACCCGGATGACGTCTTGGGTCCGGGTCTGGGTCTGGGCTTGGGCTTGGGCCGGCTCTTGGCAGACGCTCGCCAGCAGAGCCCCCGCCACCATCAGGCTGGTGGCGAAAAAAGGGTGTATGCCGGGCGTCATGAGGCGCTGAAGCAGCCCATTTTGTTGCGAATTCGCGACATCTCGGTGAGACATGGGAGGGGTCCTAAAAATGAGGTCTATTTTTTCTCAACTTGGCAAGAAAAGTTTCACTTAAAAAGGTTACATTTCGCACCCGACGGGTTGGGTATCACACTCAGCTCGATCAACCCCCTTTATTTAAAGCGATCCCCCGGTCGCGAAATGGAGACATAACCAAATGAAGAGCCAGGGTACGGTTCAAGGGAGCCGGGCGCGTGCAGGTCACTTGGTGCGAGCGATTGTGCTCGGCGCCATGGCCTCCGTCACGATGCCCGCGTTAGCGCAACAGACCTCAGCGGAGTTGCGTGGTCAGGTCACCGGTGCCGATGGGCAGCCGATCAGTGGCGCCACGGTCACGATATTGCACGTGCCGACGGGTACGGCGAACACCGCAACGACCGGTGACTCGGGCGCGTTTTTGCAGTCCGGTTTGCGCGTCGGCGGTCCTTATAAAGTCACGGTCAATGCGCCGGGCTTTGAAGGTACAGCCGTCGAAGATTTGAACTTGAGCCCAGGCTCGCAGCCTTTGCTGCGTTTGTCGGTGCAGAGCACCGCCGAGTTGCAGGAAGTGCTGGTTGCCGGCCAGGCGATCAATCTGCTTGATCTCAATAGCGGTGTGGGTTCGAACTTCACGTCGAACGATGTGGCCAACCAGCCCTCCATCGCGCGTGATGTGGTCTCGACCCTGCTGCGTGATCCGCTGGCGATTTCTGGTGGCCCGAACAACTTGTCGGTGGCCGGTGTGAACCCGCGCTTCAACGGCGTCACGATTGACGGTGCCCGCCAACAGGATAACTTTGGTCTCGGCTCCAACACCTTCGCCACCGCGCGCTCGCCGATTAACATCGACATCATTGAATCGGTGTCACTCGTGGCGTCGGATTTCTCGGTCGTGACCTCAGGGTTCACGGGTGGTCTCGTCAACGTCGTCACGAAAGGCGGTACCAATGAATTCGATGGCGCGGCCTTCTATTACTACCGCGATCCTGATTTCGTCGGTTCGAAGGCCTACGGCGGCGATCGTCGGTTCAATCCGGGCGAGTTCGAAGAAAAAGAATTCGGTCTTTCGGTGCGTGGACCCATCATCGAAGACAAGCTCTTTTTCTCGGCGTCCTACGATAAGTTCGAAACCGCACGTCAAGTAGACTTGACGGCGGCCACCGCGAATGCGGGCTTGACCCAAGAATACTTTGATACTCTGAATCAGTTGGTCCAAACGACCTACGGTATCGATATGGGGGGTCGTCCCGGTCAGGCTGCGGTGCCTGAGGAAACTGAGCGCTTCTTCTTGCGCCTCGACTGGAACATCTCTGACACCAACCGTCTGCAAGTGAACTATCAGCGCACTGAGGACTTTGGTGTCTCTAACATCAGCGCGACGAACTTCCGTTCGGCTTGGTACGACGTACCCGTGCTGCTCGAGAACTACACGGTGCAGTTGTTCTCGGACTGGTCGCCGTCACTCTCGAGCGAACTGCGCGCAAGCTTCATCGATTTCAGCCGCGGTCAGGTTTGCCGTGCTGAACCCGGTGTGGGTGAGCTCGTGTTCCGCCTGAGTAGCTCAGCGGTTGCAGGCTCGCCGCTGGAAGGCTTAATCGATCGCGCCTCGACGATTGATGTCATCGGTGGTTGTGATCGTTTCCGTCACGCCAATGACTATGCGGATGAGCGCTTGCAGCTCTTCGGTAAGGTTGACTACCGGGTCAATGATTTTGTGATCACGGCCGGTATGGAATACGAGACGCTGGACCTCTTCAACGTCTTCGTCGAGCGCTCACTCGGTCAGTTCCGTTTCGAAAGCGCAGCTAACATCCTTTCGCGTACGGCCAACTCGTTGGGCTATCGCAATGTGCCCTCCAACGTCGCGACCGATGGCGCGGCGGAGTGGGGCTATTCGCGCTTTACGCCCTTCGCGCAGGTGCGCTGGCAAGTCACGCCTACCTTTGAATTGTCAGCGGGCTTACGCTATGAGCGCTTGAGCACGAGCGATCAGCCAACGCTCGATCCGACCTTCGCGCAAGCGGTGGGCTTTGCCAACACCACCACGACCGACGGCCTTGATCTCTTGATGCCGCGTATTGGTTTGCGTTGGGAACCGCTGGATCGTACGACCGTCACGGGTGGTATTGGTCTATTCGCCGGTGGCGAGCCGGGCGTGTGGACGTCGAACGCCTTCCAGGTACCGGCAGTGCTCGCTTCGGCGAGCAACGTGGCCGGGGTGACGGGTAAGGACGTACCGGCGAACCTGATCGCCGCGGTGGCCTCGGGCACGCCGCTTGCGATTGATGCGATCGATCCGGACTTTGAAATCCCCTCCGACTGGAAGGCCTCGATCCGTATCGATCAAGGGTTTGACCTGAAGTTCGATAATTTGGATCTGGGCAGCAACTACGTGGCCTCGGCTCAGTTGCTGTACTCCAAGTCCAAAGACTCGTTCGTGTGGTACGAAGGTGCGCAGGTTCTGCAGGCCCCGAACAACACGTTTGGTGTGGCGCCCGATGGCCGTACGATCTACGCGGACTTGGATGCCTTGCGCGTCTCCAACCGTACGATCTTAGGCAACGCCTCGGGTGATGAGAGCTTGGTCTTCACGCTGTCCTTGGCCAATGAATTCGACAACGGTTTCGGATTCTTCACCTCGTACAGCTATCAGGATGTGGAGATGATCACGGAAGGCTCTTCCTCACGTGGTATCTCGGCCTTCCGCGGTCAGCTGACCTCGGATCGCAACTTCCCTGAGCCACGTACCTCGCTCTATCAGATCGAGCACGCCTTCAAGTTCGGTTTGTCCTACGAGAAGCAGTTCTTTGCGGATCTCACGACCCGCTTCGATCTCTTCGGTCAGGTCAATTCGGGTGCGCCTTATACGCTCACCTACGACATCGGCAGCACGAACGCATTGTTTGGTCGCGCGGGTAACTTCGAGAGCCCCTACGACAACAATCCGATCTACGTGCCGACCTCGGGTGACTCAAAAGTCGTGTACGCCTCGACCTTTGATCAGGCAGCGTTCAACAGCTTGATCGACTCGAAGGGCGTCGATCGCGGTCAAATCCACAAGGTCAACTCCTTGTCGGGTCCGTGGCAGCGTCGTTGGGACCTCAAGTTCCAGCAGGAATTGCCGGGCTTCTTGGGTGACAACCGCTTCAAGCTCGAGATCGACATCCAGAACGTGTTGAACATGCTCAACAGCGATTGGGGCACGTACGCCAACGCCCCGGGCTTTGGTCAACAGGCAGTGGTGATTGCTGATCTCGTGCGGGCATCGGATGTGGCCTCGGTGGGTGTCGATGCTGCGCCTGCCTTGACGCGTGATGCGCCGCGTACGGCTTGCACCACGCCGGGCGCCTGCGTCTATCGCTACAACCGCTACACGCCGCGTTCGGACAATCTGCCGAGTACGTCGCAGTCGGTGTGGTATGCCAAGATCGGTCTGCGCTACGAGTTCTAATCGGAAGCGTCTGACAGTGATCTGTCCCGCGTGAGGGGCAAAGAAGACGGCCGGGGTAACCCGGCCGTTTTTTTATGGGGTTCGTGAAAGAGTCAGGCGTCGAGCTTGCCGCTCGCGATGGCACGAGTGAAATGTCGCCGACACAGTGAGACGTAACGTTCGTTACCTCCGATCTCGACCTGATTGCCAGCGGTCTCCACCTCGTTAGCGGCTCCGACTCGCACGACCATCGTGGCCTTACGGCCACAATGACAGACGGTTTTGATCTCAACTAGCTCATCTGCCCAAGCGAGTAGTTGCCCGCTTCCCTCGAAGAGTTGGCCTAAGAAATCGGTCCGTAGGCCATAGCAGAGAACCGGAATCCCAAGCTCATCGACGACCCGGGCCAGTTGCTGTACGTGGGACACTGTCAAAAATTGCGCTTCATCAATCAGGACACAAGCTAGCTTGCCTTGCTCATGCGCTTCGGCGATTTCCTGGTGTAAATCTTCGCCTGGTTGAAAGTGTTTCGCTTCGCTACTGATCCCAATGCGAGAGGCCACCTTGCCGCCTGCTCGATCATCAAGCTTTGCCGTGTACAGGAGCGTGCGCATGCCCCGTTCACCATAGTTATGCGCGGCCTGCAGTAAGGCGGTCGACTTACCCGCATTCATGGTCGAGTAGTAAAAATAGAGCTTGGCCATCAGCCCGCCACAATGCCAACTACACAACCAGTCATGCACGAGGCGAGTGTCGCGGCGACAAAGGCAGGCCAAGCGAGATCCGCGAGATCTCCGCGTCGGCTGGGTGCCATCGTGCCAATACCGCTGATCTGGATCCCAATACTCGCGAGATTCGCAAAGCCCGCAACGGCGTACAGCGTGATCAGTCGCGTCCGTTCGCTCAAAGCCTCCGCGGGCATGGCGGAGAGCTCGATGAAAGCGATGAATTCATTGAGGACACTCTTGATACCGAGTAAGGAGCCTGCCGTCGTGGCCTCTACCCAAGGGATACCCATGAGCCAGGCGATCGGCGCAAAGATCCAGCCTGCAATCCTCTCAAGCGTCAGGGGTGCACCAAAGACATCCGGTAGTAAGCCCACCATACTGTTACCGAGGGCCACAAAGGCTGTCAGGACGATCAGGATGGCGATGATGTTGAGATAGAGCGCAAGACCGTCACTCGTGCCGCGGGTGATTGAATCCATCGCACTTTGATAGATGCGAGCAGGGGCTTCGAGCGGCTGATCCGAGCCTTTGTCATCCGGCAGCATCAGGTGGGCAAAGAGCACGGCTGCGGGCACGGACATGATGGACTTGGTAATCAAATGGCCGAGCACGCCCTCAAACTGTTCACCCAGCATGGCGGCATAGATGACCATGACGGAGCCTGCGATCGTCGCCATTCCGGCGGTCATCACCAGCAATAGCTCATAGCGGGACATGCGTTCGAGATAAGGCTTCACCAGCAAGGGCGCTTCAGTTTGACCCAAAAAAATGTTGGCGGTGGCCACAAGTCCCGACGGCCCGCGAGTATTGAGTGCGCGCTCAAAGATAAAAGAAATTGCACGGATGACGGCGGGCAGGATTTTCCAGAACCAGAGTAGCGCGGAGAGTGCTGACATCACGATCACAAGCGGCAGTACCTGAAAAGCGAAGGTGACCACCGCATTCGGATTCGTAATGGTGAAGGGCGTATCGCCGCCACCGAGATACCCAAATACGAATGAGCTCCCTTTTAGGGTGGCCTCGCCTAGCGCGCCCACCGCGCGATTGAGATAAAGCAATCCGTCGTTAATGACGGGGGCTTTCAACAGTAAAACACAGATCAAAAATTGCAAGGCGATCGCAATCCCGACTAATTTCCAGTTGATGGCGCGTCGGTTACTCGACATCGGTAGCACAAGGGCGATGAACACCACGATGCCGAGCAGGGCTTGCAGATAAGTCATGGGCGACTCCGCTTATTTGAGTTTGATTTCGCGCAGTCGTTCCTGCAGAAATTCCTCTGCGAGAATCGGCGGCAACGGTTCGGGCTTCCCAGGTCCGACGCATGAGGGTAGCGCTGCGATGGGAAAGTCCGGGTTGAAGTGCAAAAAGAACGGCATGGAAAAGCGCGCATGCCGAGCGCGATCCGAGACCGGGTTGACCACGCGATGCGTGGTGGAGCGCAAGACACCATTGGTGAGTCGCTGCAGCATGTCGCCGACATTGACGACCATGGATCCTGGGGCGGGGTTCACACCAATCCATTCACCTTGACGGCTCAGCACTTGCAGGCCTGGCTCCTCAGCACCGAGGAGCAGCGTGATGACATTGATATCTTCATGAGCTCCCGCACGAACGCTTTCGGTCGGCTGCGGTGGCATGGGAGGGTAGTGGATGACCCTTAAAACGCTATTTCCAAGCTGGACTTTATCCTCAAAGTAATCAGCCGGCAGCGCAAGGCTACGTGCGATGGCGCTCAGCAGTCGACGCCCTGTCATATCAAAAGTTTCAAACATTTCGATAGATAAGGCTTTAAAGTCTGCGAGTTCATCGATCCAGACGTTATCAGCCATGTAATGTCGATAGGGGTGCCCCTCAGGCAGTTCGCGCCCCACATGCCAAAATTCTTTGAGGTCGTGATGAGTCGCCCCTTTGGCCGTCTCAATGCCGAACGGGGTATACCCGCGCGCACCGCCGCCGCCTGGGGTGTGGTAACGCCGTTTGTCGGCCTCTGGCCAAGCGAAAAACTGTTGATAGAGGGCGAGGAAGCGCTCAATCAGCGATTCGGGCATGCCGTGGTCGGTGATGATGACGAACCCGTGTTGGGCATAAGCTGCGCCGAGATCGCGAACGAAATGGTCGGATTCCACCTCGCGCAGACTGAGGGTGGGGATCTGTGCCGTCATGCGCGCATTCTGCACCGTTGACGGTCTGGCGGCGAGTCTCCCGTACAGCCTGCTAAGCTTCGTAGTCTTATGTGGCCTTATTTCCTGATCGTCCTAGCGGCTTACCTATTGGGCTCGCTCAATGGCAGCCTCTTGCTCGGGCGTTTACGCGGGGTGGATATCCGCCAGCAGGGCAGTGGTAATGCAGGGGGTACCAACGCGCTGCGAACGCAAGGGAAGTCCTTTGCATTCGGCGTGGTGCTAATCGATATCGGCAAAGCCGTGGTCGCGGTCGCGCTCTTGCCTCGCTGGGTCCCCTCGTCGATGTGGTTAGAGGTGGGCTGTGCCTTCGCGGCGATCGTGGGTCATGTGTATCCGATCTTTCACGGCTTTCGGGGCGGTAAGGGGGTGGCAACGGTATTAGGCGCTTTGCTTGCGCTTTCTCCGACTCTACTTGGGTTGATGCTCGGGGTTTGGCTGGTCGCAGTCGTGATCTTTGGCTACGTGGGTCTTGGCTCGATGTTGGCGACGGCGTCGCTACCAATCCTCGCTTGGACGGCTGTCGAGCGAGGGTGGCTTGCTGAATCCGATCTGTCTGCGTGGGTGAGCTTCGGCATTATCTGCGCCGCCTTTGTGATCTATACGCATCGCAGCAATATCCAGCGCATGCGCGAGGGTCGCGAGCCACGCGCCAAATCATTGTGGTTACTCGGTAAGTGGCGCTCTCCCGAGACCTGATCATGCTCGATCGACCGCTGGCACAGTCGCTATATCTCGCACTCTCCGATAGGGCTTGTCATTCGGGTGAGGCGTTGGCGCAGCACCTTCACGTGACACGAAGTGCGGTATGGAAGGCCATGGAGGTCTTGCGTGAGCTTGGGCTAGACATCGATGCTCGGACTCATCACGGCTACCAGTTAGCGGGCTCGCCAGAGGCCTTATCAGAAGAGCGGTTACGCCAAGAGATCTCAACCGAAGACGCTCCGCTCTTGCCGTCAGTGGATCTTCGGGTGGCTTGGCTATTGGATTCGACCAATACGACCTTACTCGAAGAGCCACCCTTAACGCCGGGACGACTCTCGGTGCTCTTTGTTGAGAATCAACGAGGGGGGCGTGGCCGTCGTGGGCGGCAATGGCGATCACATCTGGGTGATAGTCTCTGTTTTTCTTTGGCGATGCGCTTTGAGACCGTTCCGGTCGACTTACCCGCTTTACCGCTGGTGATTGGCTTATCGGTGCGTCAAGTGCTCCGAGCGCAGGGCGTACCTGTGCAGCTTAAATGGCCGAATGATCTTGTCATCGATCGTGGTGGGTCAGGTCTTGCCAAATTAGGCGGCATTCTTGTGGAGCTGCGCGCTGAAGCGGGTGGGCCGGCGCTGGTTGTAATGGGGGTGGGCATTAATCTTAGGCTGGATGACACTCAGCGCGAAGAAATCGCCCGTGAAGGCGGTAATGCGACGGATCTGTGCTCTGAAGGCGGTTCGGTGATCGAGAGAAATGCATTAGCAGCAGGTTTGGTCAAAGAATTGCGCATCGCTTTAGCGCGGTTTGCTCGCGAAGGTTTTGGACCCTGGCGCGACCGGTGGAGAGCGGCTGATGTCTTGGCGGGAAGATCTGTCGCGATTGAGCGAGCAGGCTCTTTCTTAGAGGGTATGGCTGAGGGTATCGACGCGCAAGGTGCCTTGCGTTTACGCGTCGGCGAGCGTCTGGAGACCCTGCACGGCGGAGAGGTGTCGGTCAGGCCGAATCACTCTCCATCAAATGGGACGTCCACGGTCAAGGCGACGCCATGACCTTACTGATTGATTTAGGTAACACCCGCCTCAAATGGGCCAAGTTGAAGGCAGACAGCACACTCAGTCGGCAACGGGCGGCAAGTCATGCTGGCTGGCAGAGCGATGATTTTCGCGACGCGCTCGCAAAAACATTGAAGCCCGGGTCCGATGTCTGGGTCGTGAGTGTCGCGGCTGAGCGAGTCAGAGCAGGACTGAAACGAGCGCTGCGCGAACTATCGGCTCATCACGTCCATTTTGTTGAGAGCGCCGCTGCGTGTGCGGGGGTGCGTAATGGTTATGAAGATCCATGGCGCTTAGGCGCTGATCGTTGGGTGGCTTTACTGGGCGCACGCGCCTTAGCCCCGCAGCGTGCCGTGCTGGTTGTGGATGTGGGCACTGCCATGACGCTCGATATCCTGCGTAAAGATGGTCAGCATCTCGGCGGCGTGATCGTACCCGGCGCTGATTTGATGCAGCAGAGTCTATTGCAGTCGACTGGGGGGATTCGTCGGCGGGCGGGCTCTCGCCCCGCAGCGCGAGGTGGTACAGCGTCGTGGCAAGCCCATAGCACTGCCGAGGCGATTCAGCATGGGGCGAGGCTTGCTGCTGCAGCGGTGATTGACGCTGCGTATGTTGAGCATCGGGCCTTAAAGCCACGATTACTCCTCACCGGAGGCGGCGCCGAGTCGCTACAACCGCTCCTCAAAAGTCCGTATGAGTGGGTACCCGCTTTAGTCCTGCAGGGTCTCGCCGAAGTGATCCGCAGCGGGGGGCAGGGCTAAATCTTAGGGCTGAAGCTCTGCAATCGCGAGTGTCACACCACGCACGCGATGGGCTCCGGGTAGGCTTAAGATATCGAGATGGACCA
>CAZSRB010000031.1:20194-21488 GCA_964609065.1 uncultured Acidibacter sp. | reverse complement strand
GTCGTGTCGCCGTGATCGGCGCAGGCATGGGCGGCCTCGCTGCAGCGATTGATTTGGCCCGTGCTGGCTGCGATGTTCACCTGTTTGAAAGTGCCGCCTTACCCGGCGGCAAAGCCCACCGCCTAATCGTGAGCGATACCTGCGAGGGCATCGACGCCGGACCCACGGTATTCACCTTTCGAGAGGTATTTGAACAGCTGTTTGCAGATGCCGGCACCGCGCTCGAACAAGAAATAACTTTGTACTCCACTCCCCTACTCGCACGTCACCTCTGGCGCGATGGCGGACAACTCGACTTAATGGCCGACAGACAAGAATCCGCCGCTCGGATCGCTGAATTCGCCAACCCCAAATCCGCGCAGGAATACTTAGACTTCTGTGCTGAATGTGCGCGCATACATAATGCTTTAAAAGATAGCTTCATGAGCCAACCGCTACAAAGTAGCGGTCGATTCATGTGGCGATTACTACAAGATCAACAGCGCCTACAACATCTTTTGAGCATGTGGCGCGCACCGCCGTGGCAAAGCCTGTGGGCTGCGCTAGGCCAACGCTTCACTGACCCACGCCTCCGGCAACTTTTTGCGCGCTATGCCACCTATGTGGGCTCCTCGCCTTTGGCGGCGCCTGCGACCCTGATGCTCATCGCTCACGTTGAGCAAGAAGGAGTCTGGCTCATCCAAGGCGGTATGCAACAATTAGCCATTGCGATGGGACGCGTCGCAGAGCGGTGTGGCGCGAAAATCCATTACCAGACTCCAGTCAAAAGAATCATTGTGGAGCGCGGCCAGGTCCGCGGCCTTGAAACGACCGCGGGCGATGCCCTCCAGTGCGATGCCGTGATCTTTAACGGCGATGCACAAGCATTGGCGAGCGGCTTATTAGGTGAGGACGCGCGCACAGGTGCGCGAGCGATCACCCGCGATGAACGAGGTCTATCGGCTATCACGTGGTGTCGCTACGCCCGCACTCAAGGCGTGGATCTGGCCTATCACAACGTGTTCTTTGCCAATGATTACCCGAAAGAGTTTTCAGATATCTTTGAACGCCGAAATGTCACCGCCACACCGACGGTCTACCTCTGCGCGCAAGATCGTGGACTTGGGGCGGCACCCGAGGGCGCCGAGCGTATGCTGCTACTTGTTAACGCTCCTGCCGATGGCGATCAGGGCGGTATCGATGAGGGGGAACTTGAGCGCATTGATGCCAGCGTCACTCGCCTACTGGCCCAGTGTGGCCTAACGATTGATACAGGGCCTTGCACGATTACTCGACCGCAAAATTTCGCACAACG
>CAZSRB010000031.1:4498-20094 GCA_964609065.1 uncultured Acidibacter sp. | reverse complement strand
TAACGATTGATACAGGGCCTTGCACGATTACTCGACCGCAAAATTTCGCACAACGATTCCCGGCAAGTGGAGGGTCACTCTATGGCCAAGCGAATCACGGTCCGTGGGCGAGTTTCAATCGCCCATCTTCAAGCACCCGGATTGGCGGATTGTACTTGGCGGGGGGATCGGCTCACCCCGGCCCGGGTGTACCAATGGCAACTTTATCGGGACGGCTCGCAGCCGCAGAATACTTAGGGCGCCGGCACGATCTGATCTAAGATTCGCGCTGAAGATAGGACGCCAGGCAGTCCCGCACCGGGATGAGTGCCGGCCCCAACTAGATAGAGACCCTGCAACTCTTCACTGCGGTTGTGCGGACGAAACCATGCGCTTTGTAAAAGCCGAGGCTCCATCGCAAAAGCCGCCCCTTTGACCGAGGACAAGCGCTCCTCAAAATCTTTGGGCGTCAACATATGGGAAACGGTGAGCGCCTTATCAAGACCCGGCAGCATCGTCTCTTGCAAGCGTCGCTCCACCGCTTTGCGATAAGGCTCAGCACGCTCTCGCCAATCCGTGCCACTACCGAGATGGGGAACCGGCGCAAGCACATAAAACGCATCGCAGCCCGGCGGCGCTAAACTCAAGTCGGTGGCACTCGGGCGATGTAGATACAGACTAAAGTCGTCTGCTAGCACCTTGCGCTTGAAAATGTCATCTAATAGTTCGCGGTATCGCGGACCAAGCACCATCGTGTGGTGATACACATCCTCATAACGTCGATTGGTACCGAAGTACCACACAAAAAGACTCATGGAATAACTCGCCCGCGCTAGGCGGCGGTCAGTCCAACGACGTCGTGGGTGACGAGAGAGAAGCTGGCCGTAGGTAAAGGCGGCATCCGCATTAGAAACCACGACATCCGCCTCGATGACTTCGCCACTCGTTAACCGTACCCCCGACGCTCGATCGCCTGACACTAAGATTTGCTCGACTCGCGACTGGCAGCGCACACGCCCGCCTTGCGACTGCAACAAACCCACCATGCCATTGACCAGTGCGCCCATCCCTCCTTCGGCGTAATGCACGCCAAAACTGCGCTCTAGATGGGCGATCAAGCAGTAATAAGCCGTAGTCGTAAACGGATTGCCACCGATCAAAAGCGGATGGAAACTGAACAAGATGCGCAGCTTGTCACTGCGGAAATAGCGACTGACCTCGCGATAGACCGAGCGATGACCACCGAGTCGAAGCATATCGGGCGCCGCCCGAAGTAAGGTCCCCACCTCATGGAACGGCTGTTCAGCGAGCCCCTCGAAGGCGACTTTGTAGATGTCGCGACTCGCCTCTAAGAAGCGATCAAAACCCTCTACATCGCGCGGCTCAATGGCAGCGACTTGTGCGCGCATCGACTCATGGTCGGAGCTGTATCGGAATACGGTTCCGTCATGAAAACGTACGTCATAGAAGGGATCCAGCGCGCGTAGCGTGACATCGTCCTGCAAGCGCTTACCGCAAATCGCCCACAATTCCTCGAAGAGATAGGGCGCCGTGATGATGGTGGGACCGGCATCAAAGGTGTAGCCATCGATATGATGCACATAGGCTCGGCCACCCGGCGCATCGAGCGCCTCGAGCACCGTGACATCATAGCCACGGACCGCCAAACGTATGGCGGCCGCCAACCCGCCGAAACCACTACCGATGACGATCGCTTTTTTCATGCCCCCACCTTACCCCCGATACAACCTGTAAGGATAGTGCGTCTTGAATCACTCGTCCGATGAGTGCTCACGAATGAATTTCATGATCTCTTGGGTCACCCGCAAGGCATCTTCCTCATGAGCAAGATGACCAAGACCCGTCAGCTGCACCACGGTGCAATCTTTGACCAGGCGTCGTACCTTGAGCGCCTCACCCGGCAGGATCATGCGATCCTCTGAGCCGACGAGCAATAATAAGGGCACCGACAAGGACGGCAAATCTTGCTCAAGTGGTCGCGGATCCCATACGGCCATCATCGCCATCGCCGTTCCCGTGTGCGCTGGCGTCCGGGCCAAACGCGAGTACCAATGCAGACCCTGAGGCTCAAGACGAGAGCCGGTCTGCGCCAGTAAGCGCTCGACCGCGCCACCTTGCTGTAGACGCTTAGCAAACCAGTTCGCTAACCAATCGCTACTCGCGATCGTACGTAGCCAAGGGGTAATAGCGGGATGTTTGAAGCCACTTAAGGGGAGTAGCGCCCCGTTGATACTGATGACGCCATGCGGTCGAATCAAACCATCGAGGGTCATGCGACAAGCAATCGCAGCGCCCGCCGAATGCCCAACGACCCATTGCGGCTTAACCTGTAGCTGCGTAAGGAGCGCGTCTAAAGCCGCCGCCATGCCCGGCATGGACAGCGCCGACAACTCAGCAGGCCGAGAGCTGAAACCGTGACCAGGTAGATCGACGGCGAGTACATCAAAGTATTTCGCAAGCTCAGGCATCAGACCTGCAAACGAATGCGTGGCAGCGCCCGTACCATGCAACAAAAGACAGACCGGGCCCTGCCCCATCCGCTGTAGATGCCAGCGCACCCCACCGGCTGTCACAAAAGTGCTGTGTGCCCGATGAGGCCAGTCTGCTGCGTCCGTCTGCCAATCTAAAGTCGACAGCGACGACATCGCTTACTCGCGCACCCGCAGGCCGTCGCGAAACGCGCGCGCTTTCGCCACGTAGCGCTCCGCGGTACCTCTTAGCCGGCCAATATCCGCATCAGTCAGCGTGCGCACGACTTTGCCCGGTAGACCCATGACCAACGATCCGTCTGGAATCACGGCATCTGGCGGCACCAAAGCACGCGCCGCGATGATGCAATGTCGACCAATCACCGCGCGATCAAGCACCATTGCGCCATTACCGATCAAGGTCTCATCGCCGACCGTACAGCTATGCAACATCGCCTGATGGCCGATCGTGACACGCGCCCCGATTCGGGTGGGAAAGCCCTCGTCGGTATGGATAACCGCAGCATCCTGCACATTCGTCTCAGCGCCAATCTCGATCCAATCGTTATCACCGCGCAACACGGCCCCGAACCAGACACTACTGCGCGAGGCGAGACGTACGCTACCGATAACGGCTGCTGTCGGTGCGATATACGCACTCTCATCAACGTGAGGCTCGCGTGCCTCAAAGGCATATCGAGTCATGCAGTCTCCGTGCGGCTTGCTAAATCTTTGACCAGCGACAACCAATCATGATCAGTCGGACCGAAGGCGATAAAGTAGGGATTTACCCAGTCGCGCTGGGTGTTGTAAAGCAAAGACGCCCCATCGATTCGTCGCACTTGCCCACCGGCTGCAGCGAGTACCGCATGCCCTGCCGCGGTATCCCACTCGCTGGTGGGCCCGAGTCGTGGGTACACATCCGCTTGGCCTTCGGCGAGCAAACAAAATTTCAGTGAACTGCCGACCGGGCAGAGCTCGCTTGCGCCGAGGCGCTGTAGAAAGCCATCCAGCGAAGAGCCGCGGTGAGAGCGACTCCCTGCGACGCGCACAGGCGTTGCCGAACGCTGGGCAACATGAATGGATTGCGGGTGGGCGCCAGGCGAATCGCTCCGCCAGGCACCCGTCCCGACTAGACCGGTATAGCACACCCCCGCGGGCGGTACCTGAACTACGCCGAGTATCGGATGATGGCCCTCGATCAAAGCGATATTGACTGTGAATTCATCGCGGCCCGCAAGAAATTCTTTGGTCCCATCAAGAGGATCGACTAGCCAGAAACGTGGCCAGCTACTACGCGTCTCAAAATCCACGTCTGCCGCCTCTTCCGATAGCACCGGTACGCCGGGCGTCAATCGCCGAAGCTCGGCAGCAATGAGTTGGTGAGCCGCGAGATCCGCCTCGGTCACGGGAGTGTGATCGGGTTTACTCTGCTGGGCGATGGCGCCGCCGAGTGCCGCGCGCCCGCGCACTTGCATGATCACCTCGGCAGCCGCAAAGGCAATCCGACTGACCTCTCGAATGAGCTCCCCACCCGGATGTTCAGTCATGCCACGCGTCGACTCAATAAGAACGCGGCAGATCGAGCAAATGCTCGGCCACGTAGGAGAGGATGAAATTCGTTGAAATGGGCGCAACCTGATAAAGGCGAGTTTCGCGGAATTTGCGCTCAACATCGTATTCGGCTGCGAAACCAAACCCGCCATGGGTTTGCAGACAAGCGTTACCCGCCTCCCAAGAAGCTTTGGCCGCCAAATATTTGGCCATATTTGCCTGCGCACCACAGGGCTTGCCGGCGTCATACAGATCGCAGGCACGAAAACGCATGAGACTGGCCGCCTCCGTTTCAATGAAACTTTCTGCTAGCGGAAACTGCACTCCTTGGTTCTGACCTATCGGACGCTCAAAGACGACTCGCTCACGAGCATAGCGGCTCGCCCGGTCAATAAACCAATAGGCATCCCCGATACACTCGGCAGCAATTAATACTCGCTCCGCGTTCAGGCCATCCAGAATGTAGCGAAACCCCTTATCTTGCTCACCAATCAGACAATCGGCTGGGATTTCCAGATTATCAAAGAAAAGCTCATTGGTTTCATGATTAACCATGTTGCGAATCGGGCGCAGCGATAGCCCCTGCCCCAACGCACTTCTGAGATCAATTAAGAATACCGATAAGCCATCACTTTTACGCCGCACCTCCGCTAAGGGCGTGGTTCGGGCCAATAAAATCATGAGATCTGAGTGTTGAACTCGCGATATCCACACCTTTTGACCGTTAATCACGTAACGATCGCCTCGTCGCTCCGCAAATGTTTTGAGTTTGGTGGTGTCGGTGCCTGTGGTCGGTTCAGTGACTGCCATCGACTGTAAGCGCAACTCACCGGCTGCAATCTTTGGTAGATATTCGCGGCGCTGCGCCTCAGAGCCGTGCCGAACCAGCACGTTCATGACATACATCTGCCCATGACAGGCGCCAGAATTACCGCCCGAGCGATTGATCTCTTCCATCACGACGGACGCTTCCGCCAGCGTTAAGCCCGAACCGCCGTAGGCCTCGGGAATGAGGCCGGCAAGCCAGCCCGCTCGCGTCAGCGCCTCAACGAATTCCGCGGGGTAGCCGCGATCTTCATCCACCTTGCGAAAGTACTCATCGGGAAACTGGCCGCAAAGCGCCCGGACTCCCGCACGGATTTCTTCAAATCGATCATCCTGCAACATGCGGGGGATTATGGCGCAGGCACAGCCTCCTTCGCCGCTTTACGATCACTGCGCATCTGTTTGATGTCCACGGGTTGGATTTGGCGAATCGGGCAACTGTCTCGACCCACCATGACTTTATCGAAGCGACTGATGGAACGGCCGGTCTGCGTCACCCGCACGCCTTGCGCGAACATTAAGTCTGGACAGTTATCCCAGATCGTTAACAACCAGGCTTCGTTGATCCCGGTCCAAATGACAAGTTGGTTGCGCGACACGGGTGTCCAAGAATCGACCCCCCGCATGGTGAGGATTTTCTCCACGGGCTCGCCGGCATAGTCCGTGTATTTGAGTTCCATCTCTGCGCCATCGCGACGCAGGCCACCACTACACGCCGCCAGTGTCACTGAAAGCGCAAGACCCCAAATCATGCGCCGGATCAAAACGCCGCGTCGCATCGAGAGAGACGCCTCAGCGTTATTGCTCTTACTCATAATTCATTCCTCCACGGCTTGAGTCTGGCACAATGACCCGATGAATCGATTGATAGACATTTTCTTGCAGCCCGCTAACGTATTTTCCGACCTACGCGCGCGGCCCCAAGCCTTGCTACCCATCGTACTACTGATCGTCGCGAGCACCTTAGGTACCGCTCTTTACTTCGAGCGCGTCGATCTCGATTGGTTCATCGAGCAAAGCATACTGAAATCAAATCCCGAGATCAGTGATGCAGAACTCCTTCGTATTCGCGAAAGTGCCGGCTCTGGCTCAGCAGTCCGTTGGGCAGCCCCACTGAGCTCGGTCTTCGGGCTCAGCGTCGTCTTTTTGTTACTCGCCTTGTATTACTGGGTCGCTGGCAAATTCACCGCTGTGACGCTCACCTACAAAGAATCTTTGGCGCTCGTCGGTTGGTCATCCATGCCCACTTTGCTGAACTCCGTATTGATTCTGATCGGCGTGCTCGGCATGCCACCTCAGACATCGCTTGAATCCTTATCACTGACCACCATTGACCCGCTCATCGTGCAACTGCCTGCCGACCATCCCTGGAAAACCTTGGCGAGCTCATTCACGTTTTTAGCGATCTGGACCACTTACCTCGGCGCACTCGGTTGGCGGATCTTGAGTTCGTCCTCGAACTGGCGCAGCCCGATTCTGGTGGCAGCACTCCCGAGTGTCTTAATCTTTGGTGTGATGGCCCTTCGCGCGATTTTCTGATCGTCAGCCCTCGCATTCGCTCAGGCTGACACGCGTCAGGGCTAGCCCTCTTGACAGCGTTATACTGTTGTATTTATATATAACACCATGAAATGGGACAAACGCTGGTTAGGGGGCGCGGCGGTCGTGTTAGCGATCGGCCTGCCGTTGACGGTTCGACAATGTTCGGGGACTCAGGGTACCCCCGTCGATATCGCGGTCGCCGCCGCAGAGGATGTGCGACCGAGCGTGCTCGCCTCCGGCACCCTCACTTATAAAGTAGAGGTCGATTTACGCGCTGAAGTGACGGCGCGAGTGATTGAACTCGCGGTTGCAGAGGGCGATCGTGTGCAAGAAGGCGATCTCTTACTGCGTCTCGACCCAGAGACCTATAACGCCATCATCGCCCGTGAAGAAGCAAGCGTGCGTCAAAACCGAATCAATATTGATCGACAACGCGCCGTGGTCGCCTTGCGCAAACAGCAGTATGAGCGAAGCCAGAAACTCGCTGAGGCGAAGCTGATTGATCAGAACCGACTCGATGAAGATCGGAATCAATGGGTGGTCGCTGAGGCAGATTTGCGCAGCTCCGAAGAAGCGTTGACGCGCGCGATGGCGATCTTGAGCGATGCTCGCGAGCAACGCGCCAAGACCGAGATTCGCGCCCCCGTCGCCGGTCGTGTGATTTCTTTGCCTATTAAGGTCGGTGAAGTCGCCATCCCCTCCACCAATGCGATGGCCGGCGCTCAGCTGATGAAAATCGCCGACGTCTCGGCGATCCAAGCTGAAGTAAAAGTGGACGAAGGCGATGTCGCCAAAATCCGGCTTGATCAAACTGCCGACGTTTTCGCAGCGGCTTATCAAGATACGGCACTACCGGCTCGAGTCGAAAAAATCGCTCTGACACCGACGATCGAAGGTCAGGGTCGATCCTACCTCGTGACGCTAGCCTTAGAGGCTAACGATGAACTCCTCTTGCGCTCGGGGATGAGTGCTCGCGCCGTCATTTATTTGGGCGATGGCCAGCGACAGCTCGCTGTCCCCGTTGAGGCAATCGTGACCGAAAATCCTGAAAAGAATTTGATCAAGCGCTATGTCTGGGTCGACATCGACGGCAAAGCCAAAAAATTCGAAGTCACGACTGGGCTTTCGGATGATCGCTGGGAAGTCATTGAATCGGGGATTAACGTAGGCGATCGCATCATTACGGGTCCCTCAAAAACCCTTCGTCGCTTACGTGAAGATGAGCGCGTCAGTGATCGCAAGTCCGCGCGTAAAGACTCTGCAGACGATGCTGCCGACGATACGGATGACGAATGATCGAACTTAAGGGCATCGTCAAGCGCTATGAGCTCGGCGCGGAGACCGTGCTCGCCCTAGCGCATATCGATTTACTGATTGAGCGCAACGAATACGTGGCGCTGATCGGACCATCTGGCTCGGGTAAATCGACATTGATGAATATCATTGGCTGCCTTGATTCGCCCTCTGAGGGCGAGTACCTGCTGAACGGTCGAAACACCTCGGACCTTTCAGAGGATGAACTGGCCACAGTGCGTAACCGTGAGATTGGCTTCATCTTCCAAAGTTTCTTTTTATTGCCGCGGCAGACCGCGCTGCAAAACGTGATGCAGCCGCTCGTCTACCGACGCATGACGCCCGCCGAGCGACGCGAGCGTGCGGTCGACGCCCTCGCCCAAGTGGGTCTAGCGGATCGACTCGACCATCGACCCAACCAATTATCCGGTGGCCAACGTCAGCGCGTCGCGATCGCTCGTGCGCTGGTCGGCAAGCCGTCGATATTGCTGGCCGATGAGCCGACAGGCAATCTCGACTCGCGCACCTCCGCAGACATCATGGCTTTGTTTGATGCCCTCCACCAACAAGGTCAGACCGTGGTGATCGTCACTCACGAGCCCGATATCGCCGCTTACTGTCAGCGCACGATCCGCGTACGCGATGGACATATCGTCGAAGATTTACGTAACGCGAGAGCCACCGCATGAATGTACTTGGCGAAGCCTTCCGTGCAGCGCTCGCAAGCCTAAACGCGCACCGACTGCGCAGCTTTCTGACTACGCTTGGCATTTTGATCGGCACCATGGCCGTCATCGCCGTCGTGTCAGTGTTACAGGGGTTTTCTGACTCGATCAGCGATCAGTTCGCCGACTTAGGCAGTAACACTTTGACGCTCGAAGCGATTAACGAGCAAGAGAACTTTCGCCGAGGACGAGTCAATCGTATCCAATTCGAGGATATCGAAGCACTCCGCTATCGCGTTAGCGGTATTGACAGTGTGGCACCGATTATCGCCGCGCCGTTAGGCAGCACCAACTACCGAGGTCGTAGCGCGACACCCCAAATCCTAGGCACTACCGAAGGCTCCCAGGACGTACTCGGGCTTGAGACCTCCATCGGACGCTTTCTCACCGCCAGTGATGATCAAAACGGACGACGAGTCGCGGTCATCGGCACGGACGTTCGCGATGAACTGAAATTACCCAATAACCCGGTGGGTGAATTTATCACTGTGGGTAACGAGTGGTTCCGAGTGATTGGGATACTCGAAAAACGCGGTGAAATCTTTGGCTTCAGCCAGGACAACCGCGTGCTGATCCCCTTCAATGTGGCCCGCTCACTGACCGGCACCTTCGAGCGGCCCTACATGGAAGTATCTTTCACCATCACGAATCTTGAGGAGCTTGAGCAAGTACGTGAGCGCGCCTTGCGAACGATACGCAACAGTCGCGGCATTCGTCCAGGCCAGGAAGACGACTTTACGATTAAAGCGGCCGACTCCTTTGTCAAACAATTTAATCAGATCACCGCGACAGCCACAGCAGTGCTCGCTGGAATCGTCGGCATTTCTTTGCTAGTCGGCGGAATCGGCATCATGAACATCATGCTAGTCTCCGTTACGGAGCGCACGCGAGAGATTGGCATTCTCAAAGCGCTGGGTGCGCGGCGACGAGACATTCTGGTGCAGTTTCTTTTAGAGGCTGCGCTGCTGTCTCTTTTGGGCGGACTGATCGGAATTGTGCTTGGACTGCTAGCTGGTATGGGTATCGCGTCGCTGATCCCCAACTTCCCCCCTGCACACGTACCGCTTTGGGTGATGGCAGCAGCCGCCGGGTTCTCTGCGATTGTGGGTGTCGTCTTTGGTATTGCGCCTGCCTCAAAAGCCGCGGCCCTAGACCCCATTGAAGCCCTGCGCTACGAGTAGCGTACTTCCGCCAGCCCCGCTACCGCCTTTGCGGCACCCGTCTGCACACCCGCAAGCTTGGCACCCGTCTGCAGATTGATTTTGGCGACCTCGCCGGTGAAAAAGTTACTCACCCAGGCCTCGGTGCCTTGACCAGCCGCGGGTTCGATGAGCGCCCAGCCGAAGCCTTCAAGCGGTGCCTCGCTGAGTGTGTCGCCCGAGACCGGATCTACCCGATGTACGGACCCACCCCGTAGCACCCACAGTTCGCCTTGCGTACCGTATTGCATCGCAAAAAACATCGGCGGCGGTCCAGGCGGAAATGGCGGCGCGAAACTTTGCAAATCGGGTAATTGCGTGTCGTTAGCCAAGTCATAGCGCATAAGGCGCGAGCCTGTCTCTGAGCAATACACCAAAGTCTTCTCGTCGGCCGACACCGCTGACATGGTGACCCCTAGGAACCCCCCCATCCCACCATGGGTCGCTGTAGCATATTCTTTGATAAGCCGGCCATCCGGCGCAAAATGCCATACATGGCCATCACCAAAGCGCTGCGTGCCTGGCATGAAGGGCAGCTCGGTATGCATGCGAGCAGCAATCTCGGGCTTAATGTGATCGCCCACCACATGCTCCGCGAGCAATACGCTACCGTCGCTTAGAAAGTGAGCATGCGAATAAGGTCTCGCACCAAACTCGTCGCGCCGCTCAATGCGACCATCGCGATGTAGATTCAAAATCACAAACTCTTGGCTATCAAATGCCCACAGCACGCCAGAGGGGTCAAACTTCAAGCCACCCACGAGATGCGTGGTATGGGGTAAGGCAATTTCAGCCTTTAGCTGTAGCTGCGCATCAAAGTGCAAAATACGCCCTTCACCCGCATGGTCGTCGGCCGAGTTGTTGAGCCGCGTCGCAGCCACCAAAATATCTCCGCCAACGACCGACTGGATCCCCTGTGTCATTTCATTTCTCCAATGCATAGCGAGATAAGACATCACGCTTTTGGCCAAATAACATAGCCAGTGAGCGGCGCGCCAAGCGGCCTGAGCTCAACCAAACAATCTCATTCCCTTGTCGCGTGTCCTGCAAGACCCGATCGATGATCCAAGGTGTCGTCGTTTCGACATGATCGCCAATGAAATTAAGCTGTTTTAGGCCCCGCTCTCTCGCTTGCGGCGCGAGCTTTGCCATTTCACGCATCATGCCCTCTGTTAGATTGATCCCTGGGCTGATGGTGCCGATCAAAATCCCATCATTGGCTTCCTTACGTTCTTTCAGGAGACTCTTCACCAAATATTTGACAGCCCGTTTGGTGGTGGAATAAACGGTCATACCTGGGACGAGACGACCGGTACCGCCACCACCACCCAAAGTCAGGTAGAGCCGGCCACCGCCTTGCGCACGCATCCCCGCGACAACCACTTGAGCTGCATTAATCGAGCCGATCACATTGGTACGAACCATTGCCTCGATATCTTCGGCGCTATTATTGAGAAAGGTTTCACCGGTGCGCGCGTAACCCGCGTTATGGATCCAAATATCGACCCGACCCCATTGCTGAGTAGCAAAATCCCATAAGGCCTGCACACTCGAAAGATCTGCGATCTCTGCAGCAGTCCCAACGATGGACGATGCAGCCTCGGGAACGGCCTCGCGCAAACGTTGGACGGCCGCTTCCACGCGGCTTAGCTCTCGCCCACTAATGACAACCCGACAGCCACGCTTCAGACACTCGCGTGCATAGCCAAAGCCCAAGCCTTGGGTTCCGCCCGTGATCACGACCGTTGTTGCTGACACCACCCCTCCAACAGAAACGCCCGGCACATGCGCCGTGGCCTAAACGTTAGCCCATGGGCCTAGCATAGCGAGGCCGCCCGCAGATCCGATCGACCTTAATCATTTGACCACTGATTGGACATGACGAATGAGTAGGGCCCCCATCGAGCAAAGCTCGACCGATCATCAGCGCTCAGCCAAAGGGGGACTTGTGATGGGCCAAGCACAGCGCGTTGTCATAACCGGTAGTACTCGCGGTATTGGACTCGGCATGGCCAAAGAATTTTTGCGCCTTGGTCATCGTGTTGTAGTCAGTGGGCGCAGTCAGGAAGCAGTCGACAAAGCGGTCGCCTCGCTCGCCGACCATACGAGTCAAGTGGTGGGCATTCGCTGCGATGTCAGTCAAGGCGCCGCCCTACAAGCGCTGTGGGAGGGTGCGGTGGCTGAACTCGGCGGCGTGGATCTATGGATCAACAACGCTGGTATTAGTCATCCACGCCAGCGTGCCGGCGATATGCAGGAAAAGGATATTCGTGCGGTACAAGAGACGAATTTGTTAGGCATGATGCTCGGCACACAGATTGCCGCCAAAGGGATGCAAGCTCAGGGTAGTGGGACGATCTACAACATGGAGGGCTTTGGCTCCAATGGCATGGCGATTCCCGGTATGTCGCTATATGGCGCGAGTAAATTCGCGCTGACCTATTTCAACAAGGCGCTCGCGGCGGAACTCGCGCAAGGGCCTGTCAAAATCTGCTACCTCAGCCCGGGCATCGTGGTCACGGATTTGCTAAAGCGGGACATGGGTAGCGCGCAGTCCAAAGATTTCCAAAAGACGCTACGTACCTACAAGATTCTCGGTGACAAAGTCGACACGGTTGCACCCTGGCTCGTTGAGCATATGCTCAAGCCGCAGGCCAATGGCGCTCGCGTCGCATGGCTCACCGGACGCAAAGCGGGCGGGCGTTTTTTGATGTCGCTCTTTCGCAAGCGCGAGGTGATTACCGACGCGGATTTCGCCTAAATCTCAATCGATTAGCGCAAAGCCTCCGCTTTACCTTCCCGCCGGCTGTCTGCGGCGCCCGCGAGCTCGCCACTCGGAAGACGGCGAACCGCATGTAAACCTGAGCCTTCGCCGCCCCCGCGAGCGTCGCGAAATTGGTGCCCTGCCTCACTCAGCGCTTGCAACACCGCTGGATCAAGCCGCGACTCGGCCACCGGCCGACCACGCGCAATCACGTTTGGCAGATCCACGGCCTCCTGTGGCGATAGGCCCCAATCGAGCATACCGATAATGGCCTTGCTGACATACGCGATGATGGCGTTACCACCGGGCGAACCCACCGCTAATTCAAACTGACCGTCGCGAAAGATGATCGTTGGTGACATGGAGGAACGAGGCTTCTTACCGGGTGCCACCGCATTGGCGATCGCCGCCCCCGTTGAGTCAAATGGGCGGAAACTGAAATCGGTCAGCTGATTATTGAGAAAGAATCCTGCCGCCATACGTTGCGAACCAAAGATACTTTCCACTGTCGTCGTCATGGACACGACGTTGCCTTGCGAATCGACCACTACAAAGTGCGAAGTCCCATTTTCTTGACCGGTGGCATCTTTACCCCGCGGCGTCGCACCCGGCGGGACACCCGCTTCCACTTTATCAAGCGCCCGATCGGCGCGAATCAATTGCGCACGTTGGCTCAAATATTGTGGATCGATCAATCCGGCAAGCGGCACACTCTCGTACCGATCGTCAGCCACGTAACGATCTCGATCGGCGTACGCCAGTCTCTGCGCTTCAATGAAATGATGCCAACCCGCCATTCCTTGTGCGGGCATGGATGCCATATCAAAGTTATTTAAAATCCCAAGAATAGACAACACGGCAATACCGCCCGAGGATGGCGGTCGCATGCCACACACACGATAGATTCGATAATCCCCACAAACAGGCTCTAATCGTTGTGGCCGATAGGCCGCCAGATCCGTCAGCGCCAACCCACCCGGTCGATCACCCCGACGAACCGCTGCCACGATCGCCTCTGCAATCGACCCCTGATAAAAACCTCTCGCACCTTCCGTTGCAATCTGGCGCAAGGTGGCGCCGTATTCCCGATTGATTAAGCGATGGCCCACAGGTAACGGGTCTGAGCCATCTGTCGTGAGATATGCGGCCGCATCGGGACTGAGACCACCGAAGCCCTGCGCATAGCGAATACTTTGATGCAAGCGTGGACTGACCGCAAACCCTTGCTCAGCCCATTGGATGGCGCTTTGCCAAGGCGTGGCCCAGGGCAGCTTGCCATGTTCAGCATGCGCCAACTCCAACATGGCAATGAGCCCCGGTACACCGACCGAAAGACCCGAGCGTACGGCAACGGGAAAAGCTAAAGGCTTACCTGACTCATCGAGCAACATGGTCGGTGTCGCACTCGCCGGAGCCACCTCGCGCCCGTCATAGGTGATGACATCGCCCGTCTTCGCGTCGTAGTGCACCAAAAATGCACCGCCCCCAATACCTGACGATTGCGGCTCCACCAGACCGAGCACAGCCTGCACCGCGATCGCGGCATCCACCGCAGAGCCACCGGCTTTCAGTACCGCGATACCCGCATCCACCGCGAGCGGATTGGCCGCCGCCACCATCGCCCCGGAGCGCCATGACTCGGCGGGCTTGGCCTCAACTTGCGTCGCTGTCGCCTCGCCTGCCGGCGCCTCGCCCGCAAGCGCTGCACCTGCGAGCGCGACAACTGCGAGCGCCACACCTACAATCGTCCAAGCGAAGGCCAGCACACCGACGCCGGCCACCCGACGCCTACCAAACCACGAGATCAAAGTAGCGCCTCGATATCGCTCGCGAGATCCTCAGGCTTGTCTTGCGGTGCATAGCGCTTGACCACTCGCCCCTCACGATCAATCAAAAATTTAGTGAAATTCCACTTGATCGCCTCGGTTCCTAGGACGCCCTTGGCCTGCGATTTAAGGTACGCATAAAGCGGATGCGCCCCCGCACCATTGACCTCAATCTTTGAAAACATCGGAAAACTAACGTCATATTGCGTCTGACAGAAGTTACGGATTTCCGCCTCATCCCCTGGCTCCTGATGACCAAATTGGTCACAGGGGAATCCAAGCACCGTCAAACCGCGATCCCCGTACTGGCGCTGCAGCGCCTCTAGCCCCGCATATTGCGGGGTAAACCCGCAGCGGCTCGCCACATTCACAATGAGCAGGACGCGGCCCTGAAGACTCGCAAGCGACAGCTCGTGGCCTTCAATATCTTTAGCAGTCATTTCGTAAATCGACATAGCTTTCATCCCATAGAAAACGGCGCGACGCCGAATAATCTCAAGTGTGCTTGAGTGACAAAATGGACATAGAGCGCTAAACCCAAGCCCACCACTAATACGTCATTAAATCGCCAAGCAGGCGCCTGCGGATTGACCCGAGACGGGCGATACTTCAAAGAAATACGATCTGCCACGGCCCATGCGAGAAAGGAACCGAACAGCAACACATCGGCTAGCATGCCATTTGCGAGCAAATGCGCGAGTGCCCAGAGCTTAATGGCCACCAGCATGGGATGCTTAGCGACCCGAGAGATACGTCCCGGTAGATAAGCGGCGAGCAGCAATGGGAAAACCGGCAACATGAGAAGCGCCGAGACGTGACGCAAGCCAGCCGGTGGCAGGTAAAGAAATGTCGGCTCTAATCGAGCCAAGCTGTAGCCCGACCAAATCAACAAAAACCCCGCTAAGGCGATCGCTCCGTACGCGGCCTTCCACGCCCACACCCCAAATCGCTCTGCCCATTGATCACGCTGCTTTGGCGCGACGATGCTGACCGAGTGAATCCCGAGAAAAAGACATAGCCCTACTATCAGTTGTGTCATGAGCACCCCCAACCCGATGGCCATCTTGAGTCCGAAAGAGCATGTTCCGCCCTGTCTCGTACCGACGCAAGCCCAGAACTTCTCGGCGGGTTAAGACCCCCGACACCAACCCCGCGCATCCCTGCGTCGAAGGTACTCCCGCTAGGGTCCCCCTCTAGGATCTACCGCCCCTCTAGGATCTACCGAGATAATAAGACGGCGTTGCCAAGCCCACGTTACGCACCCAACCCGTGATGGGTGTCGCGACCAAGCGGTGCGCCATCCCGGAATAAAGCGGTATGACAGGTAGGTCGCGCAAGATACGTGCCTCGGCTGCGAAATACCCACGCGCGCGGGCTTCAATCGTGCGCTCGCGCTCCGC
>CAZSRB010000031.1:1919-4398 GCA_964609065.1 uncultured Acidibacter sp. | reverse complement strand
CCTCGGCTGCGAAATACCCACGCGCGCGGGCTTCAATCGTGCGCTCGCGCTCCGCCTTGTCGATCAGCGCATCGACCTCAGGTTCGGCATAGCCAAAGTAATTCAAGAAAGAGTCGCTGCGAAAGCGATTAATGAAACTCGCCGGGCCCTGCACCACGGAGAAGACGCTGTAGTCCATCAAATCAAATCGACGCGCGTTGAGTGCCTCGCTATAGGCACGCGACTCCAAACCTTGCGCATCGACTCGAACACCGAATGGCGCCCACATCGCATCCAACGCGAGAAAGGTACGCTGAGTCAAAGAATTAGAAGAAAAAATCGCCTGTAAACGCAAAGGTTGTTGACGCGACAACCCCAACTCTCGAGATAAGGCCTGAGCGCGAGCAAGTCGGGCAGAGCGTTGCTCGCGAGAGGATCCGGGGGCGCTGCGTTCGAGATAATCCGTCGCCGCCATAGGGACTAAACTCTCGCTCGGCTCTTCACCGAGCGCGCGAACCTTACTGCACAAGGTCTCCCGATCCACCGCCAGCGTCAACATCCTTCGGAGCCTAGGGTCTGCGACCGGTTGGCGTCGCAAGTTGAACCCCACCCACCCACCGGTGTGCGTCGGTGCACTCTTAAGCTGCGTTGGTAACTCCTCGCGCGCGAGCTGCAAGGCTGAACCCTCGCTAATCTGGGCGACATCCAGCTCACCGGAGCGAAACAAACGTAGTCGGGTCGCATCGTCGATACCAAAGAGCCAATGCACGCCCGACGGCGGCGCACCACGCACATTCTTAGCACGAGTGCCCGCGAGCCGTTCCTGAAAACGCGTATTACGCACGAGTTGCAACCGGCCATTTTGTCGCCAGGCAATCGGTCGATAGGCGCCGTTGACGACCATCTGTGGCGGCTTGGCCCAATCCTGCCCCCATCGTAAAAGCGCATGCTGCGGGACGATATACGCCACAGCCAGCAGCTTCAAAAGATCCGTCTCAGCGCGTTCGAGCTCAATGACAATCTCGCGCTCGCGCTCGATCCGTACTCCTAATTCTTTGGGGTCTTTGTTACCTGTACGGATAGCGCGCGCGTTACGGATGGCGTCATAGCGATACGACAATAGCGCCCCTGTGGCGGGATCTAGCAAGCGCCGCAAACTGAATTGCACGTCATCGGCACTTAAGACTCGACCATCAGACCAAAATAAATCCGGGTGTAAGCTGAACCGATATCGCTGGCCGTCTACGTCGATTTGCCAACGCTCGGCGCAGCCTGGAACCAAACGCCCCGCGCCATCGATGGCGGTCAACCCTAGGAATAAATCGGCCGCGATTTCCATATCCGCCGACGACAGCGGTCGGTGGGGATCCAGACTGGTCAAATTACCGCCGCGCGAGCGACGCAATATAAATTGACCCTTCGGATCACTGACCGAGGCACTGGAACGCGATATTTGAGCGGCGCCACTTTCGAGAATTGGCCATCCCGCTAGACCGACGGCGGTCCCAGTCACAAAATCACGTCGACGCATGTCGACATGTTAACAAGCTAGAGGCGTGACCGCAGTCGCTGCAACTCAACGCGCCTTAGCGCGAGCCACGACCAACAATATGGCACCGATCGCAGTCAGACCTGCTGACATCACAAAGGGCGCAGCGGGGCCCAACTTGAAATACACGGGACCTGAGAGCGCAGGACCAATGATGCGCCCTGCACTGCTTGAGGCGTTGAACGCCCCCATCACCGACCCTCGCGAGCGAGGATCTGCTTCAAACGACACCAAACTACTAATCGCGGGTAAATAGAGACCGTTGGCAAGCCCAAACACTCCAATCGCCAACCAAACCATGAGCGGATTCACGGCCGTTGCAAACAACACAAGACCGATCGCGACACCAATCACGGACACGATGGCAATCGGCCGCTCACCAAACCGTCGAGTCAGCGGCCCGATCAATCCAGCTTGCCCCACCGCTGATAACAAGGCGAACACCGTGAAATGCAGACCTACTTCCACCAATGAATAACCAAACAAATCCCGCGCCCAGAACTGATACACCGACTGCATCGTACCCGCGGCAACCGCAACAATCAGAGATGTTCCGACGAGACCGAGTAAGACCGGTCGACTGAACAAAGTGTCGAACATCGACTTTTTCTTTGTAGGTGCTGGCTCGGTTGCCTGTCCGGCATTCTCTCCCGAAGAAGAGTCTGTGGGCGGACTCGCCTGCGACGCCCGACCAAACGGACGACGTAGAGACTCGGGCAAACTCTCTGGCAACCAAATCATCGTGCCGACCAACGCCAGTAATGACAGCGCTGCTGAGGCCAAGCCCGGCCAATGCAAGCTCGCCTCACCACCGATCGTGCCCAAGAACCCGCCGAGCGCCGGGCCAATGGCAAAACCCACCCCAAACGCCGACGCGACAATCCCCAAGCCTTTGGCGCGATCTTTGGGTTCCGTTACATCGGTGGCATACGCAAAGGCAGCAGCCAAATT
>CAZSRB010000031.1:0-1819 GCA_964609065.1 uncultured Acidibacter sp. | reverse complement strand
TCCTCTGGCAACCAGCTCGGCCAGGCGGGAGTCGATCCGGTGGCCAGCACGACCTGATCGGGTTTTAAAGCGAGGATGTCTGTGACCGTTGCGCGCGTACCGAGCTCAAATCGCACACCATAGAAATCCGCACGTAATTTTTGGTAGTCGTAAACACTACTCAGGCTCTCGCCGCCCGGTAGGGCTGCATGTAGTCGGGCCTTGCCACCCACCTCGGTCGAAGCGCTCCACACCACGACCTCATGACCGCGAGCTGCCGCCACCCACGCCGCCTCTAAGCCTGCGGGTCCTGCGCCCACAATCGCCACACGCGATCGCCTCGCAGCAGCGGCGGGCTGCCAATCACATTCGTCTTCTAAGCCAACACGTGGGTTGTTATCGCACGCTAATAGCCCACCCGCGACGATCGCCCCCCAACAGGTGTTACAGGAGACGCAGTAACGAATTTCCGCCTCGCGCCCTGTCGCAGCTTTGAGTCCCCAAGCGGGATCGGTCACAAGCGGTCGACCCAGCATCACCAAATCAGCAAGCCCATCGCGAACGAATCGCTCGCCCTCATTTGGGTCGGTGATCAGCCCAAGCGCCCCGATCGCGACGCCCGGCGCCGATTGCGCAAGCGAGGCAATCCGCTCTACAAACGGCGCACGCGGACCGTGCATGTCCGGCAAATGCCAGCCTAGCGTGTGGGAGTGCGCCCCCCAACACCAGGTCAAATAATCAGGGACACCGGTTGCATGGACTTCGCGCGTAATCGCAGCGGCGGTCTCTAAATCGATGCCATCGGGCATCCCATCTTCACCCGGCAACTTGACCCCAATGATGAACTGCTCACCGCAGGCCTCGCGCAAGGCCAAACAGAGCTCGGTGAGCAAACGCGCCCGTCCCGCTAAATCGCCACCGAACTGATCCTGACGATGATTCGAGCGCGCCGCTAAGAATTGATGAAATAAATGTCCATGGCCGGCTGAGATCTCAACGCCCGAAAACCCCGCATCTCTTAAAATGACCGCGGCCTGTGCAAAATCTTTGATTAGCTGCAAGACCTCTTCGGTACTGAGCGCGTGCGGCACCGTCCAACTGAGATCATCCGGCAAAGGGGATGGACCGATCGCATCGTGACTACGTCCACTTTGGTGACGTCCCCGCCCTGGATCTTGGATTTGCCCGAGTAGATGCGAGCCCTCCGCGCGCACGGCTGCCGCCCAGCGCGCCAAACCCTCGCGATTCGCCTCATCCAACACCATCACTTTTTGGGGATTTTTTTGGCGCGGCAAAAGATTCAGCGGCTCAGTCACCAACAAGGACGCCCCACCCCGTGCTCGCGTACGGTGATAAGTGATCAGACGTTCGGTCACTTTACCCGCGGTCACATAGCGCGTTGACATCGAGGCGTGCACGATGCGATTACGCAGCTCAAAGCCCGCTAACTTAAACGGCGAGAAGAGATGGGGATACGCCGTCTCCCCGCCCACGGCGATCATGAATGAGGCAGACTCGCACCGAATACGTAGGTGGCACCGCCCGGACGACGTGCGTAATCGGCAAAACAATGTTCAGCCGAAAAGCCAGCCTCTTGCATCGCCTTCAACATATCGGTCTCGGCAAAACCCGTCCAAAATGGCTCACCGTTCCAACGTACCTGCCAATCGTTCATCACCTGATCATCTAGACCGAGTCGCGTCACTTGCGTCGCCACATCGACATGCAACATCGCACCACCCGGCGCTAAGACTCGACGGCACTCACGAAGAATGGCCGGCAAATGCGTCGCGTTCGTTTCATGGAAGAAAATATTAGACAAGACCAGATCAAAACTTGC
>CAZSRB010000030.1:8074-21599 GCA_964609065.1 uncultured Acidibacter sp. | reverse complement strand
AGGGGTTCAATGATTTTGCGGTGTTTGGCTGCCAAGCTGCAGCCTCGCTACTAGCCGGAACCGCCATTGAAACGCTGGGCTGGGAGATTCTTAATCTGACAACCTTGCCGCTCTTGCTCTTTGTTTTCTGGATGACCCTGACTCATCGCCCGCACACTAGAGGAACCTCCTCATGAATTTATATGGCCACTTAGTTTCTCCCTATGTTGCTCGCGTCGTTTTGGCGGCTGAACTCAAAGGAATTTCTTTGGAAATACAGCCCATACCCGGCGGCGATTTAAAATCATCGGAATTCCTTGCACTGAATCCCATGGGAAAAATGCCGGCGCTCAAAGTGGGCGATGACTGCATCGCCGAATCCATGGTCATTATGGATTATCTGGAAGAGGCGCATCCTACGCCCTCGCTGCTCTCCCAAGACCCCCTCCTACGCGCCAAAGCGCGCCTCTTGGGGCGTATTGTGGATCTTTATGTGATGGCGGCAACACGCCCTCTATTTGCTGGCCTAGACCCCAGCAAACGTAATGAGACAGAGGTTGCAGCAGGTAAAGACGCGTATTTCAAATCGCTATCGCAACTCGAACACTTCATGGGTAGTGGACCGTTCGCGGTGGGCTCGACGCTAGGCTATGCCGATTGCGCAATGCTCCCCTGCCTACAATTGATGAGCATCATTGCCAGTCGATATGAGATTGCCGACCCCTACGCCGATCTGCCCAAACTGTCGGCTTGGTGGAAACACATGCAAACCACACAGCCGACTCAAGCTTTTATTGAGCGCTATCAGACAGCCGTGTTCAGCTTTTTCCAGAGCCGCCGCTGATGCACGCCTGGCAAGTCGAGCGTTTCGGCGGACCCAAGGTCATGCGCTGGGTATCCATGGATGATCCACAGCCTGGCCCTGGCCAGTTAAGAGTCCGCGTGCATGCTTCAGGAATCAACTTCGCTGAGACGCGCATGCGTGCCGGCACCTACTCAGGTCAAGAACTCCCGTTCGTGATGGGTATGGAATCAGCGGGTGTCATCGAAGCGATCGGCTCGAATGTCTCTGGCTTTGCGGTCGGCGACAGAGTCTTCGGGCGAGCTCGGGGCTCGCATGCTACGCATGTATTATTTGATGCAGCGCATAGCCTACCAATGCCAGCCAATATGAGCTTTGTCGAAGCCGCGGCGATACCAGTCGGCTGGTTAACCGCATGGCACGCGCTGATGACGGTTGCTAAAGCACGCGCCGGAGAAAAAGTTCTAATTGAGGCTGTGGCCAGCAGCGTGGGCAGTGCTGCATTACAAATTGCCAAATGGCAAGGTTGCTGGGTGGCAGGAACTGCGAGTCGACAAGATAAGTGTGAGCGCGCCCTCGCAGCGGGTGCCGATGCCGCCTACAACTACAAAGAATCAGACCTCATCTCAGCAGTACACGCGGATACACACGGTCATGGTATCGATATCGGGCTTATGACCATTGGCGAAGAAACAGCAGAAGCGTTGTTTGGCGCCATGGCCGCCGAAGGCCGAATCGTGATGTACGGTAGTACGGGTGGTCGCAAGGTTTGCTTCAGCCTCAACATCGGTATGCGAAATCTACAATTGATGGCGATGAGTATTTCATCTAGCGCTTTGTTCATGCCGATTACCATGAAGAGCTTTCGCGAAGTAGCGCTACCGCTATTCGCCTCAGGTCACTTTAAAGCAGTTGTCGATCAAACACTCCCGATGAGCGATTTAGTGAGAGCCCATCAGATGGTGGACGAGCGACGTCACTTTGGAAAAGTGGTGCTCGTTAACGATTAAGTTGAGTGATTGAACGCGATGATGACTTTGCCTTCACGATCTTCGCCGCAGCGAGCGGCATGCTCGCAGGCTTCAACGATATCTTCGAGGGGATAAACGGCTGCGATCTTAGCTACTAGCTGCCCCTCAGACATCAACTTAGCCAGCTCCGCGTACAAGGCTTTGACTGCCTCAGGCGTACGTTGTCGGAATTGTCGGACGAAGCTTAAGCCATGTAGTGTGATGCCCTGACGGAACATCAAATAAAAATCGATTTCACATCGTTGATTCGTCATCGACCCGTACGAAATTAAGGGACTGTCCTCGGCTAAACATTCAGCCAGACGCTGTGTCGCGGGTCCAGAGACGGCATCCACCCCTAACTTGATGGGTGCGTGATCGGTAGCGTCAGCGACTCGTCGCGCAAGATCGTCACCATCAAGTAACACCACATCGCCACCCAACGCTAATAACTCATCGATAAGCTCTACACGCCGCACGACATTCACTGTGCGAATCCCTCGGAGACGAGCCAACCGAATTAAATAGCGTCCGCAGCTCGAATTCGCGGCGTTCTGAATTAGCCAATCACCGGGCTTCAAAGATGCGAAGTCCTCTAACATCACAGCCGCAGTGGGTCCGTTAACGGTCAGCAGACTTAGCTGCAAGGCATCGCCTTCGGGCGCGGGTAAACACGTAGCGGCTTTGCAGCGCAGTTCTTCGCAAAAAGTTCCAGAGCCCAAAGGCGGAAATACCCGATCGCCGATCTGCCATTGAGATACCGCTGAGCCCACCCGCACGATATGCCCAATCCCCTCAAAGCCCGGCGTACGGGGCAATGGGAAACGAAAAGTATCGGCGCCTTCAATGGTACGAAGATCGGCAATATGCATGGCGGCCGCCTCCATACGCACGATCACTTCATCGGCAGCCGGGGTCTCTGAGGCGTGCTCCTGCAACAGCAAGACATCACGAGCCCTGCCGTATGCCTCGTGAATTACCCGTCTTGGCATATCGTCAAAGAATTCCGCGCTCGATCATGCGCGAAATGGCATCAGCCTGCCGTTGTTGGAAATAACTACGATCGGGAATGACGACTTTATCGCCCTGCAACAAACCATTCGCACGGCGCAAATCGGCCTCACCAAAATGCGCAAAAAGCTCAAGCGCCTGTCGCGAGAGCATATTGCCCATCGCCGGTCGTCGTCGGTACGCGCGCAATCCCGCCATATCCAATGATGCACTCGCAACAGATGACTCGCCCACTCCGGCAACCACCATCTGTTGCCCTTGGTAATCGATGATGTCCGAGAAACCGTTGCTTGAATCCACAGGGACATCAATGCCATGCAGACTTGCATTATTAGCTGACACGACGTACGCCAAGTTTTCGAGCGCACGGGCGCGTCGCGCAATTTGTTTGATCGTTAATTTTGGCGAGGCTACCTCGCTGGTGGAGTGAAGAAAAACCTCGGCACCACGAATGGCATGCGCACGAGCAATTTCAGGATAGAGGATTTCTTCGGAAGCAATCGCTGCGAGCTTACCGATCGGCGTCACCGCCACCGGAAACACGGCCTCGAGGCCGTAAATGTCGAGGTACTTGTCCCACACGTCGTGCGGTGTCGGTGCGAAAATCGAGATCAAGCGTCGATAGCGCAGAATACGCTCGCCATTCGGGGCAAAAACCCAACACGCCTGAAAGTAGAGTCCCGGAAAATGAGGGTCCAGCTCATAGCCGTTGCCTGCCAGATAAACGGCATGCTTTTCGGCAAGACGGGCAAGCTCATCATACTCAGGACCATCGAGCGCCAACGCCGCCTTGTCGGCCCACTCCGGAATGGCTTCGCCCCAAGGGGGTCCGGTGAGGATGTACTCAGGCAACACCACCAACCGCAAATCAGCGCCAATCCAGCGACGCGCGCCTCCGATCGCCGAGTCGATACGACGCAACGAGCGCTGCATACGCTGTGCTGCTGACGCACGGTCAGAATCCACGTGCACCCCGTCACAGTCGATCTGCAACGCCAATGCCATATATCGATCAAGTAATTCGCTCATGGGATCCTAGTGTAGCGATCAATCGGCAACAGAGGGCAAGCGAGTCTCCGCGATATCACTCCAAGTTTGCAGGTCGGTGATCTGCCCCTGACTCACTAAAAACCGATCGCACCATCGCACCGACTCGAAGGTCGTGCCATCTTGCCAACTTCCGCTTAGGTGCCCCCGTGCGTACACAGCAACCCCGCCTGGCGCCTCACACGCCTCAAACGCTTCGACCTGCTTACGAATGCCCGCGTACCGCTTGGACGCAAAGATCAGAAACTCATCGAATCGAGAAAATCGATGCCCACCGGAAATGCTGATGGTCATCGGCGATCCCATCAGCGCCATCGCTTTCTCTGACTGCCCTTGATGCACCGCATCAAACCAATGACGTACGAGGTCGATCGCGCTGGCCCGCTCCGTCCGCGCTGCACCCACTACGATCCCCGCGTCTCGATAAGACATGACTCGCACACTACCTTGTAGCCATCACCGTACCGAACGCAGTATGCACGTAACCAATGGCCTCCGGTAAGAGGATCGCTTAGCCTCTATGCTTATGAAGATTGCGATCATCGGATCGGGTAGCCAAAGCCCGACGCTGCCCCCTCATCTGCGAGCATTAGCTCGCGCAGGTGTCGAACTCAACTTGGTTCAGCCGCGCTTATCGCTCTTTGCCTTTACCGCTTATGAGCGGCTATTGGTCGATGTCGGGTATGTTGATGCCTGTCAACAAGCCGCTGCTGAGGGGGCGGACGCCATTGTCATCAATTCCTTCGCAGATTATGGAATCGATGCGGCACGCGCCGTGGTGGATGTACCCGTTTACGGAGCGGGTGAGTCAGCGCTGGCCGAAGCAGCCGATCAAGGTCCCTTTGGCATCGTGACCGTCTGGCCGGCTTCGATGGGCTTTCTTTACACCGAGCGGCTATGCAGTTTGCGACTTGAGACCCGATGTGTCGCGCTGCATCACGTACAAAACGAAGACGAGCTGGAGCGTCTTGCAGACGAAACAGGCGTCATGCAGCGCATGGCGCGACAGGAATCCGACATCATCGGTACCTTACACGCATATGGCGAAAAACTAATTCAGCAAGGCGCAAACAGCATCGTTCTTGGCTGTACCTGCATGGGACCTATCGGACCCGAGCTTCAAAAATTGGCTCGCGTCTCAGTGATCGAGGGCTCAGTCGCGGCGGTGCGCGCCGCCATCGCAGGTAAAAGTCAGCCGATGCCCAAAGATTATCGGACCCGCCAGCCGCATCTCATTCCTGATTTGATTGAAAGCGGGGTGACGCTAACGTTGCTATCCCAAACTGGCGATTGTCCAGTTTGCATTTCAACCGAGAGTGAGCCATGAAAAATACCCATGCCGACAGCTGGATCTTGGTAGTGACTGCTACGCTTTCTTTGAGTTACACCTCTGCCAAAGAGCCCGACCTGACTCAAACGGCGTATGAAACACTGTCGGCAGAAAAAATGTGGTCGCTTAGCAGACTGAGCGATGCGGTCATTTCACCGAACGGCGAGATTGCTGTGGTGAGCGTCACCCAATATGACGCGCAATCCAACGCGACGCTCACCGATCTTTGGCGCATCCCTGTCGCCGGCGGAGCGGCCGAGCCTCTCACCTCAGACCCCGCTACGGAAAAAAATCCGCGCTTCAGCCCGGATGGTCGGTATTTAGCGTTTGTCGCGCAACGAGATGACGATGAAGCGCCCCAACTCTACGTGCTACCGATGACCGGTGGCGAGGCGCGCCGTCTAACCGATATTCCAACCGGTGTTGAGGCACCCAGATGGTTTAGCGATGGCAAGCGCATTGCTTTTATCTCGAGCATCTGGCCCGATCTCGTTCGCTGGGAGGATCAAGCGGCTCGGCTGGAAGAGCGTAAAGAGTCCAAGATGACAGCGCGAGTCTGGGACAAAGCGCCCATCAGCTACTGGGATCATTTCCTTGATGATCGACAACCGCATATTTTTTGGACCGATCTCAGCGGTCGTGAACCCACAGCCGTCACTCGACTCAGCGGTTTTCATTTACCCAAAACCTCTTACTCCGACACTTCTTATGACATCTCGCCGGATGGCGATGAAATCAGCTTTGTCGCCAATGTTGACCCGAGCGGAGTCGATCCCAATCTCGACTTGATCGCAACTGCCAGTTGCGGCTGCAAGCCAGCCGTGCGTCTGACGGCTGATAATCCCGCGGACGATGACACACCACGCTATAGCCCGGATGGGCGCTGGCTTGCGTACTCCGCCCAGTCGGTCAAAGGTTTTTATGCTGATCGACGACGTTTAAAACTGCGCTCTCGTACCCTCAACCGCGACTCCATTGATTTATCTTTGGACTGGGATCGATCAGTCGGCGAACCGATCTGGCGCGCTGACTCAACCGCCCTCTTCAGTACGATCGATGATGCGGCAACGCAGCGTGTCTACCGATTTGATCTACAAAGACCCGGCAAACCCACCCCAATTACCCAACAATCGAGTTTCGGGTCACTCTCGATCGCTAAAACACCCGGACGTGCGCCAACTGCCGTTGCCCTTCGTCAAAGTTTTTCTGAACCCCCTACGCTCGTCCGCTTAGATTTGCGGTCTGGACGCAGTGAGGTGCTCAGTTCGTTCAACGACGCAGCGCTCTCCACCGTCAAAATGGGCGCGGTGGAAAGTGTCACTTACGCAGGCTCAGGCGAGCATCCTGTACAAATGTGGGTGATTTACCCACCGGGCTTCGATCCGCAGAAAAAGTATCCGCTCTTCCTCCTTTTACATGGCGGCCCGCACAACGCCATTCAAGACGCAGTACAGTGGCGCTGGAATGCGCAAGTATTCGCGAGTTGGGGTTATGTCGTCGCCTGGCATAACTTTCATGGCTCCAGCGGCTTTGGACAAACATTTGCCGACTCAATCAACCCAGATTGGGTCAGCAAGCCCTACGAGGATACCTTGCGTGCTGCACAATATTTTGCAGCGAAAGATTTCATTGATTCCGGCCGAATGGTGGCGGGTGGCGGCAGTTACGGAGGGTTTTTAGCGAGCACCCTACTCGGAAGACCACACCCTTTTAAGGCGCTGATTGCTCATGCTGCGGTGTACAACCTGTACACCCAAATCGGCGCCGACTATGGCGGTGAGAAAGCGCGCTTTTTTGAGTTCTGGCAACGACCGGAGGAGTTTGCTCGCTACTCCCCACATACCCAAGCGGCAAACTTTAATACCCCGACCTTAGTGATCCATGGACAGAACGATCTGCGCGTCCCTGTGAATCATGGATTTGAGCTCTTCAACACCTTACAAAAACGTGGTATCGAGTCTAAGCTCGTCTATTATCCGGATGAAAATCATTGGATACTCAGCCCACAAAACTCGCTATTCTGGTATCAGACCGTACGAGATTGGATTACGCGCTTCGCGCCGCCCAACGCACCCTAAGCGCTTGAGGGGATACAGTCATGATTAAAGCACTGAAGTGGATCTTAAAAGGCCTACTAACCTTGGTGGTCACCTTTGCGCTCCTAATCGCGTCCTATGTGTTCTGGTTTAGCGGCTCGAGCCACGAGCCCCAAAATATTTTGGCTCGCTCAAACTATGAGTCTCCACAAGGCGGCATCCTAGTCTTCGGTGGCAACCGAGCCACTGGGCTGGAAATCGTCCGACAGTTAGTGGCAAAAGGCGAGGATGTGACCGTAGCCGTTCGCGCTACCTCTAATACCCGCGAGCTCGAAGCTCTGGGAGTGGCAACCGTGGTGGCGGATGCCCTCAACGCCGAGGAAGTCAGCGCCGCGTTTCAAGCCGGCAACTTTGCCACGGTGATTTCGACGCTCGGCACCACACGCGGAGATCAAGCCAAACGGCCTGATTACATTGGCAATCGAAATGTGATTGATGCCGCCGTCGCGGCAAACACGCGGCGATTCATTTTTATTACCGTCGTCGGCGCTGGAGACTCGAGTGAGGCGGCTCCCTTACCCGCTCGGAACTTCCTACGCGAAGTCATCGCACTCAAAACCCAAGCAGAAAATCATTTGCGGGCAAGCGGCCTGGACTACACGATCATCCGACCGGGCGGCCTCACCGATCGACAAGCCAGCGGCACCGCTGTGCTTGCTGAAGATCCGCAGGCCTTCAGCTACATCGCGCGCGCAGATTTGGCGAGTTTAGCGGTTGAAGCGCTCGGCAATCCGGCGACGATTGGCAAAACCTACGCCGCTTATGACCCGAGTCGCCGCACCATGTGGGGAATGTATAGCGACTAAAGGCCGCCCCTTATTCACAAAATAGCTAAACGAACAAGGTGGCGGCCGTGACGAGGGTCGCGTTTACCACGGTAATTCGCTGCCGTCGTAGACCCAATATCGGCCAGCCTTGGATGCATCGAGACCCGCAATCACTCGGCGCATGCCGGCTGCACTCTCTACAGCATCGATATCCGCATTGGGGCCACCCATATCCGTACGTACCCAACCGGGATGCAAGGCGGTCGCGATGATGCCGTGACTGCGGGCTAAGTCGATAGCCATGGAGCGCATGATGGCATTAACCGCCGATTTGCTCGCCCGATACGCGTATAAACCCCCAATCGTATTTTTTTCGATCGAACCCAAAATACTGCTCAAAGTAATGAGCTTTTTTTGATCTGAACGAGCGACATGCTCTACAAAGGTTTCGGCCATTTTCATGGGACCCATGACATTGAGACGAAACACCTGCGCCCAGTCCTCGTAGTCTGAATCGCCAAAACGACCAAACTGCTTACCCTCTTCAGCAAAGCTACGGCGACCCATCGTACCGGCCGAGTTAATCAACACGTCGATCGATTCACCAGCCAACTCAGATCCGAGACGCTCGATGGAGGAATGATCCTCGACATCCAGCGCATGAATACTGATCCGACCTGAGGCACCGTCCGCTAGCGCTTGCAGAGCGGTCGCGCTCGACGGTGCACGTACGCAGGCCAAAATCCGCCATCCGTCTGGCGCCTCTACATACTGTCGAGTCAATTCGAGCCCTAAGCCGCGCGATGCCCCGGTCACCAATACTGTCGGCATGACATAACCTCTTGCTGCACGTTCTAGTAAAAGTCTGCCTCATCATCGACGCAATTCGCGTGGACGAGTGCGAGTCCGCAATCTAACCTTGTCCGCTCCAGCCGCCAAATCAAAAGCCCTGATGACGCATCCAAACTCTTATCGCAAACTGATCATTCAGCAGCTCACCGGTGATTTTCGCAGCTCCACCCATGTCGTGGAACAAGCTTGGCAAGATCCAGCGGCCGGAGAAGTTATCGTACGTAATCACTACGCCGGCTGTAATGCTATTTTCGATAAGAATCTTTGTCGAAACGCCATCCGCTACGTTGACGTCCAACCACCCTTTGACATGGGGATCGAGGCGGTCGGTGAGGTTGTGGCGGTCGGCGCAGGGGTTACTCGACTCGCAGCCGGCGACACCGTCGCGGTCAGCCGACTCGGCAATGGCTATCGGCAGTATCAACGGATCGAGGCATCTAAACCCCTCAAGATCCGCGAAGCGAGCCCGGAAATTCTCGCGCTTATTCCGAGCGGCATTTCCGCCATGGTCGGCTTAGAGCGTATCGGCGAAGTACGCCCGGGTGACACGGTGGCGGTGTCGGCAGCGGCTGGGGGCCTCGGACATTTTGTTGTCCAGCTGGCGAAGTTACGTGGCTGTCACGTTATTGCGCTGACGGGAAGCGAAGAAAAGCGCGCATTGCTGGGCCAGCTCGGCGCTGACCGAGTCATCAATTACAAGCAAGATAATCTGCGCGACATACTCACCACGGAATATCCGGATGGCCTCGATGTGGCCTACGATTCGGCAGGCGGGGAAATCTTTGATATTTTTGTTGATCATCTAGCCATGCGCGGCCGACTTGTCGTAAGCGGTCATACATCGGACTTTGACAAACCCGTCGAGAACATTCCGCATCCTCGTATGTATCGAAAGCTCTATTGGAAGTCCGCATCGATTCGCGGCTTTCAGAATCAAAGCTTCCCTGAATTCTTTGATGAAGCAGCTGAGCGTATTTTGGATCTATATTATCGCGGCCGCCTTCAGGCTTGGGTGGAGCCCCAGACTTTTAATGGGCTCGAGCAAGTTGCGGACGCGGTAGAGTTTTTACTTGGTGGGCGCAACACCGGCAAAGTCGTTATTAAGCTCTGCTGATGGGGCGATAGCTGACGCAGGCCCGAAGCCGTTGGTTTGCGATCAGTCCAATTACGGACTCAGGACTACATTAATCAGCTTGCACGCTCAGCGCATCCTCGGCCCACTCTAAGGCTTCAAGATAAGCTTCGCGCAAATCTGCGGGTGAAGCGAGCTCGCTGTAATCGACGACATCCCACTGCCCGCTCTCATAAGCTTCGACCAAAGATAAGATATCGCCGATCTCACCTTCGCGGTGTAGCAATGCGGCCCGGACGGGCTCGGCGAGCTTAAGGTCGCGAATGGCTGTGGCAATCGGCTCCCCGAGCAAAGCATCCAAATGAGACAGCATACCCGTAATAAACAAGGCGCCTATCTCGATTTCTGTGCCGCGACGGAGGCTTTCACACATCCTCGCCCGAACCAAGACGTTGCCCAGCAACCAGGGCGGTCGATCTCGATAGGCGGCCAAGACCAGCATCGAACACAAGCGCAGCAACTTATCGCGACCCAATAAATTTATGCCGTGTGAAATCGAAGTGACTTCGACATCAAAAGAGTAGTACGAAGAATTTAAGGTCCTCAAAATGCGATGCACCAAATCAGGGTCCCGCGAAACTAACGAGACAATCTGGCCAATCGAATAATCCGGCGATTGCAGCGCAGCCAATACTTCGAGTCGAGAGCTCTTAGGCGCGGCAGAACCGCGGGTGGGGAATGCCTCAGGTTGCTGCAGAAAGGTTCCATGAAATCCACGAAACCCCATATCCCGACAAACATTGAACTGGGCGATGTCCGACAGGTTATCTGCAATCAGATAAGTGCGTTGCTCACGCAAATGCCGAACCGTATCGACATAATCCGCCGGATTGCGATCCGACATATCTAATCGGATCATCTGACATAGCGAGAAAATGCCAGGGTGGGCCTGGAGCGCGTAGTCAACGGGCAGTCGAGCCGCCAGACGAAAACCCTCGGCGCGCCAGATGGCTAGGTTTTCCAACAATGCTGAGTCGCCTACTTCATCTATCGCGACATCGGCTGCTAGGTTGAGTACGGTCTGGTCAGGCGGGAGCGGCCAACTGAAGCCCTCACGAGCGAGCTCGAGAGGCAAAGCCAAGTGCGCCGTCGCTCGGCCCACCAAGCGCTCGAGTCCAATCTCGGTCACTGCAGCTAGAACGACTCGTGCCGCACTTGCGGTTGCGCTGAGGGGCTCGCTGGGCGCCTCACCCGCGACACCATGAATCAGCTCGTAGGCTAAGACCCGCTGTTGACGATCAAAGATGGGCTGTCGAACCACATGGATCTCGTCCTGAGGCAAGCGACTCAAGCGAGAGGACACCATCTGAGGTGCAAGACTCATGGCCTGACACCGGTGTTTTGTCTTGGAAATTCAGCTGCTAATTCAGGCATCCGCGAACTCATCTCATGATAGTGCGCGCACCGTATTCGTTTCGAAACGGGCTCAGGTGCGATATGAATCCATTTTGGATACATATTTGTTGTGAATTCGCAACATGGCCGGGGAGACTGCAACACAATCTGCCCTTGGACGGCATTTGTTTGATAAATTCGGCAATATCGGTTTGTGCGTAGGACGCAGGGAACCGTATCAAGGATTCACACACTCACGGGGATCGTTTCATGCCGAAGAATCGTCTGTTGCATCTCGCTGTCATCGCCGCCTTGCCAGTTAGTGGCTATGCTCAAAATCAGGCGGGTGGCCTGGAAGAAATCGTTGTCACCGCGGAACGTCGCGAAGCGTCGCTCCAAACCGTACCGGTACCTGTGACAGCCATCACGGCCGAAGCGCTCGAAGACAAACAAGTTACCGAAGCGCGTGATCTCGCGCGGTTTGCGCCATCTTTGAAGATGTTCAACAACATCACGACGCCGACTAACCTGTCGCCGTCGCTGCGTGGTTCGTTGCAGCAAGATGCGTCGCTGGTGGTCGCTGAATCACCCTTTGGTATTTATGTTGATGATGTCTATCTCGCCCGTTTAAACGGTAACAACATTACCTTGGCAGATATTGAGCGCGTCGAAGTACTGCGCGGTCCGCAGGGCACCCTGTACGGCCGTAACACGCTCGCAGGTGCCATCAAATTTATGTCCCGTAATCCGGGCGAAGAAAGCTGGTTAAACGCCAGCGCAGGCGCCGGTAACTTTGACCAATACCGCATCAGCTTCAGTGCGGGTGGCCCGATCGGCAGTGACGGCTGGGCAGGCTCCTTCTCTGCGTTTAAATCCTACAAAGGGCCTCAGTTCTACAGCGTTCATCCGACCAAAGATGAGGCGACAGGCAAAGAGCGTAACTGGGCCATGCGTGGCAAGCTGCGTTACACCGGCATCGAAAATCTGGATGTCACGCTGACCGTCTCGCACGCCGATGCGCTGAACGATGGTGGGCAGCTGATCCCAGCGCAAACCCCCAATGTCCCCGCAAATCGTCAATTCACCTCGGATGACCTGGTCCCGCAATTTGGTAACTACGTGCTCAACACGCCAGAGATCGATCGCCCGAGCGGTCTTCGTAACTACCCGATTGGCACCACCAAACAAACCATTGGTTCTTTGAACATTGGATATGACTTTGGCGATATGGTGCTGCGCTCGATCACGGGCTATGTCAAAACCAAGGACTACTTCACCAACGACTTCAGCGGCAATGGCAACATTGAAGCCTCCAACGAAGCCGATGCCGAACAGTTCAGCCAAGAGCTGCAATTGTCGGGATCTGCGATGGACGACAAGCTAAATTATTTGGTGGGTGTGTATCTATTCCGTGAAGAAGCGACTCAAGCTTTCGCCTGGAACTCTTACTTTCCAGGTGTGTTCACCATCCTGCCCATCTCGCAGAGTTTGTTGAATATCGATACGTCATCGATCTCTGCTTTTACTCAGTTTGATTACCAAGTCAGCGATGCGCTGAAACTCACGTTGGGTTATCGCTACACGGAAGATGACAAAGACTTCCGTATGAACTTTGCCCGTGTCACACCGCTGGCCTTTGTCCCTGCGACAGGCTTGGTGGAGCATCTAAACACTTACTCGGAAGGAACTGGTCGGTTTGGATTGGATTACACCGTCCCGACCGAGAGTGAGAACATTGACCGCTTGCTGCTCTACGTCTCGGCGGCCCAGGGCTTCAAGTCCGGCGGCTACAACGGCATCGCGATTTTCAATTTTAACGACGCGTTATCGCCCTACACACCGGAAAATAACACCACGTACGAGCTCGGCATGAAGTCGGACTTGTTCAACAATCGTCTGCGTGTGAATGCCAACTACTTCATCTCGAACACGGATGATCTAACGCTGAACGCGCAAGTCATTGTTGATGGTCTTGCCACCTTCCCGGTTACCAATGCGGGTAAGGCGGAAGTCAAAGGCTTGGAATTCGAAATCACGGCAGTCCCCACGGATGGTCTGACGCTGTTCTTAAGCGGCACAGGCCTGATGGACGGCAGCTTCAAGTCGCTTAACCCGACCAGCGCGCCAGCGAATTCTTTAGCCAGCTACGGGGTCTCTCCTGTGG
>CAZSRB010000030.1:2928-7974 GCA_964609065.1 uncultured Acidibacter sp. | reverse complement strand
GGCTTTGACTACAGCTTCGACACGGCTTTGGGCGAAATGACTGTCGGTGCAGACTGGTTCCAAACCGACGACTACATCACCTCAGCAACGCAAGAATTCAAAGTCAAAGCACACGGCTTTGGCAATGCTTTCGTTGCATTGCAGCTCAGCGACAGCTTGTCGGTGCGTGGCGCTGTGAAGAACTTCACGGATGAATACGTCCTGCAGACCGGTTCCCGTGGATTCCTGGGTGGGTTCATTCCGAACCGCCCGCGTGAATACATGTTCACCGTCAACTACAGCATGAACTAAAACATCATCGCTGTAGGATCGCCGCCCTGGCGGCGACCTAAAACGAAGGCCCGGAGTTCAAACGAACTTCGGGCCTTTTTCTTGATCAGAGCGCATCTGATGCCGATACTAATCTTTGATCGTTATTATCCTTGGTATTTATTAACGAAGCAGAGCCGCAGCAGCCTCACCAGCTAAGCGACCAAAAGTCGTCGCTGTCAATAAACCATTTCCTGCCATGTATCCCCAGCTCGACGGACCAGAGATCCCGCGTGCTGCGCCACCCCCTGCGAACAGATTAGGCAGCGCAACACCATCCTCGCGTAGTACGCGGCCACTCGCATCCACCGCGAGTCCCCCTTGGGTATGAAACAGTGCTCCTGTCACCTTGACTGCGAAATAAGGTGCGCATAGTTCAGGTTTGCCGGTGAAGTCTCGACCAAAGCGATCAGCCTGCTCACCGCGCACACATTGCGCCACCTCTTCTGTGGTGCGTTGTAGTCCCTGCGGGTCGATACCACACAGCGCCGCGAGCTCCGAGATGGATTGGGCTTGTATCAAGGCCCGCGCCTCGACCGCATCCCGATAATCATCGAATTCCAACATCAGCTCGTGCAATCGCTGATCGTAAATATCCCAGGCAACATGCCCCGGTTGGGCTACGACATCGACAGCTTGCTCGGAATAGCCACGAGCCTCATTCGAGAAACGCTCGCCTGCGACATTGACCTGAAAGCCGCCCTCCATGATCAGCGGCCAAAGAATTGGGATGCCGCGTCCAGCAGCCAAACCGCCATGCCCCTGATAGCTATGAATGTCACGCACGGCAGCGCCGAGTGCTAAACCCCAACGGATGGCGTCCCCTTTGTTACCGGGGTGCCCAAAGAAAGTAGCGCCTTCGATCTCAGGAATATATTCCCGAACCATTTCCGTATTACCCGCGAAGCCGCAGCACGCCAGTATTATGGCATCACATGACAAGTCCTCATGTGATCCATCAGGCCGAAGTACACGTACTCCCCGAACGCGTTGGTCAGCGGCATCAGCAAATAGGTCGGTCACCAGCGCCTCAGTGAGCACATCGATACCGCGACGCTCTACCGCCGCAGACAAAGAGCCCATCAACTCCGAGCCCGTGCGATTAGGCGAGCCGTGCATCCGCTTGACGCTATGTCCGGGATACAAAAAACTGTCCACCAAAGAAAGCGGTACCTGATGATCATCCACAAGCCACTCGATCGTTCGAGCCGAGGCCTGCGCTAATGCCAAGGCGATTTGTTCGTCCGTCTGCCCCTTCGCTTTTCTCACGATGTCTTGAGCAAATAACTCAGGGGAGTCCTCAATTCCTTTTTCGCGCTGCATGCGCGTACCCGCAGCCGGTATTAATCCTGTGGACATCGCGGTGGTACCGAGCGCAGAACTATCGCGCTCTAAGACCAAAACCTCGCTGCCGGCTTGTTGCGCTGCCAAGGCTGCCGTCAATCCGCAACCTCCACCTCCCACCACCAGCAGCGGTATGTGACCTGCAAAGTCAGCCGAACGAGGATCCAACAAGTCAGTGGGCGTATTAGAGTGCGTCATAGTGGCTGAGGATTGTAGGCCGTCGGAGCCTGATTCATGACGGGTCTCTATGGGGCAGCGTCCCTCGCACGGCCACTGACCGGTCGGCCGGTGCGACGAGTCTAGAGACATCGCAAGCAGGCTTTAGCATCGCTGCCAAAACGAGGTTGCCTCGAGGGGGTCGTCGATGAGTATTGAATCAGGACTGAGCACAGCCACAAAAGATTTTCTGGCGCGCTCACACGGTCATTTTATCAATGGTCAGTGGGTCGCCTCGGCCTCAGGCGAGACCTTTGCTGTTCATAATCCAGCGAATGGCGAAGTGATCGCGCACTGCGCAGCGGGCGACGAAGCGGAGATTGATCGAGCTGTAAAGGCCGCTCGCGCGGCGTTCGAAGGACCCTGGTCGCGATTCACCAGCGCACAGCGCAGCAGCGTGTTGTGGAAAATTGCCGATCTCATCGAGCAAAATTTTCAACAACTCTGCGAACTCGAAATCCTCGATAACGGACTCCCCACGCCGCTAGCGCAATATGTATGCGGTATGGTCGTGCCTGAGTTTTTCCGTTATTACGCGGGCTGGCCGACCAAGATTGAAGGCGCGACGATCCCAGCATCCCCGCAAGGAAAACTGCCCGGGCAGGTCTTCTCTTATACGCTACGTGAACCCATTGGCGTCGTCGGGGCGATCACCCCTTGGAACTCACCACTCCCCATGGTGATGCTGAAAATCGCACCGACCTTGGCAACAGGTTGCACGCTCGTTCTCAAACCCGCGGAACTCACTCCGCTGACTGCAATGCGCTTGGCGGAATTGTGCGCAGAGGCGGGGGTGCCCGATGGGGTTATCAATATCGTCAACGGCTTTGGGGACACAGCGGGCGCTGCACTCGCTGCACACCCCGGTGTCGACAAAATAGCCTTCACAGGTTCCACCGAAGTAGGTAGGAAGATCATTCATGCCGCAGCAGGTAACCTAAAAAAAGTCACCTTAGAGCTCGGCGGAAAGTCTCCCGTTGTTATCTTTGAGGATGCCAAGCTTGAAGAAGCGATCCCAGGTGCCGCACGTGCCTGTTTTTTTCTTCAAGGCCAAAACTGTATGGCTGGTACTCGTTTATTCGTCCACGAGAATGTGCACGATCAGGTCATTGAAGGAATCACTGCAGCCGCTCGCGCCATGAAAATCGGACCTGGGTTGGATCCAAGTTCAGAATTTGGCCCACTTATTTCAGCCGAGCAACGAAACCGCGTAGCAGGCTACGTCGAAGCTGGCCTAAAAGAGGGGGCAGAGCTTGCCTGCGGGGGAAAAGCACTATCGTCTCCCGGTTATTTCTACGAACCAACGATACTGACTCAGACTCAACCGGACATGACACCTGTCTGCAATGAAATTTTTGGCCCGGTGCTTTGTGTACAGCGCTTCGGCGATGATGATCTTGATGATGTCGTGAAAGCGGCGAATTCAACAATCTACGGGCTATCGGGAAGCGTCTGGACGCGGGATCTCGGTACGGCGATGCAGATGGTCCGACGTATTGACTCAGGTCAAGTGAGCGTCAACATGCATGCGGCTATCGACCCTGCCATGCCTTTTGGCGGTAATAAACAATCAGGCTGGGGTCGGGAATTCGGCAAAGAAGGGCTTGAGCCCTATCTCAAAACAAAAGGAATTTCGATCACCTGGTAGCGCTAGAAATACCGGGCATCGGTGACGAAGCCTGGATATCGTCTAACCACCGACGATATTCGGGCGAATCCCGAAGTAAGTAACCCGCAGCCTCACGAAGTGCGTCCACCTCCGAGCGCTCGATCGTAAACGAGGTCGGCAGTGTCGCAAGATAGCCCCACTCGGGATGTCCAAGCAGCGAAGATAACTCGACTTCTATGAAATAGAGCGAGTCGATCCGTTCATGCCCTAGTCGATTTGATAATTGCTGGCGTAGCGCTGCCTTACTGGCTGCTGTGTATCGATCAACCGGAACAGTTCCCATCAACCGCAGCATGTCAAAAAACCCCGGTGGCTCTGGATTGGAGCCGATCCGCTCAGCCTGCGAATCCCCTGCGTTCACCATCAGCACCACCAATTTTTGCGGCATGTCCTGACGCATACGACCTGCTTCAGGGTCTGATAAAGCATCAAGGATCGCTCCGACACCGAGATTATCGCTGAGGGCCCCATCCACTAAATGCAGATGACGATAGCGACTGGGATCCGCCCGCAACATTCGCGACACCGCGAGCTGATAGCGAGGCGAACTATGATCACTACTTGATACGACCTCTTGAACCCAAGCTGGCAAACGATACCCACATTCACCCGCACGACTATGCAGTGTGACAGGCGTGATCAGGGCCGGTACAGCGGATGAGGCTGTCACCGCTCGACTGATCGACCAGTCATCAAGATTAAGACATACGCGATCAAACTCATCCTGAGTAAATTCAAATCGCGTCGCCGCACCGATATCAGTTGCATTGATAATCAAAAATGGTCGTCTTCCCGATTGATCTAAATCTTGGTAGCGAGCATTACCAAATAATTTGCTATCAAAAAATTCAGCTAAGATATCCGACCGGCTGAAGTGCTTATCCGTCAATCGCCACCAGTTTTGTGGGCTCAAAAGTAGCCGCTTGCGCAGAGCAGAATTAATATCTCGATAGAGATAGCGATCTGCAAAATCCTCAAACATTTGGTCGCCATGCAGGACGTAGTACGCGGCAGGCACAGCCCCACCCGAGACAGCAGAAATAACATCGACAGTTTCGATGAGAGATTCGTCCTGTAGACCATTTGCCGGGTTAGTCGCATGTGGATGGCTCGGCAGCGTCTCTTGGGCCAGCTGCTCAAGTACGCCATAGGCCATTGCTGATGCCCGCATGCCACCACCCGAGAAACTTAGGATAACGAGCATGCCATCATCAGGTCGTCGCAATAGGATCGATGACGCACGATACCCGCTCTCAGTATCGATCGATTCCAAGGTCGCGCCAACATCAGAACGCGGTGACAGCGCGCATCCTGCAGTAAGCAACGCAGTGCAGATCAGCATCCACAGGGAACGATACGACTTAGTGATTGTCACGCGATGACTAATCTGTTCGATGGTCTTGACCTACTTAGCGGGGAACCACTCGCGATAAATAATCAGCCATCCCGTTCACGTCTGTTTGCTCAAGGTCAGATAACCACTTGGCGTGGGTTGCGGACAATTGGGG
>CAZSRB010000030.1:0-2828 GCA_964609065.1 uncultured Acidibacter sp. | reverse complement strand
GCCGCCTGCCTGAGCAAGCGATTAGCAATATTTGACATACTCACTACCAGACTCCCGTATTTGGCATTGATACCCACGGCTCTTTCGGCGCCAACGCCGAGCCCTGCTGCAAAAGCTCGATCGAAATGCCATCAGGAGACCGAACAAAGGCCATCCGCCCGTCACGCGGTGGCCGCAGAATCACCACCCCATTCGCTTGGAGTCGCTCACAATGCGCATATATGTTGGGTACCGCGTACGCGATATGGCCAAAATTGCGCCCGCCCGAGTAGGACTCCGGATCCCAGTTGTAAGTGAGCTCCACCTGCGCCGAATGATCTCCCGGCGCCGCCAAAAACACCAAGGTGAAACGGCCTTGTGGAGAGTCTTTACGGGACAGTTCTTCCAGACCGAGCGCATCACGATAAAATCTCAGGGAGACATCGAGGTCGGCCACTCGGACCATGGTGTGTAAATATTTCATTGGCTAACTATAGGGCTCCAGCTTGATACCCACCGATTCCGGCGTTGAATGGCAGGCGATTATCACCAGTTTGAGTGTCGCGGCGCGTTCACTCGCTTTTACTTTACCGCTAGCCATTTTGCTCGGCTGGGTGCTAGCACGCAAACGCTTCGCGGGGCTCGCCGTCTTGGACGCCTTGGTGCATGCACCTCTGGTGCTGCCGCCCGTCGTAGTCGGGTACGCCTTGTTATTAACCCTAGGTATTCAAAGTCCAATTGGCCAATGGTTAGATCAAGTGCTGGGGGTACGCCTAGTCTTCACCGCTGAAGGTGCCGCATTGGCTGCGGGTATTGTGGCGCTACCGATCATGGTGCGCAGCATCAGACTCTCGCTGGAAAATATTGACCCTCGACTTGAGAGAGCAGCCGCCAGTCTTGGCGCTGACCCGTGGGATCGCTTCCGCTCGATCACTCTACCGCTAAGCTTGCCAGGGGTGTTGTCTGCGGCCATCTTAGGCTTTGCAATTAGCCTAGGCGAATTTGGCGCGGTCATCACGTTTGCCGCCAATGTCCCGGGCGAAACACAAACCCTTGCGCTCGCCATTTATAGCGCCCTACAGATACCCGGCGGCGAAGCGCTCGCATTAAGACTGGCCATGATTTCTTTGTTTATTGCCATGCTTGCGCTACTGGCAGCGGAGTGGTTAGGCCGGCGAGCGCAGCGCTGGCATGGTAAGGCCTCCACATGATCACCGCGGCACCCACTCATGGCTGATTTGCCTGTGCTGTCCATTGATGTCTCGATCGCCCGCGAGTCGTTTTTATTGGAATGTCGTCTAGACATCCATGGCAAATGCACTGCAATCTTTGGGCCGTCGGGAGCAGGCAAATCTACTCTACTTGACTTAATTAACGGAAATCTGGCGCCTGATCGCGGTATCATCAAATTAGGTAAAGAGATACTCGTTGATACAAGCACTCAAGCTTTTAAGGCCCCCTATCAGCGCCAGATAGGTTGGGTACCACAAGATGCTCTCTTGTTCCCACACCTAAACGTGATTGATAACTTGTTGTTTGGACATCGACGACGACGTGATCCATCCCATTCAAGCCCATCCCCGCACCACGTCATTGGGGTTCTCGGTTTAGATCGCCTACTTGCCCGCTGGCCGCGCGAATTATCGGGTGGCGAAAAACAACGGGTTGCATTGGGCCGCGCATTACTATCCAACTCAAAACTTTTACTATTGGATGAGCCTCTCGCATCGTTAGATACGAAGAAACGCAGTGAAATTCTTGATCTCTTGGACGAAATCAAACACGAATTCAATATCCCAATTGTGCATGTGACACACAGCCTTGCCGAGGTGATGCGTCTAGCCGATCAGCTCGTATTGATTGATCAAGGAAAAATTAAAGCGGCTGGTAGCATTGAGTCTCTGATGGGCAAAGCGGACACACCTATGTTGTCTGACCGTCGTGATGCAGGTAGCTTGTTAAAACTGAATGACCTGACTCTCGTCGAGGGCTGCCCAGCTGTGGGTTTACTGGAGGGGCAGTCGCTGTTCCTGCCTCTACAGGCGGGTGAGTGGAAGCTCCCTGCACGCGCCCTACCCCTACGGGTCTATGTGCCTGCACACGAAGTGATTTTGGCGCTCGAACCGCCGAGCGGTTTATCCGTGCGTAATAAGCTTGCTTGCCGTATCGAGCGCTTAATTCCTCAGACATCACAAACGATGCTCGTTGAGCTCTCGATCGGACAGCAACGACTGCTCGCCTCGGTCACACCGGCTGCCAGCGAGGAGCTCGGGTTACGTTCGGGCTTGCCGGTGTACGCGTTGATTAAATCGCTGTCACTCGATGTCCCCGCCGGCCGCAATCTACTTTGGGACTCAGAACATTTGTGACGGGCCGGGGCTTTGCGGATCAGCCACCGCATGCCGGGCTTTAATGAAGTCTCCGGTAATCATTGCATCATAAGACTGGCCCGGTCCGACCATCGGATAAACCCCAGCGTCTGGGTCAATGATCACTTCGAGAAATGCAGGGCCCTTAAATTCAATAAATTCCTTGATGACTTTTGGTACATCAGACTTTTTGTCGAGACGGGCCGCAAACTCGAAACCATCAGCCTGCGCTGTCTTGATGAAATCTTTTTTATGTAGTGACTTATCGCTCGCAGATAGACGGCCTTTGAAAAAAAGCTTCTGCCACTGCTTAACCATCCCATCGCCAAAGTTATTCAGCACCACGACTTTGACGGGTAAGTTATAGGTGGTCACCGTCTCAAGCTCGCCGATATTCATACGAATCGACGCATCACCGTCTATATCAATAACCAAGGCATCGGGGTTCGCAAATTGCGCGCCCACTGCAGCGGGCAGACC